>JAKFVP010000198.1 GCA_021732175.1 Bradyrhizobium sp.
GAGCCGCGCCACCTCGTACTCGTCCTTGTAGGCGAGCAGTTTGGCGTAGTTGATCGCAACCGCGCGCGGCAGCGCCTCGCCATAGCCGCCGTTGACGGCGGCATCGCGCACCTGGTCGACCAGCTTGCGGTAGCGTTTTGCCAGCCGCGAGCTCTGGTAAGCGGTCAGCATGCCCATGCGGTGGGTGATGATCTCATCCAGCGTCATCGCATCCAGCGTCTTGGCCGGCACGACGTCGTCGTGGTCCTTCATCAGCGCCTTGAACCTGGCGGGATCGACGGCAGCGAGACGGCCGAGCCGGAAGCCCTGCGTGTTCATCTTGATCGCGACGCCGTTGACCTCGATCGCCTGTTCGATCGCCTTCGCCGACAGCGGCAGCAGGCCGCGCTGATAGGCATAGCCGAGCATCATGATGTTGGTGGCGATGGAGTCGCCGAGCAGCGCTTCGGCGGGCGTGGTGAAATCGAAGAAGGACGACTCTTTCTTCAGCTCCGTCTCCAGCACGGAATTGAGCTTGCGGGTCTGGAAGTTGAAGTCGCGGTTGAGAATGAAGTCCGCGGTCGGAATGACGTGGCTGTTGATGATCCCGACGGTGCGGGCGGCCTCGCAGAGCGTGACCATGTCCTTCGACACTGCTACGACCTCGTCCGCCGCGAGCACGAGATCGGCCGTGCCGGTGACGATGCGCGAACAGGTGACGTCGGCCGTGTGCTCGGAAAGCCGGACGTGGCTGAGCACCGCGCCGCCCTTCTGCGCAAGGCCGGACATGTCGAGGATCATGCTGGCCTTGCCCTCGATATGGGCGGCCATGCCGAGCAGCGCGCCGATCGTCAGCACGCCGGTGCCGCCGACGCCGCCGACCGCGATGTTATAGGGCCGGTCCAGCGAGGGCCGCGAAGCCGGCTCCGGCATTTCGTCGATGCTGCCGAGGTCCGGCGGCGCGCGGTGTCGGAGTTTCGCGCCGTCGACGGTGACGAAGGACGGACAGAAACCCTTCAGGCACGAATAGTCCTTGTTGCAGGTCGACTGGTTGATGGTGCGCTTGCGCCCAAGCTCCGTCTCCAGCGGCTCGACCGAGATGCAGTTGGACTGCACCGAGCAGTCGCCGCAGCCTTCGCAGACCGCCGGGTTGATCAGCACGCGCCGCGTCGGGTCCTCCATCAGGCCGCGCTTGCGGCGGCGGCGCTTTTCGGCGGCACAGGTCTGCACGAAGACGATGGCCGAGGTGCCCTTGAGCTCGCGGCACGCCTTCTGCACGGCATCGAGATCGTCGCGATGCGCGACCTTCACACCGGGCGCAATGTCGGACGGCGGATAGAGATGCGGGTTCTCCGAGACGAGATAGATTTCGCGGATGCCTTCGCTGTGCAGCTGGAAGGTGATCTGCTGCGGCGACAATTCGCCGTCGACATGCTGGCCGCCGGTCATCGCGGTCGCATCGTTGTAGAGGATCTTGTAGGTGATGTTGGCGCCTGAGGCGATCGACTGGCGGATCGCGAGCGAGCCGGAATGGAAATAGGTGCCGTCTCCGAGATTGGCGAAGACATGCTTCTCCTTGGTGAAGGGCGCGACGCCCACCCACGGCACGCCCTCGCCGCCCATATGGGTGAAGGTCTCGGTGTTGCGGTCCATCCACAGCGCCATGAAATGGCAGCCGATGCCGGCAAAGGCGCGGCTTCCTTCCGGCACCTTGGTCGAAGTGTTGTGCGGGCAGCCCGAGCAGAAATACGGCGTGCGTGTCACAGGCGCGACGGCCTGCATCTGCGTCGCCTGCCGGCCGTTGAACCAGTCGGCCTTGGCGCGCAGCATCTGGGCGATTTCGGGATTGAGATTAAGTCGAAGCAGGCGCTCGCTCAGCGAGCTTGCCAGCGAAGCGACGGACAGTTCGGCGGCGAAAGTGAGGAAGCGCTTGTCGTGGTCGTCCATCTTGCCGACGATGCGCGGGCGCACGTCGTCGCGCCAGTTGAACAGCTCCTGCTTGACCTGGTTCTCGACGATCTCGCGCCGTTCCTCAATGATGAAAATCTCTTCGAGGCCGACGGCGAATTGGCGCACGCCTTCCGGCTCCAGCGGCCAGGGCATGCCGATCTTGTAGAGGCGGATGCCGATCCTGGCGGCGACCTCCTCGGTAATCCCCAGTTCGCGCAGCGCCTGGCGGATGTCCTCGTAGCTCTTGCCCGACGCCATGATGCCGTAGCGGGCGTTCGGCGAATCCATGGTGACGCGGTTGACCTTGTTGGCGCGGGCAAAGGCGATCGCCGCATAGCCCTTGTAGTCCTGCAGGCGCAGGTCCTGCTGATAGCGGTCGTCGGGCCAGCGGATGTTGAGGCCGCCCGGCGGCATCTCGAAATCGGAGGGGATGATGAAGGGCTTCATCTCGTCGGTGAGGTCGATCTCGGCCGTGGTCTCCACGGTCTCGGTGATAACCTTCATGCCGACCCAGCATCCGCTGTAGCGCGACATCGCGATACCCAGAAGGCCCATCTCGATCATTTCATGGATGCTGGAGGGATAGAGGTAGGGCATCAGCGCGGAGATAAAGGCGTGGTCGGACTGATGCGGAACGGTGGAGGACTTTGCGCCGTGGTCGTCGCCGGCAAGGCAGAGCACGCCGCCGTTCTTGGCTGAACCGGCCGTATTGGCGTGGCGGAAGACGTCGCCGCAGCGGTCGACGCCGGGCCCCTTGCCGTACCAGATGCCGACGACGCCATCATATTGTGCGCCGGGGGACAGGCTGAGCTGCTGCGAACCCCAGACCGCGGTCGCCGCCAGGTCTTCGTTCACGCCGGGCTGGAACTTGATGTTGTACTGCTCGAGGTGCTTGCGGGCGGCGAAGAGCTGCTGGTCGTAGCCGCCGAGCGGCGAGCCGCGGTAGCCGGAGATGAAGCCTGCCGTGTTCAGCCCCATGGCGCGGTCGCGCCGGATTTGGGCCATGGGCAGGCGGACCAGCGCCTGGATACCCGTCAGGAAGACGTGGCCTGTCCCCTGGGTGTATTTCTGGTCGAGACTGATCGGACCCTGGTTGATTCCCATTTAAGCCCTCGTAAGCCTTGGTCGTTTCGACCGATTTTATCTAATTGTCCAAGCTGCTTAGAACCAGTCTATGTCGGTTTTTTCATCCGGCGCGACACAAATCTGGCCCCACAAGCCCCCTCACCGAAAATCGCAACTTCGTGCCCGGGAGATCGCCAACCGATTTCAATTTGTGTCGCGCAAAGGGCTTGGCGCGAAACGGCGTAACACCGCTATACTGCGCCGGGCAGGAGGATGGATGCAGCATTCCGGTCGCAGCCTCGCAACGATTCTGGTCGGCCTCCTTTTGTGCGGTGCATTCCGTGCCGAGGCGGCTACGCCGGCAGAAGAAGCCATCGCCCGCGGCAAGGCGCTGGTGGTGGCCGGCGATTGCGCGGGCTGCCATACCGCCGACCCGGCAAAGCCCTTTGCCGGCGGCAAGCGCATCGAGAGCCGCTTCGGCAGCATCTATTCGGCCAATTTGACGCCGGACCGCGAGACCGGCATCCGCGGCTGGCGTGACGAGGACTTTCTGCAGGCGCTCCGCCATGGCGTCGCGCCGGACGGATCGCGCTACTACCCGGCGTTCCCCTACCCTTATTTCAGCAAGCTGATCCGCGACGACATGCTGGCGATCCGCGCCTATCTCGGAACGCTTGAGCCCGTGCGCAACGCGGTGCCGTCGCCGGACCTGCGCTTTCCCTTCAACTTCCGGGTCGGGATGCGGCTCTGGAACTGGCTCTACCTCCAGCCCGGCATCCTGATGCCGGACCAGGCAAAGGGCGCCGAATGGAATCGCGGCCGCTACCTCGTCGAAGGGCTCGGTCATTGCGGCGCCTGCCACACGCCGAAGAATTTTCTCGGCGCCGACAAGGCTGGCCAGGCGCTTGCAGGCAATGGCGCGGCGCCACGGCTGGACAGCGGCGATGGCAGCGCGATGAAGTCGTGGAGCGTCGACGAAATTACCGAGTACTTGCGCAAGGGCAGCAACGCCAAGGCCAAGGCCGGTCCGGTGATGTCGCCAATAACAACCAATTCGACCTCGCAAATGAACGAGAAAGACGTCCGCGCCATGGCCGTCTATCTGAAGTCGCTTGCCCGCTGACGCGAGCTACTTCTTCTCCTCGAACACGAATTTCGGCATCTCCCATTTGTAGCGGATCGCGAGCAGGCGCAGCGTGATGCCGAGTACGAAGGTGAGCGCGGTCCAGAGTTCGTCGTTCACCTTTCAGCCCGAAGGCGGTCGCGTAGAACAGTCCGGTCACGACGGAGACGCTGGCGTAGAGCTCGGAGCGGAACAGCAGCGGCACGTCGTTGCAGAGGATGTCGCGCAGCACGCCTCCGGCGCATCCCGTCACCATGCCCGCGACGATCACGATCGGCAGCGAGACATTCATCTGCCAGGCGACGTCGCAGCCGGCCATGGTGAAGACGACGAGTCCGATAGCGTCCAGCACCAGGAACGCGGCGCTCAGCCGGTGCACCAGCCGCGCGATCGGAATGGTCAGCAATGCTGCCACCGAAATCAGGCCGAGCAGCCAAGGCTGCGCCACCCATACCAGAGGATAATGCCCGAGCAGGACGTCGCGGATGGTGCCGCCGCCGAGCGCGGTAATGCAGGCGAGCATGCATACGCCGGCCCAGTCCATGCTGCGCCGCCCGGCCGCGAGCGCGGCGGTCATGGCCTGCGCGGTGATCGCCAGCAGCGAGAGCCAGTACAACAGGACATCGCCGTTCGGCAGGCTCCACATCGATTCGCTCCGCTTATTTGCTGGAACTTAGGCCGCGGGTTCCCCGGTGAACAGCCGTATTGATCGCGGCCGGTTCCGGAACATCCTTCGCTCCCGGAGGTTGTTCTGCAGCGACAAATGGAGGAACCGATATCATGGCTTACCAACCCACCGATCCCTACCGCGCGCCGCTGTCGGAAGAAGAGATTGCTCGTCAGACGCGGCTGAACAGCCTCGACAACGATATCCAACCCGATCCGATGCTGGATGAAGGCGGCCCTGGTGGCGCCAAGGTCGCGATGTTTGCGGTCGCGATCGCCGTCGTGCTCGGCGCCCTGTTCTACGGGCTCAACAACACCAGCGTGAACACGGCCGGCACCGACCAGGGCGCGCGCACCGCGCAAACCCAGCCGGCCAATCCGGCCGCGCCTTCGGGCATGCGTGACGTGACGCCGAAGGCCAACAGCGAGCCCGGCACCACCACGGGAGCGGCTCCGGCCCGTCCGCCACAGCCGGCGACCCCGCAGACGGATAATCCGGGTGCGAAGTAAGAGGTAGCGTAACGAAATAGCAGCGAGAGCAACTGCGCCGCGGGATCGTCCGCGGCGCATTTTTTTGCTACTGGAACATCTTGTTGAGTTCGCCGCCGGGATAGGCGTTGGCGAATTCGTCGAACGACCCCTTCTCCGCCATCTCCTTCGACGCCTTCATGAAGCCGGACCACGCCATGCGCGCCAGCGCGCCGCCGACACTGATGCGGCGCACGCCGAGCGCGGCGAACTCCGCGAGCGAGCCGCCCGTGCCCATCATCAGAAGATTGACCGGCCTTGGCGCTACCGCCTTCACGACCGCGGAAATTTCTTCATTGGTGGAGATACCAGGCGCGTACAGGCAATCGGCGCCGGCCTCGGCATAGGCAGTGAGGCGATCGATCACGAGCGCCAGATCTTTCTGCCCGCGCAAAAATGCCTCGCAGCGGCCGGTGAGCAGTGCGCCCGACTTGTCGGCATCGATCGCCTTGCGCGCCGCCTTGATGCGCTCGATGGCAAGCGCGCGGTCGAACAACGGCTTTGCATTGTCGCCCGTGTAATCCTCGATCGAGAGACCGGACACGCCGGTCTTCACCGCGCGCGCGACATTGAGCTGCACCTTGTCCGGCTCGTGCGCAAAGCCATCCTCGAAATCGGCATTGACGGGAATGTCGACGGCCGCGGAGATCGCCGTGAGATGATCGCAGACGTCATCGACGGTGACGCGATTGTCGGCCTTGCCAATGGTCCAGGCGAAACCGGCGCTGGTGGAAGCCAGCGCCTTGAAGCCGAGATGCTGCAACGCCTTGGCACTGCCGACGTCGAAGGGATTGGGGATGATGAAGCAGCCGGATTCGTGGAGCTTCCTGAAGGCGGCGCGTTTGTCAGCAGTTGTCAGCATGACCTCCCCCCATCTCGTTTGTTTTGCGCGGAGAACATAGGGGTGCGGCGAGGCTTCTGCCAGCCGTCACGCGACAACCTTGCGCAGGAAGGTGCGCTCTTCGGACAGGATGAACTTGTTCTGCTCGGCAAAGTCAAAATTCGCCATTCCTTCCTTGTCGGCGCGAAGCCGCGCGCGATAGCTTTCGTAAGCCGCAAGACTCTCGAACGCGATCAGCGCAAAGGCGATGTTGTTGGTGCCCTCATGCGGCATCCAGTAGCCAATCAGGTCGCCGCCGCATTTTGGAATGATGCTGAGCCAGTTCTTCGAATACTGCTCGAACATCGCGCGCTTGAAGGGATCGAGCTGGTAGCGGATGAAGACGGTGACGGTCATGAAGGCCTCGATGGTTGACGGCCGTCATCGCGAAGAGCGGTGCCGTCAGGCAACCCATCTCCATTCGCGCGAAGCGCAGCTTCGCTCGCGATGACGATTTCGATACCGGCCACCATAGCGGCTTGCCCGACATCGATGCTTCGTCTATCGTCGAACTATGAAATCAGGTCCCGACATCTCCATGGTCGCCTCGCTGGTCGGCGATCCCGCGCGCGCCAACATGCTGACCGCGCTGATGAGCGGCCGCGCGCTCACCGCAAGCGAGCTCGCGCAGGAAGCCGGCATCACGCCGCAGACCGCGAGTTCGCATCTGGCAAAACTCGAAGCCGGCGGGCTGATCGAGCCGGAGAAGCAGGGCCGCCACCGCTACTATCGCCTCACCGGCTCCGACGTTGCCCAGGTGCTGGAAGGCCTTGCCGGGCTCGCCGCGCGTGCCGGCCATATGCGCGTGCGAACGGGGCCGAAGGATCCGGCGCTGCGCCGCGCCCGCATCTGCTACGATCATCTTGCCTGCGATCTCGGCGTGCAGATGCTGGACTCGCTTCGCAGGCAGCGGCTGGTGCGGCAGACCAAGGATGCGATCGAGCTGACCGGCGAAGGAAGGCGTTTCCTGGCCGAAAGCCTGCAGATCGATGCCGACAGCCTCGCCCATCCGCGCCGGCCGGTGTGCAAGGTGTGCCTGGACTGGAGCGAGCGGCGCCATCATCTGGCGGGCACCTTGGGCGCTGCGATCATGACGCGCTTCACCGAGCTGAACTGGGCGGCGCGTGACGCTGCGCCCGGCAGCCGCGTCGTCAATTTCACGCGGACCGGCGAGAAGCGTTTTGCAGCGCTGTTCGGCGCCCGCGCGGAACTGGCTGCATCTTAGAACCTGGCAGCATTACAGAAATGAGAAAGGCAGGGATCCTGCGACCCCTGCCCCTTCATGCGTGCTGATCACCAGCGGCGGCAATCACCACCGGCGATTCGGGTAGCACCGCTTGCCGTAAGGTCCGGGATGCCAGCCGGGCGGGCAGCTATAGAGCGGACGGCAGGCGCCGTAGGGACCGCGATGGAAGCCGGGGCCGCAGCCCTGCGCGACCTGAATGACGTCGGCAGGCGCGGCCTGCGCCGGGCCGATCGGGCCAACCGGCATCGCCTGTGATGCGGAAATGCCGGCGAAGCCGAGTCCAAGCGCCAAGAGTGATGCAGCAAGCAGTTTCATGGAAATCCCCTTTCCAGGTTGACGAGACACGAATCTCTTTGAGCGAAGGCGTAGGCCGCTTCTGGAGCCGGCTTACCAGTAGCGACGACGACGCCAGTAGCGGCGGTGCCAGCGGCGGCGGCGGCGATGCCATCCCCAGTAACGACGGCGGCGCCAGCCCCAGTGGCGGCGGTGCCAGCCCCAGTGACGGCGGCCCCAGCCGCGATGATGGCCGCGGCCCCAGCGCACTTCCTGCGGCTCGAGCTGCTCAGCCTCCTCCTTCGAGGTCACCGCGGGTTGCGCGGGATTTTCCGGCAGCTTCGCATCGTCCTTCAGAGGTTGCGGCATCAGCGGGGCGGCTTGCACGCTCGCAGCAAATGCCGTGGCGCCTGCGAGGACACCTGCTGCGATCTTGAGAAATTCCCGGCGTTCCATTTTTCCCTCCTCGAGTCGCGCGTGATGCCAAACGAGTTTCACCGGCGCGTGATGAATGCGTGCTGAACCGCGCGTTCATGTTTGTGGCGCGTGGCGAGGAAGCTAAGTCGCGAAGAAGCGCGAAGTTCCTTGTCGGCCCGGCGAAGGGAGCGGCTGCGCGACTACGGCGCATTTAACACGGCAGCAGCTTGTGCTGCTTCGCGTACTTCAGCATCGCAAAATCGATGCCGGGGCCGCCTTCGACCACCGTGCTGTCGCCGACGCGGTGGAAAGACAGACCGCCGTCGAGCGCGTAGAAATCGTCGGTCAGCGCGGAAAGCTTCTTGTCCCACTCGTTCCAGCCGCCATCGCGGTGGAAGAACGCCTCGCGGCGGCGCTGGGTCTCGCGGATGTAGCTCTTGCCGAACATGTCGAGGCCGCGTTTGAAGATCGTGGCCTGCTCGGTCATCCCGAGCTCGAGCATGGCGTCGTAAACTTCGGGCGCGAGCATGCCGGAGGAATTGTAGAAGAACTGGTGCACGCCGCCATTGCGGAACTCGTCGTTGAACTCGCTCATGATCGCCAGCGTACGGTACGGCCTGCCCAGGCCGGCAAACCGCTTTTCGACTTCCGCATACGGCCCCCACGCACCGCCTGACTTCACTGCGATCAGGTGGTTCAGCACCGCCATGCGGTCGGGCTCGTTGAGCTTGGCGCGCTGCGCCTCGATACGCTGCCACAGCGCCGGCCGGCCGGCGATCCAGCGCGTCAGCGTATCCCTGAATGCCGCCTTCATGCCGAACTCGCGCGACAGCGCCATCAGGCGGTAGTCGAAGGCATTCAGCGGCGCCGGAATGGAGGTGACGGCATCGACGCGCGTCGAAGGCTGGCTCCAGCCGAAGAACTTCTTGCGCACTTCCGCATCGAGCGGATAGTCCTTGCCGAACAGCGCCATGGCGCGCACGAACACGTCATGCTCGTGGCCAAGGCCGGCGGCTTTCAAGGTGTCGCGGATTTGCGACGCCATCCCGGCGGCATCGCTGACATAGAAGAAGGTGTGCAGCCCGTCGCGGCCGAGGCCGTACCAGAGCACATAAAGCGTGGCGAGCGTGCGTGCCTCCTCATCGAGGGCGGCGATCTGGCGGCTGAGCTTTTCCGGTCCGTCAATGACGATCCGGATGCCGTATTTGAGATAATCGTGCTCGACCAGGCTCCAGAACGGCACCTCGGTTAACGCGCCGGTCTCGGCCTCCGCCGGCGATTTGCGCAGGCGGCAGCCATTGTCGGCCGCATCGGGCTCGCCCGGGATCGGGATCTTCATATCCATGATGCTCTTCGGCTTCTTCTCGGGCGCCGGTTTTGTCCCGTCGTCGGAAGCCGCATGCAGCGAGGTCACGGCGAGCGAAAGCGAGAGCGCGAGGGCGATCGGTCTGAGCATCGGCATTGAACTGATTTCGTACGCAATGTCGTGGGAACTTATTTCTTCTTCAGCCGGTCCAGCATGTCCTGGCCCTGCTTCATCATTTTCTGCATCGTCGCTTCGGTCGCGGCGTCGTCATCGTCATCGGCAGCCTTCTCGGCCTTGTCAGCGCCTTTGGGCGGCGCCGCCGGATCGGGGCAATTGACCGTCGCGCCCTTGACGCGGGTGTAGAGGTGATCGCCACTGGCCTTGTCGGTGCACATCACGAAGTCCTTGGCGCCTGGTGGCACCGGCTTGACGCAGACCACGGTGGCAATGCCGCCCGCGAGCGCAATGTCGCAATTCACCTCGCAGGCCATCACCTGCGAATAGGGATTGGTGGCTGTGACGGTGACCGTCTTCTTGTCAGGACCCAGCGTGCAGGTCGCGACATCGCCCGCATAGGCCTGCCCGGCAATGACAATTGCCGGGACGGCACCGATCCAGAATTTCATGAGATCCCCTTCCCTTGCCTGCGGTACCGTTGGTCGCACGACCAGGGGAAAGGGTTCGATGGTCGGTTCGTCCGGCGGCTACGTCGTCATGAACTCTTCCGCCAGCACCAGCACTTCGCGGGTGCGGCTCACATCAGGCCAGTCGCGGTTGAAATCGGCAACCAGGCGCTTCATGTCCGCGCCGCCGGTGGCGCGCTCGAGCGCGGCCTTGTCAGCAAACTGGTACATCGCCTGATGCAGCGAGGGATCGGTGGCGCTCCAGAACCGCCATGCCTTCTGCACGCCGAAGGATTTGGTCGCATCCGGCAGATGTTCGCGCGAATACCAGGCGTCGAACGCGGCGCGCTTGGCGGGATCGGTGACGGTGGCGCGGACGATGAAATAGGCGGCGGCCATGGTTTCCTCCATTATTTTGTGCTGAGAATAGCCCGAGCACCAAGAAAAGTGGAGTGCACAAGTGGAAGCGCCGATGACGCTGACGTCTGCACAGCAGGACCTGCAAAAACGCGCACGTGCGCTGGCGCGTGAGACCATTGCGCCCCGCGCGGCCGAAGTCGATCGCAGCGAGCAATACCCCTGGGACAACGTGAAGGCGCTGGCGGACGCCGGGTTCTTCGGCATGACCATCCCCAGGGAATATGGCGGGCCGGGCCTTGGCTTTCTCGAGGCGTGCCTCGTTGTCGACGAAATGGCGCAGGTCTGCGGCGTCACTGGCCGCATCGCCGTGGAAGCCAACATGGGCGCGATCTCCGCGGTCATGCACTACGGCAGCGAGGCGCAGAAGAAGCTCGCAGCCGAGCTGGTGCTGTCGGGCGACAAGCCCGCGATCTGCATCACCGAGCCCGGCGCAGGTTCGGCCGCCAGCGAGATGACCACGCGCGCCGACCGCCGTGGCAAAGGCTACGTCATCAATGGCGGCAAGCACTGGATCACCGGCGGCGGCGTGTCGCGGCTGCATCTGGTGTTCGCCCGCGTGTTCGACGAGGACGGCGCCGAGCAAGGCATCGGCGGCTTTCTGGCGATCCGCGACCAGACCAAGGGTCTCGTGATCGGCAAGCGCGAGCCGACCATGGGCCTGCGCGGCATTCCCGAGGCCGAGATTCTTTTCCAGGACATGGAAGTGCCCGATGACATGGTGGTGCTGCCGCCCTCCGGCTTCCGGCGCGGCTTTGCCGATCTGATGAACGCCTACAACTCACAGCGCGTGGGTGCTGCGACCGTGGCGCTCGGCCTTGCCGACGGCGCCTACCAGCATGCGCTGGAGTATGCGAACGCCCGCGAACAGTTCGGCCGGCCGATCGCCGAATTCCAGGGCCTGCAATGGATGCTGGCCGACATGTCCGTGCAGATATCAGCCGCCCGCGAGCTGATTTACAAAGCCGCGCGCTCGTCAGCCCCCTTCCCCGATCCGCTGTTCGCAGCGCAAGCCAAAATCTTCGCCGCGGACGCCGCGATCAAGGTCACCAACGACGCACTGCAGGTGTTCGGCGCCGCCGGCTATTCGCGCAACCGGCCGCTGGAGCGCATGGTGCGCGACGCCCGCATGTTCACCATCGGCGGCGGCACCGCGCAGATCCTGCGCACGGTCGTGGCGAGCCGCATCCTCGGGCGCAAACTGCCGCAGACGCGCGACGGCTACCTGGAGGAATCCCGCGCGGCGCGGCGGACGAATTTTTGACGCGGCGTAGTACCGGCGGCTATCAATTGTTTTTCTTCGCGACGGCCATGGCGCGATTTTGGATGGCATCGGCGTCTTTCGGGTCGAGCTTGAGCACCCGATCGAAGTCTTCAATGGCCCGATCGTATTGGCCTTTGCCGATATAGGCGAGGCCGCGATTGTTGAGGGCATCGGGAAAGTTCGGATCAAGGCGGATCGCGAGGTCGAAGTCCTGCATGGCGCGGTCGACTTCGCCGATTTTGTAGTAAGCACCGCCGCGATTATTGTGAGGAATGGCCTCGTTCGGCTCAAGCTTGATCGCCCGGTCGTAATCCTCGATGGCGCGATCATATTGCCGCTGGGCGAAGTAGGCGTTGCCGCGGTTGCTGATGGCACTGACGTAGTTCGGATTGAGCTTGATGGCCTCGTCGTAGTCCTGGATGGCGAGATCCAATGCGCCTTTGTTGCTGTAGGTGAGGCCGCGGCTGTACCAGGCAGCGAAATGCTTCGGATTGATCCTGATCGCCTGGCCGAAGTCCTGAATGGCGCGGTCGGCTTCGCCTCGCGTGCCATTTGCAATGCCGCGATGGTAGAAGACGTCGGCGTCGTCAGGATTGAGCTTGATGGCCTGATTATAGTCCTGGATCGCGCGGTCAAGGTCGCCCGTGCGTCGATAGGCGACGCCGCGGCGGTCGAAGGCCGCGGCAAGATCGTTTCCGGCATACCTTCCCGACTTGATCGCGCTGGTACATCCGGCGATCTGCTCGTTCCAGGGGATGTCGGGACTGCCGCTGCATTTCCGGTCGTTCAATGTTTGCGCCGAGGTTTGCGCCAAGGCCGGCGCATTGATCGACACCAGTCCCAACGCTGTTGCCGAAAGCATCGATACGCCCAAGAGCGCGGCCCGCACCATTCTGCTCACGGTTCACCCTCCGAAACGGCTGCTGAAAATGCCGCCTGGCATCAAGCCCGCCGGTAACAGTGGTGTCGGCGCGCGGGCAAAGGTTCATTTGGCTCCGTGAGGAAAATCACACAGCGCTAAAGCGCCTCGGATGCTCATATGCGGCGCACCATCAGGGAAAGCGCCGCGCCGCGCGCCGATTCCAGCCATAACCCGCGCGATTGAACCGTGCCCGGCGACAGTGTGACCAACCTCGCAGAGTAAGGTGAAGGGATCCAATATCTGCAACGGGACCTTTCATGGATTGGAAGCACGCCCGTGAAGAACCATTTTTCCCTGCTGGATCCGCTGCGCTTCGCCGCCGCCGTCGGCGTTGCCATTTTTCACCAGATGTTCTGGTCGTGGGCCTGGGTGTCGGTTGGCGTCCCCGGTTCCGAGCGCTACGTCGCTGCCGACGTCCTCTACCCGTCCGCCGCCGATTTCACATGGTTCGGCTGGGTCGGTGTTGAAATCTTCTTTGTGATTTCCGGCTTCGTCATCGCGAAATCCGCGAGCAAGGCTTCTCCGACAGAGTTTCTTCTCGGCCGCGCGCTGCGGCTTTATCCGGCGGTCTGGATTGCCGCCACCGCGAGCTTCCTCATTCTTATTCTCTTTGGCACTGCACCCATATCCAAATTCATCGTGCCCTACATCCACGCCATGACGCTCGTTCCCAAGGGAGTCACGGGTGACTGGCTCGATGGCGTCTATTGGACACTGGCCGCCGAGATGGCGTTTTATGGGCTGGTGTTCTGCGCGATGATGACCAAGAAGATCACCCTGCGCCACCTGGCCTTCGGCCTCACCATCTACAGCGCGGTGTTCAACGCGATCGCGATGCTGGTGCTGTCATTCACGACGTATCCGGATATGCCCTATCTCGTCATCCTGATGTTCCGCGTGCCGGCGGCAGCGTTCCTGTTGACCCATGGCTGCTTCTTTGCGCTGGGCATCTGGCTCTTCATCTCCGCCAACCGGGAATTGACCAGGCTCGAATGGCTCGCCGTCGCCGTCACCCTGCTGTCGGGCGCCGCCGAAATCTACTTCTTTGCCTCGTTCTTCCTGACGACCATTCCCGCCATCGCGGATCAATCAGCCTTTGTGCCGATCATGGTGTGGGCGGCGGCGGTGGCTCTCATTGCCTGGTGCGCGAACCGGAACCGCCGCCCGGCAGCCGCCGCTTCGGCTGAAGCGCCGGCTTATCTGAGAACGCTCGGGCTGATCACCTATCCGCTCTATCTCATGCACAACATCACCGGCACGGCGGTCATCCGCGTCCTCGTCGATGCTGGCGTCGATCCCATTTTGGCCGTGTGGGTGCAGCTCGGCATGCTCATCCTGGTCTGCTGGTTCATCTGCGCGAAGATCGAGCCGGCCATCCGGGCTGCGATGATGCGAGCCATCGCCTGTTTCGGACAGCTTCCGGCAAGACTGCCGGCATCGCGGCGCCCGAAGTTTTCGCGGGGGCTGGGCCTTCGGCTGCCCGTCCCGGCAAAGCTGACCGCCACGGCGCAATAGAAGGTGCCCTGGACGAATTTCCAGAACTTGTTGCAACTGCTCTGGGTCCAACAGCGTATCTCGCCCGACACCTGATCAAATGCGAGAAGCCCTGGGAGTTGAGGCAAAGAAGGATCGGATGCAGGTCACCAAGGACATGGTGGATGAAGACCTGCGCGGCAGCTATGCCGTCGGGCGGATGATCGCGAGCTTCTTTCACTCAAGATGGTTCTCTCTGCTCGTATTCCGTTTCAGCGGAGACATCCTGCGGGGAAAAAACATCAGAGGACTAGTCTGCCGCGAGCAGCATATCCCGAGCCAAAATGGCGGGCCGCCTATTCGCACGCGAATCTACTGGCCAACCGCGGCCGTCGGACCACTGCCGGTCATGCTCTATTTGCACGGCGGAGGTTACGTTCACGGGGTGCCCGAGCAGTTCGGCTCTGTTATCAGGGACTTCATCGAGACGGAACCGTGCGTCATCGTCGCGCCCGACTATCGAAAGGCCATTGAATCGCCGTACCCGGCCGCCTTCAACGACTGTTACGACACCCTGCTGTGGATCAGGGACAATGCGGCCTCCCTCGGCGGGGTAACCGACCAATTCATCGTGTCGGGCCATAGCGCGGGCGGAGGGCTTGCGGCGGCCGTCTCGCTCAGGGCTGCCGATACCGGCGATGCAAAAATAGCTTTTCAAATGCCGCTCTATCCCATGATCGACGACCGGCAGGACAGCGCCTCGGTCGTGGGAAACGACGCACCCGTATGGGACGAAGAAGCCAACAGGCTGGCATGGTCCCGCTATCTCGACGGCGTGGAGAACGTGACGCCTTACGCCGCTGCGGCCCGCTGCACCGACTACACGAGGTTGCCGCCGACGATCACATTCGTCGGCAGCCTCGAGCCATTTCGCGATGAAACCAAAACCTACGTCGAGAACCTTCGCCGCGCCAACATTCCCGTCGAGTTCGAGATATTCGACGGCGCCTTTCACGGCTTCGATCTGATGGTGCCGGACGCGCCGATCAGCCGGCGGGCAAATCAGTTTCTGATGGAAAATTTCCGGAAGTTCGTTCGGCGGTATTTCGCCTAAAGCGTGATGGCCTTTGGTTGAATCGGTCGGCCGGCGGACTCGGTTCACCTCCCTTCGGGAGAGGTGCCTTCTCGATGCCGCACCAGTTCAACCTTATCGCATCATGCTTTGAGACAATCGACACGGTTACAGCCGCTGCGTCTTTGTGGCGCCTGTGACCTGGCCAGAGCCTAAACCCGTTCCACAGGCCAAGGCGCAATCCTGGAGGTGCGTGCCCGCCGGGCCACCGAAGCCAGCTTCGCAAGCAGCGCGCCCGCAGGCTCCTGCACCGTGAACCCCTTCGTCACCTTGTACGTCTTGCACTCAATTCGTGCCCACCTGACCGCCTGATCGTAGTCGCGGCACCTGAGCGACAATTGCTGCCCCCGGAAAACGACGATGACGTCGCACTCCGGCGCATCCTTGTATCGTCGTACGGAAATCTCGGCCGGATCTGGCGTGATCATTTTTGCTCGGCGTACTCAGTTGTCCCCTCGCCATTGAGGCCGCCGTTTGCGGGCATATTTGGACGCTCGATGGGCGCTTTATGGCCGAGAGGAAGGCCCGGCTGTTCCCGCTCCCGCGAAGATGCCCGCTGGTTTGATTTTGCCGATAGACCCGAGCAAACCCGTCGCATCACGCCCCCCTCAAACCTTCCCGATGTCTGAAAATCACCCCAATGCGGCAAGGAGTTGGTCATTCATGTCCCCCAACACTCGGGGGATGCGAGACGAAAAAGACCGCCTCTTTGAGGCAGCGTGCCTCATCGCATTCCTGACCGGGCTAGGCTTGCTCGCCTACTCGTTGCTCTGAGGCTGTCGTCGAAATCGCGCCGAGCGCTTCTACCGGACGCGCGCCGCATCCACGTCAAGGGCGGACTGTGCTACGATGCTTCTCGCTGGCTGCGAGGTGCACTACAAGCGCCTCGGCATTGCAATACTTTCTCCACATTCTCCCCCACACACAAGGACGTTCGCATTGCCCCTCGGTGGAATAACCAACCTCGACTACACGATCTTGCTCTGCACGAAGATGGACGAAACCCGCGCCTTCTACCGCGACGTCATGCAATTCCCCATCGAGACCGACCAGCCCAGCTGGTGCAGCTTCCGCGTCGGCGCCGCGTTATTGACGCTGCGCCCGCGCGGCTGGACCCATTTCCCTGACGGCGAGGCCCTCCTCGGCGCTGCCGCCGTGCAACTCGCCTTCCGTGTCCCGCCGCCCGCCGTCGATGCCTGCCACACGGAGCTGCTCGCAAGGGGCGTGGCAATCCTGCGCGGCCCGACCGACCTGCCCGACTGGCGCCACCGCACGCTGTTCTTCAGGGATCCCGAGGGTAATCTGATCGAGATCTACGCGGAGTATTGAGGCCGAAGGCGGCGGTCGCCACACGCAACCGTCATATGCCCCGTGATATGATTCCGGACCCACCCGGGATATCACGCATGTCCAACCACCTTCGCCTCGCCCTGTTGTCGCTGCTCACGTTGACCGCCCTGCCCGTCGCCGCGCAGGACGTCACCCTGCCGCGCGAGCCGCAGATCGGGCCGCGGCCGTTCTACCTCGTCGACAAGATGAAGGACGGCCCGCTGAAGCAGCAACTCGCCCAATGCACCGGCCCGTACCGCAAGACCGATTTCTCCATCGGCCACCGCGGCGCCGCGCTGATGTTCCCCGAGCACTCCAGAGAGTCCTACATCGCGGCCGCGCGCATGGGCGCCGGCGTGATCGAGTGCGACGTCACCTTCACCAGGGACCGCGAGCTGGTGTGCCGGCATTCGCAATGCGACCTGCACACCACGACCAACATCCTGACCATGCCCGACCTTGCCGCGAAATGCTCGCAAGGCTTTTCGCCGGCCGATCCCGCCACCGGCAAGAAGGCCTCGGCAAAGTGCTGCACGTCCGACATCACGCTCGCCGACTACCGGCGGCTGACCGCCAAGATGGACGGCTTCAATCCCGACGCGAAGACGCCGGAAGAATACCAGAACGGCACCCCACGCTGGCGCACCGACCTCTATGCCGCCACGGGCACGCTGATGACCCACGACGAGAGCATCGCGCTGATCAAGAGCCTCGGTGCCAAATTCACGCCGGAGCTGAAGTCGCCGGAAGTGCCGATGCCCTTCGACGGCGACTACACCCAGGAGAAATACGCCGCGCAAATGATCGCCGCCTACAAGAAAGCCGGCATCCCGCCCGAGCACGTGTTCGCCCAGAGCTTTGACTTGGGCGACATCCTGTTCTGGATCAAGACCGAGCCCGCCTTCGGCGCGCAGGCGGTGTATCTCGAAGACCGCTACGAGAAGCGCGGCCTCGATCCGGACAAGCCCGAGACCTGGAAGCCGTCGATGGCGGAGCTGAAAGCCTCAGGCGTGGGCATCCTCGCCCCGCCGATCTGGGTCATGCTGGCGCTCAACGAGAGCAAGGAGATCGTACCCTCCGCCTACGCCAAGGCGGCCAAGAACGCCGGCCTCGACCTGATCGGCTGGTCGCTGGAGCGCGACGGCCCGCTCCACAAGGGCGGCGGCTTCTACCACCGCTCGGTCAAAGCGGCGATCGACCGCGACGGCGATATGCTGACCGTGCTGGACGTGCTGGCCAAGCAGGTCGGCATCCGCGCCATGTTCTCGGACTGGCCGGCGACGACGACGTTTTATGCGAGCTGCATGGGGATGAAGTGATCTGTCGTCGTCGGCAGAACAACGAAACCATAGTTGCCAACGGTATCACCGCATGATACTATGCCCGTCTGCAGTTGGATTGGGTAATGATCCGGGGTTTCAGAGGAAAGTTCGCACAGGCCATTCTCAGCGAACGGCGTACCCCGAAAGGATTTCCGTCCGATCTTGGCAGAATCGCACGGAGAAAACTGGTTCAACTCGATTCCGCGGCAGCGTTGAGCGATCTGGCGGTTCCGCCGGGCAATCGGCTTGAGGCCCTGAAAGGCGATTTGCGCGGCCGTTACTCGATCCGTATCAACGAGCAGTGGCGGATCATCTTTCGCTGGACCGAAACCGGCCCGGACGAAGTCGAGATTGTCGATTATCACTGACGAATGTGAATGAAAGTCAACAACGATGGCGCGCAAGCTCTCCCCGATCCACCCCGGTGAAATCCTCCGCGAGGAATTCCTGCTACCGATGGAGCTGACACCTTACGCTGTAGCGCAGGCCTGCGGCGTGCCGCGTACCCGCATCGAGCGCCTTGCCCGCGAAGAGACGCCGGTCACCGCCGACACCGCCCTGCGGCTGGCAAGGTTTTTCGGCACCACGCCGTCGTTCTGGATGAACCTGCAGGCGCGATACGATCTCGAAATGGCGGAGGACGCGACCGCCGCCGATATCAAGCGCATCAAGCCGATAAAGCGGAAAGCGGCGTAGCTAAGACGATCATCCGCCCTCACAACGGCAAATTGTCGTGCTTCTTCGCCGGCATCTCGACCTTCTTGTCCTTCAACATGGCGAGCGCCCTTGCGATGCGCTTCCGCGTCGAGTGCGGCATGATCACGTCGTCGATATAGCCGCGCTCCGCCGCGATGAACGGTGACAGGAAGCGGTCCTCGTATTCCTTGGTCCGCGCGGCGATCTTGTCGGGATCGTTCATGTCGGCGCGGAAGATGATTTCGACCGCGCCCTTGGCGCCCATCACCGCGATCTGGGCGGTCGGCCAGGCGTAGTTCATGTCGGCGCCGATCTCCTTGGACGCCATGACGTCGAAGGCGCCGCCATAGGCTTTCCGCGTGATGACGGTGACGAGCGGCACCGTGCACTGCGAGTACGCGAACAAGAGCTTCGCGCCGTGCTTGATCAGGCCGCCATATTCCTGGGCGGTGCCCGGCAGGAAGCCCGGCACGTCCACGAAGGTCACGATCGGGATGTTGAAGGCATCGCAGAAGCGGACAAAACGCGCGGCCTTGCGCGATGCATCGCTGTCGAGCACGCCGGCGAGCACCATCGGCTGGTTGGCGACGAAGCCGACCGTGCGGCCGGCAATGCGGCCGAAGCCGGTGACGATGTTCTTGGCAAACGTCTCCGAGATCTCGAAGAAGTCGCCCTCGTCCACGACCTTCAGGATCAGCTCCTTCATGTCGTAGGGCTTGTTGGGATTATCGGGGATCAGCGTGTCCAGCGACATGTCCACGCGCTCGATGTCGTCGAAGCTCGGCCATTCCGGCACGCCGTCGCTGTTGTTGGACGGCAGGAAGTCGATCAGCCGGCGCATCTGCAACAGCGCCTCGACGTCGTTCTCGAAGGCGCCATCGGCGATGGAGGAGCGCGTGGCGTGCACGGAGGCGCCGCCGAGCTCTTCGGCGGTGACGACCTCGTTGGTCACGGTCTTCACGACGTCGGGACCGGTGACGAACATATAGCTGGTGTTCTTCACCATGAAGATGAAGTCGGTCATCGCAGGCGAATAGACGTCACCGCCGGCGCAGGGGCCCATGATGACGGAGATCTGCGGGATCACGCCCGAGGCAATGACGTTGCGGCGGAACACATAGGAATAGCCCGCCAAGGCAGCTACGCCCTCCTGGATGCGCGCGCCGCCGGCGTCATAGAGGCCGATGATGGGCGCCCTCGCCTTCATCGCCATGTCCTGCAACTTGGTGATCTTCAGTGCGTGGGTCTCGGAGAGCGAGCCGCCGAACACGGTGAAGTCTTTCGCGAAAACAAAGGTCTTGCGGCCGTTGACGGTGCCCCAACCGGTAACGACGCCGTCGCCCGGCACCTTGTTCTTCTCCATGCCGAATTCGGTGGAGCGGTGCTCGACGAACATGTCGAACTCCTCGAACGAGCCCTTGTCGAGCAGGAGCTCAATGCGCTCACGCGCGGTGAGCTTGCCGCGCGCGTGCTGCGCCTCGATGCGCTTCTCGCCGCCGCCGAGCTTGGCGCCCGCGCGACGCTCTTCGAGGGTGTCCAGGATGTCCTTCATTTGCTTCCGCCCGTGTCAGTCACTTTGTCCCGAGCGGACCTTCCGCCCCAACTTGCCGGCGTTCATAACACGGCCTTTTGCCAAGCGGAAACCGGCTCGGCGACCGATAAGCCGGACCGAGGCGGTACAATAATCCAGACAAATCAATGGGAAAGCAGGCCATGAGCGAAACCACCGCGACCTCCGAAACCGGCGCCGTCACCGGCGGGGTGCGCGCCCTGCTCCGCCTCGAGGGCGTGGTGCTGTTCGCCGGCATGACCCTGCTCTATGCGCTGTGGGACGGCTCGTGGTGGGTCTATGCCATCCTGTTCCTGGCGCCGGATATCAGCTTTGCCGCCTATCTCGCCGGCCCCAGGGCGGGCGCCATCGTCTACAACGCCGCGCACTCTTATTTCCTGCCGGTCGCGCTGATGACGACGAGCCTTGCGATGGCCTCGGCCCCTGGTGCTGTCCATCGCCATGATCTGGCTCGCCCATATCGGCATCGACCGCGCGCTCGGCTACGGCCTGAAGTACCAGGCCGGCTTTGCGTTCACCCATCTCGGCCGGATCGGCAAGGGCGCGGTGGGCTGAGGCCCGGCCGTCGCCGGCTACTGTGCATGGGGTTGTTTTCGGTGTTTTGGGTGGGCCGCGCTAGATCGCGCCGATATCCGTCAGGCACGCTTGCGTAACGGTCATGCGCGCGGGGGTGTGCTCCGGCGTCTTGCAGTCCATGTTCATCGCGAACACGGTCTGGCTCGCGCCCTTCTCGGCCCAGCCGACCACCCAGCCCAGCGAGGGCTGGCCGCGCTCGGCACCCAAGAGCCCGGTCTTGTAACGGATGACGGCGTCACCAACCTTCGCCGTGGGCAGGATGTCGCGCACCAGCTCCTGGCTGCGCTTTGAGACCGGCAGCACGCCGCGCCGCAGGCGGTCGAGGAAATCGACCTGCTGCATCGGATCGATCCGCATGTCGCCGGTGAGCCAGAACTGGTCGATGCCGCCGCCAATATTGCGGTTGCCGTAGTCGATGAGGTCGACATATTTCTGCATGCGCTCCGCGCCGATGCGCCGCGCGATCTCCTGATAGACAGGCACTGCGGAGGCCGCGATCGCCGTGCGCAGCGTGTGGTCCTGGTTCCAGGCCTCGATGCTGCGCTTCGTCCCGTCCCACTTGAAGACGTCCTTGTCGGGATCGGCGACCACGCCGGTCTCCAGCGCAATCAGCGAGTTCGGAACCTTGAAGGTCGAGGCCGGCAGGCGATCCTCGCCCGAACGCTGCTTGTCGCTGGCGATGATGAGGTAGTCGTCGACCTTGTAGCCGACGAAGGTGCCGTCGGTGCCGAGATCGAAGAACCGCTTTTGCAGATCGTTGCGGAACTCGCTGCGCTGGTAGGAGACGTTGGCGAAGCTGCGGGTAGGCGAAAGGGTTGCGGCGGCGAGAAGACCGAGCGCGTGGCGGCGATGGATCACGGATAGCACCGGCGGAAAAGGTTGGAACGCGGCGGCAAGATGCCGATGGCATGGTGGTAAAACAATGGCAATTTGTCGTCCAGCGCCTTCGACTTCCTCCTCGCGGGAAGCGCCTCAGCGCACCCGGCCCGACAGCCGCAGCACGAAGATCAGGACCTCGGCGACCGCCTTGTAGAGCTCGGCCGGGATCTCGTCGCCGAGTTCGACCTTGGACAGCGCACCGGCCAGCACCTCGTTTTCCTCGATCGGGATGTCGTGGGCTTTTGCGATCTCGACGATCTTGGCGCCGATCGCGCCCTTACCCTTGGCAACGACGCGCGGCGCACCGGTGCGGTCGTAATGCAGCGCGACCGCGAGCTGGTTGGCGTCACCGCTCACAGCGCGCGATCCAGGAAATGGCCAGAAGAAGTCGCCTGCGGCTGCGGCGGCGTGCCATCGCGGACCACGATGTCGCCGGGATTTAGTTCGGCGCGCGCCAACGCGCGGCTGAGGTCGGCGCTGCCGGCGCGGAGTTTTTCCGCGGTCGCCGGCCGCTCGGCCCACATCCGCACCGAGGTTTTTTCACCCACCAGCGCAATCAGCGCATGCACGGGACCGGTCGGCTCGACGTCGAGCGTAAAGCGCGCGCGCCAGACTTTCTTGGCGGCTTCCGTCTCGTTACCGCCGCCGTCGCGGGAAATCTCGAACTGCGCCATCGCGGTGCCCTGCGGTGTCGCAAACGGCACCTCGAAATTCCAGCGCGGCCCTGTCGTGTCGTTGTTCTGCGCGGGCTGCGGCAGCGCATCGATGCGGTCCGGGAGCGACGCCACTTGCAGCAGCGTCTGGCGCGCGATCGCAGCATCGGTGTCGGCGAGGAGATGATGCGCCGCAGGCGTCAGCGGCGTCTCCGGCGCGATCGAGGCGGAGGCGACCGGTTGCGCCGACGGCAACGCGCCACGGAACGGCGGCGGTGGCGTGGTGGTGTGGACGTCCTCGCCTTGCGTGATCCTGAAGGCGGTGGTTGCCTTTGCGGCCTGCGCAGGATCGGGCGCAGCCTGCTGCAACAGACTGAGCGTGGCGGTGTTGGGCACGGCATCCCTGGCGATGCCGCTGAATCCGGCCCGCGCAAGAATGACGAAGTCACCGGCTTTTTCCGCAACGGGCACCCTCGCCTGCGGCAGCAGGATTTCCTGCATCTCGAATTCCTGCGCACCCGCCGGCGCCAGTGCCGGCGTCGTCTCGCCGCGCGGCAGCGCCACTTGTTCCTGCGATTGACCGCCCAGCACCGTCTGCAGCGTCTGCCGAAGCACCAGCAGCGCGGCCTTCAGATCGGGCGCACTGCCGCCCGGGGGCACCGTGCCCGCTGCAAGCGAAGCTTCCAGGAACAGGCCTGATTTTTCGAACGCCGCCTTGATGTCGGCGCCATCAAGATCAGGATTGAGTCCGGTCTGCTGCGCCAGCACCTCGCGCATCGCCTGCTGCAGCTTTGGCGGCAGCGCCGGCGAATTGATGAGGCTGGCGAGGTTGGCGAACAGCGGCGCCTGGCTGCCCTGCTCGGTCGCAGCCGTCTGTGCCGCAATGGTGATGGTGGCCTTCTCCAGCGGCGTCAGCACGGCCTTGGCTGGTGCGTTTGGGCTGGGTGCGAGCGGCGCCTCCAGCATCGCGTCCGGCGACAGCGTCACCGCATCCGGCGCAAGCTCAACGGCGTTGCCACTGACATTGGTGAGGCGGATGCCGCTCTCGGTCTGCGATACCGCGAGTTTCAGCGCCTGCCCCTGCTGCAGCGGGATTTCGGTCTTCACATCGATGGAGAGCGAGGCAATCGCGATCCGCACGAGGTCGGCGGACAGCACCTTGAGCACGGTGGCGTTGATCGTCGTGCCGGGCTGGAGCGCGAGCTCCGGCGTGACCGCCACGACCTCCTGGGCCGGCTGTACGGGCAATACCGGGGTGACTGCAATCGCCATGCGCGAGGTCTCGTTTCCCGGGCAAACTAGCCCGGCGGCGT
>JAKFVP010000140.1 GCA_021732175.1 Bradyrhizobium sp.
AGCTGATCACCCTGTTCCTCGACATGCTCGCGGCCGAACAGGGCGCCGGCGACAACACGCTGCAGGCCTATCGCCGCGACCTCACCGATTTCTCCGAATTCCTGGGCCACGCCGGCGCCACGCTCGCCAGCGCCGACACCGAAAAGCTGCGCGACTATCTCGCCGACCTCGATACGCGCGGCTTCAAGGCATCGAGCGTGGCGCGGCGGCTGTCGGCGATGCGCCATCTCTATCGCTTCATGCTCAACGAGCGTATCCGCACCGACGATCCCGCCGCGATCCTGTCCGGCCCCAAGCGCGGCCGCGGCCTGCCGAAGGTGCTGTCGATAGCGGATGTCGACCGCATGCTGACCAAGGCGCGGGAGCTCGCGGAGGCCGCTGACGCCGCGTCCCTGCAGCGCGTGCGCGCACTACGGCTCTATTGCCTGCTCGAAGTGCTCTACGCCACCGGCCTTCGCGTCTCCGAGCTGGTATCGCTGCCGCTCTCGGCCTCGCGGCGCGACGCGCGCATGATCGTGGTGCGCGGCAAGGGCGACAAGGAGCGGCTGGTGCCGCTCAACGACGCCTCGCGGCAGGCGATGGCGGATTATCTCGCCGCAATGGCGGCGCTGACCTCGGCGAAGAAGAAGAGCGTTTCCAGCGCGAAATGGCTGTTCCCCTCCTTCGGTGAGAGCGGCCATCTGACGCGTCAACACTTCGCCCGCGATTTGAAGGAGCTTGCCAGCGCCGCCGGCATCGCGCCGCGGCTGGTGTCGCCGCATGTGCTGCGCCACGCCTTTGCCAGCCACCTCCTGCACAACGGCGCGGACCTTCGCATCGTGCAGACGCTGCTGGGTCACACCGACATCTCGACGACGCAGATTTACACCCATGTGGTGGAGGAGCGGCTGAAGGCTCTGGTGCGCGACCTGCACCCGCTGGCGGAGAAGTAATCTCCCTACTTCAGGTAGGCGAGATAGTGCGCGAGCGCGTCGATCTCTTCGTCACTCAGGGGATGAGCGACTTCCGCCATCGCCGCCTGTCCGCCGCCTGAACGAACGCCGGACTTGTAGTCGCGCAGCGCCTTGGCGAGGTAGTCCTCGCGCTGGCCGGCGAGACGGGCGGCGGCCTTGCTGCCGGCGTAGCTGTCGGTGTGGCACGCCGCACAGCGCCGGCCTGCGGCTGCCTGCGCGCCCTTCTTCGACAGATCGGGATCCTTGTCCTCGGCCGGCTTCGGCGGCGGCAGCGAGGCGAAGTAGGCTCCGAGATTGCGAATGTCCTCGCTGTTGAGCTGTTCGACGATCGGCTGCATCTGCTCGTTCTTGCGCGCGCCGGCGCGGAAATAGACGAGCTGCCACTGGATGACCTGGTCGAGCTGCCCCGCGAGCGAGGGCATGTTCTCCATCTGCGAGATGCCGTTCTCGCCATGACAGCCGACGCAGAGCTCGGCCTTCTCCTTGCCGGCCTTGATGTCGGCGGCTTGGAGGGGTGCGGCAGCGATGCTTGCGAACAACGCAACGGGCAGACAGATCGAGAATACTCTGTTCATTGACTGGAAACGACCCTGCCGCGGACTCAGTTCCACCTCTCCCATCGGGAGAGGTCGCGCCGAAGGCGCAGGTGAGGGGTCATGGTCAACGATAGACCGTACCCCCTCACCCCAACCCGCTCCCCATGGGAGAGGGAGCGCACTTCCCGTGTGGCGACCTACTTGCTGTAGCTGATGCGATAGATCGCACCGGCCCAATCGTCGGAAACCAGGATCGAACCATCCTTGGCGAGGATGACGTCGTTGGGGCGGCCGGTATAACCCTGGTCGCCTTCGATCCAGCCGGAGGCGAAGATCTCCGACTTCGGATTCTTGCCATCAGGCCCGACGATGACGCGCTTGATGCGCGCACCCTGGTACTTGTGCCGGTTCCAGGAGCCGTGCTCGGCGATCAGGATGTTGTTCTTGTAGTCGGCCGGGAACTGGTTGCCGGTGTAGAACTTCATGCCGAGCGGCGCGACATGGGCGCCGAGATTGACGACCGGAGGCGTGAACTCCGAGCATTTGTGGCCCATCGCGAATTTCGGATCGGGCAGGTTGCCCTGGTGGCAATAGGGATAGCCGAAATGCTCGCCGATCTTGTTGATCATGTTGAGCTTGTCGCTCGGCAGATCGTCGCTCATCCAGTCCCGGGCGTTTTCCGTGAACCAGTACTTGCCGGTGCGCGGATCGACGTCGCCGCCGACGCTGTTGCGCACGCCAAGGGCCCAGATTTCCGCGTTGCCGGTCTTCGGGTCCACGCGGCGGATCTGCGAGACGCTGGTCGGCGGAATGCCGATGTTGAAGGGCGGGCCGAACGGCAGATAGAACCAGCCGTCCTTGTCGACGGCGATGTATTTCCAGCCATGCGGGACATAGGACGGCATGTCGTCATACACCACCTTGCCGTCGCCGAGCTTGTCGACATTGGCTTCGGCGTTCTCGTACTTGATCAGCCTGTTGATGGCGACGACGTAGAGCGCGCCGTCCTGGAACGCCAGCCCCGTCGGCATCGTGAGTCCTTTGAGGACCGTCTTGACCTCTTTCTTGCCGCCATTGTCCTTGATCGCATAGACATTGCCGAGGCCGAAGGAACCCACGAACAGCGTGCCCTTGTCGCCCCAGGCCATCTGCCGCGCATCGAGCACGCCGGAGGCATAGAGCTCGATCTTGAAGCCGGGCGGCAACTTGATCTTTTTCAGCGTGGCATTGATCTCCGCCTCCGACCTGCCGGTCGGCGGACCCGAGGGCGGCGCCAGTCCCTTCTGCGCCTCGGTCTCGTCGCCGAGGAACCAGTCCGGCGGCGGATTGGTCCAGAAATCCTTGGTGCCGGATTCGTATTTCTTCAACCCCTTCTGCTGCGCAACGGCCTGTCCGGCCATCGCGACCGCAAAGGTCGCCGCAAGCGCAAGTACACATCCATGGATAGCGGATTTCATCGCGTCACTCCCCTATGCCGGCAGGAGCCGGCGTTATTGTTTTGAAGTCGAGAGACGAAGCGTCTGGTGGTCTGGTGTCAGACCGCAAAAGCCTACCACATCCCAAGCGCGTGAGAAGCGTGAGGCTCGCCTCAACGCGCGTGGCGATGATGAAATTGAATTGAGTTGTCGCGACGCAGTTCTCTTTCAGACAACACAGTTCGCTTTGAGACAAATTTGTGGTGCCTGCATTGCAGCGCAATAGAGCATCGGCGCAGGCCATGCATGGGCACGCCTCCGCCTCGCGCCGATGTGCGCGTCCGTGCCGACAGGACTTATCCCGTCCGAAAAATATCCCCTGCCACAGCTCGGCCGTTTTTCCGTTTCCACCTTGAAGTGTGGGCTGGCTCATAAACCGCGCGCCGCATCTCTGGGAGACTGACCCGCAGCTGAAATCCGAACGGGTGTCCCATGGCGAACAAGCGGATCATCCTGCTGTCTGATGGCACCGGCAATTCCGCAGGCAAAGTCTGGCGAACCAATGTCTGGCGGGTGTTCGAATCGCTCGACCTGACCAGTTCGCAGCAGATCGCTTTCTACGACGACGGCGTCGGCACCTCCACGTTCAAGCCGTTCGCGATCCTCGGGGGCGCGTTCGGCTTCGGCCTGAAGCGCAACGTGCTCGACATCTACAAATTCGCCTGCCGCAATTATTGCTCGCATCTCGACTATCTCGAGATCGAGGCCGCCCGCGCCAGGGCGGAGAAGCGCGACCAGCGCTACGGCCCCTGGCAGAACGACGATATCTTCGGTTTCGGCTTCAGTCGCGGCGCCTTCACCATGCGGGTGGTGAACGGCCTGATCTGCGAGCAGGGGCTGGTGCGTTACGGCACCGAGGAGGAACTCGCGGACAAGGTCGCCGCCGCCTACCGGCAGCACCGCGCGGAATCCTTCAAATCGAAATTCCAGGTCGAGTGGCTGTTCCGCCAGATTCGCAACATCTTCGTGCCTTCGAAGCACGACAAGAACGAGCGGCCGGTCGACTCTATCGCCTTCCTCGGACTCTGGGACACGGTTGCCGCCTATGGCCTGCCCGTCGACGAAATGACGCGCGGGATCAGCCGCTATCTCTGGCCGCTGGAACTGCCCGACCGGCAGCTCAATCCCAAGGTCAGGAAGGCCTGCCACGCGCTCTCACTCGACGACGAGCGCACCACCTTCCACCCGCTGCTGTGGGACGAAAGCCCGGAGAAAACCGCAACCGGCACGCGGCCGACCAGCAGGGAACGCATCAGCCAGGTCTGGTTCGCCGGCGTGCATTCCAATGTTGGCGGCGGCTATCCCGACGATTCGCTGGCGCATGTCTCGCTGACATGGATGCTTTCAGAGGCGCGGCAGCGCGGCGTGACGCTGAAGGCGGCGCCGGGCGCCGATCCCGATGCCTTCACGAAGGTCTGCTCGACCCAGGACAAGGACGGCCGCATCTACGATTCCCGCAACGGCCTTGCCGGCTATTACCGCTACGGCCCGCGCAGCGTGGCGGCGCTTTCCAACACCGAATATTCCGACGACAAGCGCGACTGTGTTCATATCGCGATGCCGAAGATTCATCAGAGCGTGTTCGAACGGATCGCGGTCGATGCGCATCTCTATGCGCCCGTCAGTCTGCCGCCGGCCTATGAGGTCCTGACTTACGACGAGCGGATCGTTTCACCCGACAATCTCCGGGGCGAGACGCCGGAAGCGGCGCACCGCTTCGAATCCGGCGCCTCCGCCCGGGGGCGCGACGAAACGCAGGAGAAAGCGGTCGGCAGCTCGATCTGGCGGCGGCGCATCATCTACTTCATGACCGTGATCGCCTCGATTTACCTGTTGGCCTATCCGATCGCGTCGCAACTGCCGCCATCGGCCGAGTACACCACGCGGCTGCGGCCGCTTTCCGACGTGATCAGGATGGTCGAAGTAGCGTTGCCCGGCGCGGCAAAACGCTGGACCAACGCCTATGCACGAGACCCGCTGCATTTCTTGCTCGCAGCGGGCATAGTGGCACTGCTGATGTGGCTCAGCGCCGGTCTGAAGGAGCGTATCACCGACCAGATGCGATCGGCCTGGCGGCGGAGCCTGTCGAAATATGACGTGCACGCGGACAGCCGGCCGCCCTCGGGCGGCGCAGGCATCTTCCAGAACGTGGTCTATGCCTGCCTGCTGCTGATCGTGCTTTATCCCGTACCGGCGCTTCTCGTCTTCCCCCTGCCCAAACTGGCCGAACCGCTGCAAATCCTGATCGACCGCGCCACCGAGCCGTATTTCCGGATCCTTGCCTTCGTGATCCTCGTGACGATGTTTCTTCCTGACGGGACCATTGCCTGGTTCAGGCTGAAGGACGGCTACAAGCAGACGATCAGCAATATCAAGCTCTGGATCGCGCCGGCCTTCTTTGCGCTCGCTTTCCTGGTTGGCGGCATCGCGCTCGCCGGTCACTACGTCTTCAACGTCCGCGACAGCTTCGGCGCGTTCTGTCTGCCCGACCCGGACGCGAAGCCTCTGGAGATTTGCCGGCCGCGCGAGCTCGAGCAATGCGACCGGGACGACTACGGCAACTTCCCGGCCGCCTGCAAGCCGGCATGCCGCGGCGTGGAGACCGAATTCGACACCCGCCGTCTCTGCACTTCCACCAAGGTCAAGGTATCGACCAACGGGCACTATCATTTCGAGATCAGCGCCAAGGACGACTGGACCTTCCTCGGCGCAAAATCCGGTGTTGGCGGCGCGCTGCTGCCGAAGAAGAACGAAACCTGGGGCGAGTCCGCCGAACGTTGGGCCCGTACCGCCCTGCTTGCGGTCGGCTACCCGATCAAGCGCACGTTCGACCGGCCGTTCGGACGCGTCATCCTTCGGTTCGGTGAAACCGGCAACGAGGAAAACTTCATCGATCCGAGCGAGGACGATCTGCTGGCGAACAAGCTCGA
Organism: Bradyrhizobium sp.; assembly: GCA_021732175.1. Classification (GTDB taxonomy): domain Bacteria; phylum Pseudomonadota; class Alphaproteobacteria; order Rhizobiales; family Xanthobacteraceae; genus Bradyrhizobium. Next base: position 5,895 of record JAKFVP010000140.1, read on the forward strand.
GGAAACGGTCAAGGCCACCCGCGAGGGTGAGCTATACGTCTACCTGAACAAGCCCGTCAGCGGATTCTTGCCCGGCCTGTTCAACGACGTGAACAGCGGCACCGCGAAGATCAGGGTTTATCGCGTGCAGAGGTAGGCACAGTAATCAGGCCGGGACTCGCGCCGCTCAGGGCTTGCTCATGCCGCGGGCCTCGATCGCGGCTGATGTCGCCGGGCCCTTCAGATAGTCGATCCATGCATGCGCGGCCTTGGCATCGCGGGCGGTCGCCGACAGCCCGGCGGCGTAGACGGTGTAGTTCTGGATCTCGTCCGGCAGGGGACCGGCGAGCGTCACGCCCTTCACCGGCAATATCTCGCTGATCTGGTGAATGGCGATCTCGGCCTCGCCCCTGGCCACCTTCTCGGCGACATAGCCGCCGGCCTGCAGCCGTTCCTTTGGCTTGACTTCCTCGGCGATGCCGAGCTTCTTCAGAAGGCCCGCCACATAGATGCCGCTGGAGCCGCCAGAGGCCGGATCGATATAGGCAACGGTGCTGGCTGCGAGCAGCGCGCGCTTGAAAGCCTCGACTGAACTCAGATCCGGCTTTGCCGCACCTTCCTTCACGGCAACGCCAACCCCGACCTTGGCCACCGCAAAGCGCCTGCCGTCGACGACCTTGCCGCTCTTGATGAGCGTATCGACCGCGGCGGGAGTGATGATCGCCATGTCAAAGGCTTCGCCCGCCTCGATGCGCTTCAGCAGTCCGCCGGCCGTATCATTGTCGATGACGAGCTTGTGGCCGCTGGCGGACTCAAAGCCCGGCTGCAACGCCAGCACGACCGACTTCATCGCGCCTGCGGTCAGTACTTTGATCTCAGCCGACGTGGCCGGAGCCGCGCCGAACAGAAGCGCAGCTGCAACGAGAGGAACTACAAGGAGAGAGTGCTGTGTCACGCGGCCGCCTGCTCGTGGCGGTGACCGGGTATGATGGTGATGCGCGGGAAATCTGGAGCGGGCGAAGGGGCTCGAACCCTCGACCCCGACCTTGGCAAGGTCGTGCTCTACCACTGAGCTACACCCGCATCCGAGATGACGGCGACTGGCCGCCGACAACGGCGCACCTATGCCAAATGCGCACCGCGATTGCAACAGTCGAGCGACAGACCGGAATGATCCGGATAACCGCCTTTCCTTAACAAATAGGGGTGAATCCGGGTCAAACAACACCGAATTCGCTCGATTTGGGAAAATGAGGGAACTTCGGGCCCTTGCTCCGCCGGGATGTCGCACCGCGATTCGAATCGAGCTGAAAAATAATCTTTTGAGGTGGCTGGCCAGTTCGTCGCGGCGGGACCGGGATCGGCCGGAACCGATTGAAATTTGCGCCAGAACCGCCATCTAGCCGGAGACAACCCCTGAACCATCGCTTCCGGCCGTGCTAGAACGGCCCCCAATTCCGAAAGACCAGGCGAGGACATCGTGACGATCGTAGAGCAGGGCGGCGGGGCGCCGCCGCAGGCGGCCGACCTCATCAAGGAAACCACCACCCAGACCTTCGTGCGGGACGTCATCGAGGAATCGAAGCGTCAGCCTGTGCTGATCGACTTCTGGGCCGAATGGTGTGGCCCGTGCCGCCAGCTCACCCCGATCTTGGAAAAGGCGGTCCGGAATGCCAAGGGCCGGGTCAAGCTGGTCAAGATGAACATCGACCAGCATCCGGCGATCCCCGGCCAGATGGGCATCCAGTCGATTCCGGCCGTGATCGCCTTCGTCAACGGCCAGCCGGCCGACGGCTTCATGGGCGCGATCCCGGAAAGCCAGGTCAACGCCTTCATCGACAAGCTGACCAAGGGCGTGCCGGCGGCAGGCGAGCCGAACATCGCGGAAATTCTCGCTGAAGCCGAAGCCGTGCTCGGCGACGGCGATGCAGCGGGCGCCGCGCAAGTCTATGCCGAGGTGCTGGGGCTGGATGCAACCAACATCCCCGCGCTTGCGGGCCTTGCCAAATGCTACGTCACCACGGGCGCGATCGAGCAGGCCAAGCAGACGCTCGCCATGGTCCCGGAGTCCAAGCGCAACGATGCCGGCGTCAAGGCGGTGCAGGCTGCGATCGATCTGGCCGAGCAAGCGCAGTCGGTCGGCCCGGTCGCCGAGCTCGAACAGAAAGTGGCCGCAAACCCGCTCGATCATCAAGCGCGCTTCGATCTTGCCACCGCGCTGAACGCGCAGAACAAGCGGGCGGAAGCGACCGCACAACTGCTCGAAATCGTCAAGCGCGACCGAAAATGGAACGACGACGGCGCGCGCAAGCAGCTCGTGCAGCTGTTCGAAGCGTGGGGTGGTGCAGACGAGGCGACCGTCGAGGGACGCAAGCGACTGTCGACGATCCTGTTCTCTTAAATGCCAACAGCAAGGCAAGCGCCGGGACAGCTCATGCCGATCAATGCCGAATATCGCGGACCCGGCGAACTGCCGGAAGTGATCCCGGTGTTTCCGCTGCCCGGCGCGCTGCTGCTGCCGCGCGGGCAGATGCCGCTCAACATTTTCGAGCCGCGTTACCTCGCCATGGTCGACGACGCCTTCCGCGACGGCCATCGCCTGATCGGCATGATCCAGCCTGACGTCGCGCATTCGCCGAGCGAGAAGAACCCTGTCCTGTTCAAGGTCGGCTGCGTCGGCCGCATCACCCAGCTCGCCGAGACCGGCGACGGCCGCTACATCCTCGAGCTGACCGGCGTGTCGCGCTTTCGGGTGCTCGAGGAATTGACCGTGCTGACACCCTACCGGCAATGCAAGGTCGACTTCTTCGCCTTCCTCGACGACTTCACCGCGCGCAAGGGCGAGGATGCGGTCGACCGCCAGGCGCTGCTCGATGTGCTCACGGACTTCCTCAAGGCCAACAATCTCAAGGTCGATTGGGAAGGCATCGAGAGCGCGCCCAACGAGGCGCTGGTCAACGCGCTGGCGATGATGTCGCCCTACGGCCCCGCCGAGAAGCAGGCGATGCTGGAAGCGCCCGACCTGAAGACGCGCGCGGAAATCCTGATCGCGGTGACCGAGATGGATCTCGCCAAGAAACGCACCAGCGGCGATCCGGGATTGCAGTAGCTAATATCCTGCAATCGCCAGCGCGACGACGGCGCTCATGCCGATCCAGCCAGGATGCACCCGGCGCAGCGCCAGCGCGTTGCCGAGCCCAGCAACGCCGAAGACCACAGCAAGCGTCGCGATGATCCAGTGCCGGGCGGCGTCCGATCCCATCGAAGGCGCGGCAATCAGGAGCACTCCGCCGGCGATCCAGGCCACCGTGCCGGCCTGCCAGACCAGCCGCAACAGCGTGCGCAGCCGCGGCGGCTCGACCGTGGCATGGGCGAACACCTTGGTTTCGCCGAGCACGCCATGGATGATGCTGATGACGACGGCGAGAACGCCCGCGCCCTGCAGCAGAAGATCGCGCATCGGAAACCTCCTTCAGGACAATCCATACAGCACTGTATGGATATAGAGGCATGCACTGGCGCCTGTCAATACACTTATGTATGGTTGTATGTTGCTGGGATCACTAAACGGGGAACCATGGGCGAACCGCTCTCGGTACAGGACTGGGTCGATCTCGGCCTGAAGACGCTGGCCAAGAGCGGCTTCACGGCGCTGAAGGCCGAGCCTCTGGCCAAGGCCATGCGCGTGTCGCGCGGCAGCTTTTATTGGCACTTTGCCGATATCGGGGCCTACCACGCCGCGGTGCTGGCGCGCTGGCGCGAGGTCGCCACCGAACAGGTCATCGCCGCCGTCGAGGCCGCGCGAGCCGACAAGAGCAAGGATCCGCTGACCGTGCTGCTCAAGCTGACCTTCGGCAGCAAGTTCATACTGGAGAAAGCCGTGCGCAGCTGGGCCGCCAACGATGCGCGGGCGCGCGCCGCGGTCGTCGCGGTGGATCGCCGCCGGCTCGATTATATCGAGGCGCTCCTGAAAGAGGCCGGGCTTGCTGAGGATGCCGCCCGCGCCCGTGCGCAAATCCTGTTCTGGGCCTTTTTCGGCTACGCCCTGTCGGACCAGCAGCTTGCGCCCGACCGGCAGCAGGCCGTGCTCGACGAGCTCCTGCGAATTGTCGCGCGCTAGCCGTGCCGCGCACGGATATGCTAAGGCAGCGCCGAACCGGAGAATTTGTGTGATGAACGCGCAGCCCGAGCGCCCCGAGTCCAGCGTCGACCCAAAGCTGCTTGAGATTCTGGTCTGCCCGCTGACCAAGGGCCCGCTGGAGTTCGACGCCGCCAAGCAGGAGCTGATCTCGCGCTCCGCCAAACTCGCCTACCCGATCCGCGACGGCATCCCGATCATGCTGCCGGAAGAGGCGCGGAAGATCGATTAGCAAGCGAATGGGGGGTGGCGAATAGCGAATGGCGGATCTTCCATTCGCTACTCACTATTCGCCATTCGCCTTCCTACAGCGCCTCGCCCTTCAGCAGCTTCGGCACTTCACCGGTGAGGCCGGCGGCCTGGCGGATAAAAAGATTCTTCAGCGGCGGGGCGCGATCGACGATGCCGAGGCCGATATCGCGCACGGCGCGCAGCAGTTTCGACTCGTTGGAGAACAGCAAGTTCAGCGAGTTGGTCGCAACCCCCATCGCCATGGTGTCGAAGCGCCGCCAGCGCTGATAGCGTTCGAGCACGCCGGCTCCGCCCGGATCCATGCCGAGCCGCGCCGCGTCGACGACAACTTCGGCCAGCGCTGCGACATCCTTCAGGCCCATGTTGAGCCCCTGCCCTGCGATCGGATGGATCACATGTGCGGCGTCGCCGATCAGCGCGAGGCGATCGGCGATGAAGGAGCGCGCGACGAAATAGCCGAGCGGAAAGGCGCGCGGCTTGTCGAGCGCCTTGATCTCGCCGAGATGCAGGCCGAAGCGCTGCTCCAGTTCGGTGTGAAAATCTTCTTCACCTAGCGCGGTGATGCGCGCGGCTTCCTTGCGCGTCTCGGTCCACACCAGCGAGGAGCGCTTGCCCGTCAGCGGCAGGATGGCGAAGGGCCCGGCGGGAAGAAAATGTTCTTCGGCGCGGCCATGATGATCGCGCTCATGGCCGACGGTGACGACGATGCCGGATTGATCGTAGTCCCAGCCATGGGTGGCAATGCCCGCCTGCTCGCGCAGCTTCGAGCGCGCACCGTCGGCGGCAACGAGGAGACTTGCGGCGATCGTCGCACCGTCCGCCAGCACAACGTCGATGCCGTCAGCATTCGACGCGTAGCTGTTGACCGCGGTCGCACGCAGCTCGACGCCGGCGGCCTCGGCACGCGCGGCAAGCGCATCAATGAGATTGCGATTTTCGACCATATGAGCGAACGGTTCGCCCGGCTCGACTTCGCCGCCGAAGGTGAGGAATACCGGTCGTGTGGCATCGGAAAGCCGGGAGTCCGTGACCACCATGTCGAGGATGGGCTGCGCATTCGGCGCCACCTGCTCCCAGACGCCGAGCGCCTCGAACAGCCTGCGGCAGGCCGCAACGATGGCGGTGGCGCGCGGGTCGCGGCTCGGCCGCATCGAAAGGGCAGGATCGGCAACGAGGACGGGGACATCCGGCCCGAGCCCCTGGCGCAGCGCCAGGGCCAGCGCGAGGCCCGCAAACGCCCCACCGCAGATGACAATGCTTCGCTGTGCCGTCATGCAGACCCTACTCGGTTACGCCACCACGGGATACTTGCTACCTGATATTAGCTGGGCGAAACAGGGCCCCGAAACAAGGTGCTTAACGCACGATAGTTGGCGTCGTTGACGCACCACCCCGGGCAAAGGGAAAGATATGTCCAAAGGCGTGATCGACCTGCTCTCCATCCTCGACCTCGAACAGCTTGAGGTGAACCTGTTCCGCGGCAACAGCCCGAAGACGAGCTGGCAGCGGGTGTTCGGCGGCCAGGTGATCGGCCAGGCGATGGTCGCGGCCTGCCGCACCGTCGAAGGCCGGCTGCCGCATTCGATCCATTGCTACTTCATCCTCCCGGGCGACACACAAATCCCGATCATCTACGAGGTCGAGCGGCTGCGCGACGGCAAGAGCTACTCGACCCGCCGCGTCACCGCGATCCAGCACGGCAACGCCATCTTCTCCATCATGGTGTCGTTCCACGCCGAGGAGGAAGGCGTCTTCAACCATCAGGACAAGATGCCTGACGTTCCGCCGCCGGAAAAACTCACCGCGGAGGAAGTGTCGAAGCAGCCGATGTTCAAGGAAATGCCGGAGTTCATCCGCCGCTATTACGAATCCGACCGGCCGATCGAATTGCGTCCCGTGGAGCTCGGCCGCTATTTCGGCCAGAAGATCGACGACGGGCGCATTCATGTCTGGATCCGCACCGCGGCGAAGCTCCCCGACGATCCGGCGCTGCATATGTGCGCGCTGGCCTATGCGTCGGATTTCTCGCTGCTCGATGCCGTGATGGCGCGCTACGGCCGCACGCTGTTCGACCGCCGCATGATGCCGGCGAGCCTCGATCACGCGATGTGGTTTCACCGCCCGTTCCGTGCCGACGAATGGCTGCTCTACGCGCAGGATTCACCGAGCGCACAGGACGGCCGCGGGCTGACCCGCGGCCTGATCTACAAGCCCGACGGCACGCTGGTGGCCTCGGTGGCGCAGGAAGGTTCCGTGCGCCAGCGGAAAGCATGATCCCGAAAAGTGGGCACCGGTTTTCGGATCAGATCATGCATAAACAAGACTCCTGACTACGCGCGGCGCGCCAGCGCGAACTGCGAGACGTACCAGTTCGCGTACCAGCGCAGCATCCACGGGATCGGGATGATCAGGAAGCTGACGAGCGCAAACACCAGCGAGCGCCACAACACTTCCAGTCCAGATGCGTTGAACTGGATCTCGCGCCGCGAACCGCTGACGTTGCGGCAGATCCAGCGCATCATGGCGGTGATGACCCACGCCCAGCCGATGATGGTGATGAAGGAGATGACGAACAGCAGCTGCCAGCCGATATAGGTCCAGATGTTGCCATCGAAGCTCAGCGGAACCTTCTGGCCGTTGGAAGCGAGATTGCTGAACGCCCAGCGCAGCACGAACCATGACAACACGGCCTGCAGGATGATGGTGATCAGCTGGAAAGTGGAATCGTAGGCGCCGACCAGGCTCAGCAGGGCCATCGCGATGAACGCCCACCAGATGTCGCCGACCTGGCCGGTGAATTCGAGATTGGGACGTCCCGGCACCTGAACGCGCGAGGCGAACCATTTGTAGAACCAGACCGCAACCCACGGCGCGGGAATCACCAGCAGGAAGCCGATGATGTAGACGATCCCGCGGCCGAGCAGGCCGAACAGCGGCAGGTCGGCCGACAGCGCATTGCCCGGACCGGTCGCTCCGCCCGCGCCCATCATCGGCGGCGGTCCCCCCATCGGCATCGGCGGCGGGCCGCCGGCCGGCATCAAGCCGGGAACTTCGGCGGCCTTCTGCCAGCCCGCCATGCCCTCGGTCCAGACCAGGGTGTCAGGCCGCACCGTGCCGTTGGAAATGAGGTCGCGGAGCTGGGCATCTCCAAAGGGCCCCTGCTGCTGGCCGTTGGCGGCATAAAACCAGTTCGACATGCGCTCCCCCTACCTGTTGACCCTGCCTCGCCCGCAGATATGCCGGGCCGGACAGGTCGAAAAAGAAATCACGGCTTGAAACGGCCCTATTGTGGCGGACGAGGCAGCCGCCTGTACAGGGACGGCCGCGTTCAGCCCCAGATGATTTCACTTACGCCTGCAACATTTTTGTGCCATTTGCACAGAAAGATGCCAGATTTCGATTGGCAAACGCAGCGCGGCAGTCAAACTGCCCAAAACATGATGGAATGAAAGCTCCCCGCCCATGAAGCTCGTCGTCGCGATCATCAAACCCTTCAAGCTGGACGAGGTCCGCCAGGCACTGACCGCCATCGGCGTCCACGGCATGACCGTGACCGAGGTGAAGGGCTACGGCCGCCAGAAGGGCCACACCGAAATCTATCGCGGCGCCGAATATGTCGTGAACTTCCTGCCCAAGCTGCGCATCGAGGTCGCCGTCGATTCCGACGTCGCCGACAAGGTGGCCAACGCCATCACCTCGAGCGCCCGCACCGGCCAGATCGGCGACGGCAAAATCTTCGTCACGCCGATCGAGCACACCGTGCGCATCCGCACCGGCGAGACCGACAGCGACGCACTCTGAGCATGATGCCGATCCGAAGGACCGCGTTAGCGCAAAGTGGACACCGGCTTTCGGAAAAGATCATGCTCAAAAGAGAGAATCTTTTGCTTTGAAAACGCATCCGCCTGACGCGGCCGAAGGTGCGGACAAAAATTGTAAGTTGGTAATGCGGGGAGCACATCATGGGGGCTTACTCACGCGCCGTGAGGCGATTTGCGTTGGTCGGATTCTTCGCAAGCGCGACACCGGCGCTGGCCGACACACCAGCCATCAACGCCGCCGACACCGCCTGGATGATCACGGCCACCGCGCTGGTGCTGATGATGTCCATCCCGGGACTGGCGCTGTTCTACGCCGGCATGGTGCGCAAGAAGAACGTGCTCGCCACCATGGCGCAGACCCTGTCGTCGGTCGCGCTGATCTCCATCCTCTGGGTCGCCTACGGCTATTCGCTCGCCTTTGTCGGCGACGGTTCCTGGATCGGTACGCTCGACCGCTGGTTCCTCGCCGGCATGACCATGGAGACGGTCAATCCGGCGGCGAAGACGATCCCCGAAGCGCTGTTCATGCTGTACCAGATGACCTTTGCGGTAATCACGGTGGCGCTGGTGGCAGGCGCCGTTGCCGACCGCATGCGGTTTTCGGCCTGGCTGTGGTTTGCGGTCGGCTGGTTCACCTTCGTCTATGTGCCGCTCGCGCACTGGGTCTGGGGCGGCGGCTTCCTGCAGTCCATGGGCGTGCTGGATTTCGCCGGCGGTCTCGTCGTGCATCTCTCTGCCGGCATCGGCGGACTGGTCGCGGCGAAAGCGCTCGGCAATCGTCACGGCTATCTCGCGGAGAATCTCGCGCCATTCGACCTCTCGCTCGCCGTGATCGGTACCGGCATGCTGTGGGTCGGCTGGTTCGGCTTCAACGGCGGCTCGGCGTTCACGGCTTCGCCGCGCGCGGTGATGGCGATCACCGCGACGCATCTGTCGGCCTGCGCCGGTGCGCTGACATGGGCGGCGCTGGAATGGTCGACGCGGCGCAAACCCTCGGTGCTCGGCATGATCTCCGGCGCCGTTGCGGGCCTCGGCACCATCACGCCGGCTTCGGGGTTCGTCGCGGCGTGGGCCGGCATCCTCATCGGTATCGCCGCGGGCGCGATCTGCTTCTGGGCCTGCACCTGGCTGAAGATCCGCTTCAAGTATGACGATTCGCTCGACGTGTTCGGCGTGCATGGCGTCGGCGGCATCACCGGCACGCTGCTCTGCGGCGTATTCGCGGCCAAGGCGATCGGCGAAACTTCGGGTCTCATCGAGGGCAACCCCCAGCAGTTGCTGATCCAGTTCTACGGGGTCGCCATCACTTTCGCCTGGACGGCGGCGGTGACCTTCGTCCTCCTGAAGCTGGTCGGCGCTTTCGCCCCCTTGCGGGTGTCGCTGCAGCAAGAGCTGGAAGGCCTGGATATTTCGCAGCACGGCGAGGCGCTGCAGTAACAGCGCTATCCTGATACCGATTTCCTGCCGCTCCTATGGGCATGATTGTGTCGACACACAGTAATGCCTACAGATTAAGCATTGCTGATTAGACTTTAGGCGCGGCGGAATAGCGCACTCAGGGGATGTACCCGCAGAGTGCGAAAACGTCCGGATTCATAAACCGTTAGGGAATTCCGCCGTTCTGGCACGGCATTTGATTCTAGGGGGCCAGGCTGTGCCCGCGTAGCGAACCTCTCCGCGTGGTGACGTCCTTCCACATCGCCCGGGGAGCGCCGGGCCCAAGCGGGGATAAACCCATGAAAATTGTTATGGCGATTATCAAGCCATTCAAACTCGAAGAAGTCCGTGACGCCCTGACCGCCATCGGCGTTCACGGTTTGACGGTTACCGAAGTCAAAGGATACGGCCGGCAGAAGGGCCACACGGAAATCTATCGCGGCGCTGAATACGCCGTGAGCTTCCTGCCCAAGATCAAGATCGAAGTTGCCGTCAATTCCGACCAGGTCGACAAGACCATCGACGCGATCACCTCGGCCGCGAAAACCGGCCAGATCGGCGACGGCAAGATCTTCGTCATCAACCTCGACCATGCGGTTCGCATCCGCACCGGCGAGGCCGATGCCGCTGCCCTCTGATTTCGCGCTCAACCCTACCACTCAGGAGTAAGACAAAATGACGTTCAAACGTCCCTATGGCGCGGGATTGGCGGCTCTCGCAGTCGGCCTGTTCGCTGCGACCGCAGCCTACGCCGAACCAACCGTAAACAAGGGCGACAACGCCTGGATGCTCACCTCGACGGTACTCGTGCTGTTGATGACGATTCCGGGCCTGGCGCTGTTCTATGGCGGTCTCGTCCGCACCAAGAACATGCTCTCGGTGCTGATGCAGGTGTTCTACACCGTCTGTATCGTCACCATCCTGTGGGCGCTCTACGGCTACAGCCTCGCCTTCACCGGCGGGTCCGACTTCATCGGCGGCTTCTCGAAGGCCTTCCTGATGGGGGTGACGCCGGACTCCAAGGCGGCGACCTTCAGCGTCGACGCCAACATCACCGAGCTGATCTACATCTGCTTCCAGATGACCTTCGCGGCGATCACGCCCGCCCTCATCGTCGGCGCCTTTGCCGAGCGCATGAAGTTCGCGGCGGTCGCGCTGTTCATCCCGCTCTGGGTCACCCTGATCTACTTCCCGATCGCGCACATGGTCTGGTACTGGGCCGGTCCGGACGCGATCACGGATGCGGCCAAGGCGCTCGCCGCGGCGGGCGACGAAGCTGCGAAGAAGGCCGCTCAGGCCAAGCTCGACGAAGTGATGGCCGACGCCGGCTGGATCTTCAAGAAGGGTGCAATCGACTTCGCCGGCGGCACCGTGGTGCACATCAACGCCGGCATCGCGGGCCTCGTCGGCGCACTGCTGATCGGCAAGCGCACCGGCTACGGCAAGGAGCTGATGGCTCCGCACTCGCTGACCATGTCCATGATCGGCGCTTCGCTGCTCTGGGTCGGCTGGTTCGGCTTCAACGCCGGTTCGAACCTCGAAGCCTCGGGCGGCGCTGCGCTCGCCATGACCAACTCCTTCGTTGCGACAGCAGCGGCGGCGCTGGCCTGGATGTTCGCGGAATGGATCGTCCGCGGTCACCCCTCGATGCTCGGCGTCATCTCCGGCGCGGTGGCCGGCCTCGTCGCGGTCACGCCTGCCGCCGGTTACGCCGGCCCGATGGGCGCGATCGTGCTCGGGCTCGTGGTCGGCGTGGTCTGCCTGTTCTTCTGCACCATCGTGAAGAACTCGCTCGGCTATGACGACTCGCTCGACGTGTTCGGCGTGCACTGCATCGGCGGCATCGTCGGCGCTCTCGGCACCGGCATCCTGGTCAACCCGGCCCTCGGCGGCACCGGCGTCATGGACTACGTCACCGGCAAGGTCGGCGACTACGACTTCATGGCGCAGATGACTTCCCAGGTCTGGGGCGTCTGCACCACGCTGGTCTGGTCCGGCATCGGTTCGGCGATCCTCTACAAGGTCGTCGATGTGATCGTCGGCCTGCGCGTCTCCGTCGAAGTGGAACGCGAGGGTCTCGACCTCACCGACCACACCGAGCGCGCTTACAACATGTAAGTTCTCCCGGGGCGCGGCGGTTTCTCACTGCCGCGCCCACAACTCCGGTTCGGGCACATACCCGGCAATGCCCTGACCGTTGAGGGGCTCCAGCGCAAGTTGGAGCCCCTTTCTTTTTGTGCCGTCAGGTGAGCATTGCGGCGCTGCCGCGACCTAAGTCCCGCCAATTGCGCGCATCCACCTCCCGTCGATCGCGTGTTGACGGGAGGCGAAATGACCGGTTTGCTTCCATCCCAATCAAGAGGACGGAAATTCCGTCCCGCAAAACAACCGGGGATGAGAGAACGCCGATGGATGCCCACGCCGCCGCCAAATGGTCGCCCCCGCAAAATGCCAGCGCCGTCGTCAAAAGCGTGCATGCGATGCTGCACCCGCGCAACATCGTGCTGGTCGGCGCCACCGACAAACCGGGCAACTATGCCGAGCGCATCTGGAACAATCTGGTCAAATACGGCTACCAAGGCGGGCTCTATCCGATCAATGCCAAGCGCGAAACCATCTGGGGCGTGACCTGCTACAAGGATTTCGCCAGCCTGCCGGACAAGCCCGACCACGTGCTGGTGCTGGTGCCGGCGCGCTTTGCGGTGCAGGTGATCCGCGATGCCGCCGCGGCCGGCGCGCGCTCGGCAACGATCGTCACCTCGGGCTTCTCCGAGCTGCAGGATGAAGAGAGCCAGCGCCTCGCTGAAGAGCTCAAACAGGCGGTGAAGGAGACGGGGCTCGCCGTCACCGGCCCGAACTGCCTTGGCAATCTCAGCGCCGGCGAAAAGCTCTTCACCAATATCGACGACCGCATCGTCACCATGGAACAGGGCGCAGTCGGCGTCGCCGGCCAGTCCGGCGCCATCGTGATGGCGATCCGCCAGGCGCTGGAAGATCGCGGCGTCGGCGTCGGCTACATGGTGACGACCGGAAACGAGGTCGGCCTCGAGACGCCGGACCTGATGGCCTATTTCGCGGCCGATCCGTCGATCCGCGTCATCGTGGTCTATCTCGAAGGCGTGCGGAACACGAAGGCGTTCCGCGATGCCTGCAAGGCTGCGCGTGCGGCGGGAAAACCCGTCATCGCGCTGAAACTCGGGGCCTCCGAAGGCGGACGCGCCGCCGCAATGGCGCATACCGGTGCGCTTGCCGGTTCCATCGAGACCTTCGATGCGATCTCGACCCGCGAGGGCGTGATCCGCGTCCGCGGCCTCGACGAGCTGATCGAGACCACCGAATGCTTCGTCCATGCCGACACACCCAAGGGCAATCGCCTCGCGGCGGTCTCGCTGTCGGGCGGCAAGCGCGGCCTGCTGATCGATGCATTCTATTCCGCAGGGCTGAACTTCGCGCCCCTGTCCCCGAACGCGTCCGCGCAGCTGGCGCAGATGCTCGGCCCCGGCAGCATCGTAGGCAATCCCCTCGACGCCGGCTTTGCCGCGGTGGTCGATCCCTCCGTCTACATGAAGTCGATCAAGATCATGATCGACGATCCCGACACCGACATCGTCATTATCGACTCCGAGCTGCCGAAGGCGCCGCACGAACTGCGCGAGCGTAACCTGCGCATCGTCAACGATATGGCCGGCGAAGCAGGCAAGCCCGTGATCTATATCAGCGCCATGTCGATCGGTTTCACCGAGCACACCAAGGCGCTGCGCAAATCGCTGCCCAACGTCGCCGTGCTGCAGGGCCTCGACCGCGCCGTCGGCGCGATCAAGTCGCTGATCGAATACGCCAGCCTGCGCAAGGAAGTGCCCGACATCGTGTCGAGCTCGAAGGCATCCGCCCGCGCGACGCTGGAGAAGATGCTCAAGAGCGCGAACGGCGCCGCCGCGCTGGATGAAGTCGCCTCCAAGAAGCTGCTTGCGGCCTACGGCATCCCGATTTCCAAGGAAGCGATTGCGCAGACGTCGGCCGAGGCGGTGAAGATCGCGAAGAAGATCGGTTTTCCCGTGGTGGCAAAGGTCGTCAGCCCCGACATCCTGCACAAATCCGATGTCGGAGGCGTCGTACTCAACATCAACAGCGCCGCCGAGGTGAAGAAGGCGTTCGACGACATCACCAAGCGCGTGAAGAAACTGAAGGGCAAACCCAAGCTCGAAGGCATCCTCATTGCCCAGCAGGTCAAGGCCGATCTCGAGCTCGTGGTCGGCGCGTCGCTCGATGCCGAGATGGGTCCGGTCGTGCTGTTCGGCACCGGCGGCGTCGACATCGAACTCCTGAAGGATGTGGCGCTCGCCGGCGCGCCGATCGATGCGGCCGAGGCCAGGCAGTTGATCGCGCGCACCAAGGCCGGCGTGAAGATGAAGGGCTATCGCGGCCGCCCGGCGCTGCACGAGGCCTCCGCCGTCAAGGCGCTGGTCGGCCTCTCCAATTTGATCGCGGACGCCGGCAGTCGCATCGCCTCGATCGACGTCAATCCTTTCCTGATCAACAGCAAGGTCGGCGTCGCCGTCGACGGACTGATCGTCCTCAACAATGAAGCGGCGCGGAAGGCCGCAAAGCACTGAGGGAGGAAGGCATGAAGCTGACAGGCGGATGCTATTGCGGCGCGGTGCGCTACGAAGCCGAAGGCGAGCCGATGATGATGGCGCAGTGCCATTGCCGGGAGTGCCAGTACATCACTGGCGGCTCTCCCAACGTGTTCGTGGCGATGTCGCCCGACGGCTTCAAATACACCAAGGGCACACCAAAGCAGTTTTCGCGGAAGGATCTGGAAAAGCCTGTGACGCGCGAATTCTGCGCCGACTGCGGCACCCATGTGGTGACGCGCCCAAACCGGCCGATCGTGGTCATCAAGGTCGGCACGCTGGATGACCCCAGCCAGATCAAGCCGCAGGTCGCGATCTTCACCATCGACAAGCAGCCGTTCCATCACGTGCCGGATGGCATGCCGGCATTCGAACGGTTGCCGCAGCGGTAGCGTTGCGGGCTCGCGATTTTCTTTACGGCGTGATCAGCTTGATCGTCGGAAAGTAGCTTTGATAGCGACGCGCATCTCGCGTCAGTAAAGGCATTTGCCCGACGGCAGCGTGCGCGCCGATGAAGAAATCCGCCAAGACCCCGGTTCGAAGTCCGCCGCCAGCGCGATATTGGACGTATGCTTTTCCCGCCAAGAAGAGTGCGCCGCGAGGAATCGGTACGACATCGATGTTCAACTCCTCCAACGCTGAATCAACGGCTTCGATTGTGGCGTAGCGTGCCGAGATTTCGGCATAAATGACGTCGTTGATTACCAGAGCTCCATTGAGAGCCGCGCGTTCCAGCTGATCTTGGGACCAGTCGGCCCAGGTTTCGCCGTCCGTCACGAGGTCCAGGAGAACGTTGGAGTCGACCAACGTCATTCTGGTTCGCCACGAAGCAACGCCATGAGCTCATCAGTGGTCATGCCGGGTCCAGCGGACCCCCGCGCCTTCGCAAAGCGGCCGGGTCGCTTCGGACCATCGGCCTTTTCGATTGTGATACCGCCATCCGCAGTTTGGCGAAAATCGACCCGGCTGCCCGGTCCAATGCCCAAGTGATCACGGACCGGCTTTGGAATGGTGACCTGACCTTTGCTGGTGACGGTGGTGGCCATAGCGCCTCCCGTGTAGTAATACCATAGATATCATATGGTATTACTTTTGAAATTGTCCAGCAATTTTCAAGTTGAGTCAGAAACCTGGAGGCCAATGGCCAAACGATCTTATGCCGCAGCCAGCGCCATCTCGTCGGCGCGCACGACACGGTCGCGGCCCTGGCGCTTGGCAGCGTAGAGGGCCTGATCGGCAATGCGCATGATCGTGGCGAGATCGGTCTCGCCGCGCGACACGGTGAAGCCGATGCTGATGGTCATGTGCTCGCAGATGTCGCCGCTCCTGATCTCGCGATGCGCGCAGGTGCGGCGGATTTCCTCGGCATAGATCTCGGCCTGCTCGCGGGAGATGCCGACCATCAGGGCGGCAAACTCCTCGCCGCCGTGACGCGCCACCAGTCCGCCGCGGGCTTGCGCGAACTCGCGCAGCACGGTCGCGATTTCGACCAGCGCCTTGTCGCCGAAATCGTGGCCGAAGCGGTCGTTGATCGATTTGAAGTGGTCGATGTCGCACATGAAGACCACGGCCGGCATGCTCGCCTGGTGCGCCGAGTGCAATGTCCGCGTCGCCTCATCGTCAAAACCGCGCCGGTTGAGCAACCCGGTGAGCTGATCTGTCTGCGAGATTCGCGACAATTCGCTGCGTGTCAGCGTCAGTTCCTTCATCAGCCGCGCCGAGCGGTAGCTCAGCATGCCGGAGATCACGGCGGGAATGACGGTCGCCGCGCACATGCTGAGCAGCATAACGTCGCCGACGCGGATCAGCGCATTGGGATTGAGGCCGAGACTCATCGCGAGCGTGGCGGCGGTCATGACGAAGCTGATGCCAGTCGATATGGCGATGCGCCGGATCGTCCGGCGTATCACATCGGCATCATTGGCGATCTGAAGGCTCATGGTCCATCCCGTTTGGACCCATCCCTATCACCGCAGTGCACACTAACTGCTAACCGGAAATATGTTCCATCGAGTCCGGTAAACCCCAGCCCACGCAGCTCGTTAAAATTGTTCGCATCGCCACCCGCAGTCGGTGCAATCGCCTCATTGCACCGCCTCGCCGGACGTGATTTTGAGCGACCTGATGGGCGCGCAGGACCGATGGTTAATCGCGTCTTAACCTCGCCGTATCTATGGTGATTTGATCGGGTCTTTCGGCCGGCATTTCTGTGTCCGGCCGTATTGAAAGTGCTGGCGTTTCAGACATGGCAATGACCGCCCCTACCGGCTTGGCGCAAGGCACCGGCCCCGTTCCTGCGGCCGGCCAGGCCGAACGCTCGCCGTTTGTCCGGACGACCGAACTGCTGGCGCCCTATCAGCCCGGTAAGCCGTTGATAACATTGTCATTAGGCGAACCGCAGCATCCGGTGCCTGATTTCGTCGGGCCGGTGCTGGCCAAGCACATCGCCGATTTCGGCCGCTATCCCCTGGCCAAAGGAATCGAGCCGTTCCGTCAGGCCGTGGCCAAGTGGCTGTCGACCCGGTTCAAGCTGGCCCGCGCGGTCGATACCGAGACCGAGGTGCTGGTGCTGAACGGCAGCCGCGAAGGCCTGTTCTTTGCGGCCATGACGGCGCAGCGATTGTTGGCCAATCGCAAGCCGCGGCCAGCCATCCTGATGCCGAACCCGTTCTACCCCGCTTATGGCGCGGGCGCGCGTGCCGCCGGCTGCGAGCAGGTCTATCTGCCGACCACCGTCGCCAACGGATTCCTGCCCGACCTCGATACGCTGGACGAGGCGCTGCTGGCGCGCACCGTTGCGTTCTACATCGCCTCGCCTGCGAACCCGCAAGGCTCGGTCGCCACGCGCGATTATTTTGCGCGGCTGAAACAGCTCGCCGACCGCTTCGGTTTCTTCGTTCTCAGCGACGAGTGCTACTCGGAGATCTACACCAAGGAAGCACCGGGCAGCATGCTTGAATGCGCAGGTCCGGACTTCACTAACGTCATCGCGTTCCAATCGCTGTCGAAGCGTTCGAACCTGCCGGGCATGCGTGTCGGTTTCGCCGCCGGCGACAGGAAATTCCTCGCCGCCTATCTCGAGCTGCGCAATGTCGCCGCGCCCCAGGTGCCGGTGCCGCTGCAGCATGTCGCGGTCGCCGCCTACAGCGACGAGGCGCATGTCGAAGAGAACAGAAAGCTCTATCGCATCAAGTTCGATCTCGCCGACCAGATTCTCGGCAATCGCTACGGCTATGCGCGGCCGGCCGGCGGCTTTTGCGTCTGGCTCGACGTCTCCGATCGCGGCGGCGACGAGGAGGCGGCAGTAAGATTATATCGGGATGCGGGCGTTCGCGTGATTCCCGGAAGTTACCTGTCGCGGGTGCAGAGCGACGGCTTCAAC
>JAKFVP010000225.1 GCA_021732175.1 Bradyrhizobium sp.
GGTAGCCGCCATTCCCGGTCAGCAGGATGCTGGGAAAGAATTGCGCGCGGGCATTGCCGATACTGGCGGTGGCGGAAGCGAGCTGCGCCTCCTGCCGCCTGATGTCCGGCCGCTGCGTCAAGATCTCGGACGGCAGGCCCGGCGTCACCCGTGGGATGGCGATCTGGTTCAACGTGCCGCCTCTCACCTTGATACTCTCCGGCGGCCGCGACACCAGCGTCGCCAGCGCGTTGATGTTCTGCTCCAGGGTCTGCCGCAGCGGCGGCACCAGCGCGCGCTGATTGGCGAGCACGCTCTCCTGCTGGGCGACATCGAGATCGGTGCCGGTGCCGGCGCTCAGCCTCTGCCTGATCGCATCGAGGATGCGCTGGGCGCTGGCGATGTTGCGCTCGGTGACGCGCAGGCGGTCCTGCGCGGCCAGCACCTGGAAATAGGCATTGGCGACGCTGGTCAGCGTCGTCAGCGCCACGACGTCGCGATCGAAGCGGTTGGCGACCGCCGTCTCTTCCGCGGCCTGGGCGGCATCGCGATTCTTGCCCCAGAAATCGAGCTCATAGCTCGCGCTGAGCGAGGCCTGATAATTGACCACCTCGCGCCCGCCATTGGTCAGGCCCGAGGCACTCGAGCCTGACGTGCGCGAGTAGGTTTCCTGGCCGGTGCCGGAGAGGCTGGGCAACAGCGGCGCGCCGGCGACGCGCGCCTGCGCATCGGCCTGGATGAAGCGCGCGGTGGCGGCGGCGATATCGAGATTGACGGTCTGCGCCTCTTCCATGAGCATCGTCAGCTCGCCCGAGCGGAAGCCGCGCCACCAGTCGAGCGTCGGCGGCGCATCCATCGGATTTTTCGTGCCCGCCGACTTGTAGGCCGGCGGCACGTCCAGCGCCGGATCGGGCAGATCCGTGGTGAGCAGGCAGCCCGAGGAGCCGAGCGCCATGGCCAGCACGGCAAGCCAGCGCAACGCGCGCGCCGATACGGCAGCAATGGCTCCCGGCATCCCCATCCCGGCGAAGCTCTGGGTCACACCCTTGCTCCGCCTGATTTCGCAGTCCCGAACGGCCCAGCCGAATCAGACCCGGCGGATGCGGGGGCGAAGCGGATGGAGCTGAGCTGCGACAGTTTCACCGGGGTGATGCTTGCGTTGGAACCTGATCCGTCATCCTAGCCCTGGGATTACGGGGCGGACAGGCCCGCAGCCTTGTTCGGTCGCCATCGATGCAAGTGCGCCACAGGCGCTGCGAACTGCTCAGTAAGCCTTATTTTATAGGCTTTTCTTCGAGTCGAGGCGATCCGATTCGCCGCGAATCTTACGAAGATTTCATGGGGGTTTTCCCCTGTTTGGAGGGCGCTCCCCGGCGGTTTGAAACCGCCCGCCTCGCCCGGACGTATCTCCGTTGCAGAGCAAAACAGGGGCATGACATGCGGGTGGCGGTCATCGGAACGGGAATTGCCGGCAATGCCGCGGCCTGGACCCTCTCAAAACGTTATCCGGTCACCGTTTACGACCGCGAGGTCCGGCCGGGCGGCCACAGCCATACCGTCTCGATCGACTATGACGGCACGCCGATCTCGGTCGATACCGGCTTCATCGTCTACAACGAGCTGAACTACCCGGGCCTGACTGCCCTGTTCGACCATCTCGGCGTCGAGACGGTGGAAAGCTGCATGAGCTTTGCGGTCACCGCGGACGGCGGCCGCTTCGAATGGAAGGGCGGCGGCGCCAACTGGATCGAGACCGCCATCGGCCTGTTCGCCCAGCCGCGCAACCTGCTCTCGCCATCCTATCTCTGGATGCTGCGCGACATCCTCACCTTCAACCAGCAGAGCACCGCGGACTATAAGGCGGGCAAGCTTGCCGGCATCACGCTCGGCGAGTATTTCCGTCGCAACCATTTCGCCCCCCGCCTGCTCACCGACTACCTTGCGCCGATGGGCGCGGCGATCTGGTCGGCGCCGGCGGACGAGATGCTGAACTTTCCGGCCGAGAACTTTGTCGCCTTCTTCAGCAATCACCGCCTGCTGCAATATGATCGTCCGGTCTGGCGCACGGTGAAGGGCGGCAGCAGGAACTACGTGGAGAAGCTGACGTCGGCCTTCGGCGATCAACTCCGCCTCGGCTGTGCGGTAACGTCGATCGAGCGCACCCCGCATGGCGTCATCGTTCATGACAGCCATGGCAAGCAGGCAACCTATGATCACGTAGTGATCGCCGCGCATAGCGACCAGGCGCTCGACATGCTCTGCGATGCCGATGCCAGCGAGCGCGCGATCCTGGGCGCGATCGGCTACGCGCCCAACACGGTGTATCTGCACCGCGATACCAGGCTGATGCCGAAGCGCCGGCGCGCCTGGGCCTCCTGGAATTTCCTGCGCTGGCAGCGCGAGGGCGTGCCGGTCAACGACGTCGCGGTGACCTACTGGATGAATCGCCTGCAGGGCATCGATCATTCCAAGCCGCTGTTCGTCAGCCTCAATCCGCCATTCGAGCCGGACCCGGCGCTGACCTTCGGCAGTTATTTCTGCGAGCATCCGCAATATAATGCCGCGGCCTTTGCCGCGCAGAAGCGGCTCGGCGAAATCCAGGGCCGGCGCCGCACCTGGTTCTGCGGCGCCTGGACCGGCTATGGTTTCCACGAGGACGGCCTGCGCTCCGGGCTGGAGGTTGCCCAATCGCTTGGCGCGACCGCGCCGTGGCAAAATCTGCCGGCGGAGCTTTCGGAAGCTGCGGAATAGCGATGAGGGAAGCGTTGACCAGAACCGACGATGCGGCAGCGCTGTATTTCGGCGATGTCATGCACGCGCGGCTGAAGCCGATGGGCCATCGTTTCAGCTACCGCGTCATGAGCCTGCTGATCGATCTCGGCCGGCTCGACGAGGCCGACTGTCAATCGCCGCTGTTCGGCGTCAACCGCGCCGCGCTCTACAGCTTCCGCGAGTCCGATCACGGCAAGCGCGATGGTTCATCGCTGCGTGCGTACGTGCACGATTGCGCCGAGCAGCACGGCATCGACCTTGCCGGCGGCAAGGTCCTGCTGCTGTGCTATCCGCGGCTGCTCGGCTTCACCTTCAATCCGCTCTCGGTCTATTTCTGCCATCGCGCGGACGGCGAGCTGGCGCTGATCATCTACGAGGTGCGCAACACCTTTGGCGACATCCATTCCTATGTGCTGCCGGTGAAGCCCGGCGAAGTGAGCGCGGCCGGCATCCGCCAGCAGCAGGACAAGCAGTTTTACGTCTCGCCTTTCGTCGAGATGGCGATGCGCTATCATTTCCGCATCCTGCCGCCTTCCGAAACGGTGCGGCTGCGCATCCTCGAGACCGATCGCGAAGGCCCCCTGCTCGCCGCCACCTTCAGCGGCCACCGCCGCGCACTGACGACGGCCGCGCTGCTGCGGTCATTCGTTGCCCTGCCCCTCGTTACCCTGAAGATCGTTGCTGCCATTCACTGGGAGGCCATGCGCCTTTGGCTTAAGGGCGCGCGGCTGATCCCGCGTCCTGCTGCTGCAACTGCGAAGTCCGACGTCTTGCCGGTTGGCGGCGGGAACCAATATGTTAGGTTGGCGTTGCCTGCCCGCGCCAAGGCGCTTTGGTCCGGTGGTGGTCGAAGTTAGGTCGGCCCCAACACGGGGAAGGAAGTCGGACCTGGGGCAGCACGGTGGACTGCCGATGGGCGATTTGATCACGGTCACTTCGGATACGGCGGACATGCTGCCGCCTGACCTGCCGCGCATGGTGCGGCTCGCGCTGACCTATGGCGCCAAGCTGCAACGCGGCACGCTCGACGTGACCTTGCCCGACGGCCGCACGGTCCGGCTCGGCGGCAACGGGCCGGGACCTGCCGCCGCCATGAACGTCCACGATTTCGCTTTTGCGACGCGCCTGCTGCGCGGCGGCGACATCGGCATCGCCGAAGCCTATCTGCGCGGCGATTGGGACACGCCGGACCTCACGCAATTCCTGTACCTGTTCTGCGTCAATCAGGACTGGATGCAGACCATGCTGATCGGCAAGCCGCTGATAAAATACGTTCAGGTCATCAGGCACTGGTTCAACCGCAACACCAGGCGGCAGGCGCGGCGTAACATCTACGCGCATTACGATATCGGCAACGACTTCTATTCGGCCTGGCTCGACCCATCCATGACGTACTCCTCGGCGCTGTTCGACGAGCATACGCCGGACCTGACATCGGCCCAGAACAACAAGTATCGCAGGCTCGCCGAGGCGATCGATCTCAAACCCGGCCAGAAGCTGCTCGAGATCGGCTGCGGCTGGGGCGGCTTCGCCGAATTCGCGGCGAAACAAGGCGCGAAGGTCGTGGGCCTGACCATCAGTAGGGAGCAGCGCGATTTCGCGCAGCGCCGCATCCAGGAAGCGGGCCTTGCCGACAAGGTCGAGATCAGGCTCCAGGACTATCGCGACGAGCGCGGCCGCTACGACCGCATCGCCTCCATCGAGATGATCGAGGCGGTGGGCGAGCAGTTCTGGCCACGATATTTCTCACAACTGCGCGACCGTCTGTTGCCAGGCGGGCTCGCCGGCATTCAGGCCATCACCATCCAGGACGAGTTGTTTCCGAGCTATCGGCGCGAGGTGGACTTCATCCAGCGCTACGTCTTCCCCGGCGGAATGCTGCCCTCGCCGCAGGTGCTGAAGCAACTCGGGGAGAGCTTCGGTGTACCCGTTATCCGCGAGCACATTTTCGGACAAGATTATGCCAAGACGCTCGCGATCTGGCGAAGCAATTTCCGCGAGGCATGGCCGAACCTGATGCCATCGGGCTTCGACGACCGGTTCCGCCGCCTGTGGGAGTATTACCTCTCCTACTGCGAAGCCGGATTTCTCTCAGGCAATATCGACGTCCGTCAGGTCGTGTTCGCAAAATCCGGATAGCTGCCGCGCCCCTCGTCGGCTTGTGATCCCTGCTGCGGTCCTTTAGGGTCGGCGCAGAGGAAACAAACGGTATTTTTCCCGACATGAAGTTCAACAACGACGTCGTCCAGGCGATCGGCAATACGCCGCTGATCAAGCTCAAACACGCTTCCGAAATGACCGGCTGCACCATTCTGGGCAAGGCCGAGTTCATGAATCCGGGCCAGTCCGTCAAGGACCGCGCCGGCAAGTGGCTGATCCTGGAAGCCGAGAAGCGCGGCGATTTGAAGCCCGGCGGCCTCGTCGTGGAAGCGACCGCCGGCAATACCGGCATCGGTCTCGCCGTTGTCGCAAGCGCCCGCGGCTATCGCACGCTGATCCTCATTCCCAACACCCAGAGCCAGGAAAAAAAGGACATGCTGCGGCTGTGTGGCGCCGAACTTGTTGAAGTGCCCCAGTTACCGTTTTCCAATCCGAACAACTATCAGCATGTCGGCCGCCGGCTTGCCGATCAGTTGCGCAAGACCGAACCGAACGGCGTGCTGTTCGCCGACCAGTGGAATAACCTCGACAACGCAAAGGCACACTTCGAATCCACCGGCCCGGAAATCTGGGAGCAGACCGACGGCAAGGTCGACGGCTTCATCTGCGCGGTCGGCACTGCCGGCACCATTGCCGGGACAACGTCGTTCCTGAAGTCAAAGAACAAGAACATCGTGACTGCCTGCGCCGATCCGCCCGGCTTTGCGATGTATAATCTCTTCAAGAACGGGGAAGCCAAATCGACGCCGGGCGATTCCATCACGGAAGGAATCGGCCTTGGCCGCGTCACGCCGGTGGTCAAGGAAGCGCGGGTCGACACGGCCTTCCTGGTCCCCGACGAGGAATCCGTGCCTGTGATCTACGACCTGCTGCAGCATGAGGGCCTGTGCCTCGGCGGTTCGACCGGGGTCAATGTCGCCGGCGCCATCAAGCTCGCGAAAGAACTCGGTCCCGGCAAGACCATCGTCACCATCCTCTGCGACTCCGGCAACCGCTATCAGTCAAAACTGTTCAATCCGGACTTCATGCGCTCGAAGAACCTTCCCGTGCCGGAATGGCTGGAGAAGCGCAGCAAGATCGAGCCGCCGTTCGAGAAGGTGTGAGCGCCCGGCGCGAACTTGTGGCCTGCATGGTTCGAGACGCGCGGCCTTGCCGCGCTCCTCACCATGAGGGCCTAAGATCGCTTCTGCAGCTCTATGCCCTCATCCGGAGGAGCACGCGAAGCGTGCGTCTCGAAGGATGAAAGCGCGTTAATGCCGCAGAATCTGGCTGAGGAACAGCTTGGTCCGCGCGTGCTGCGGATTGGCGAAAAACTCTTCCGGCGTGTTCGACTCGATCACCTGGCCGGCGTCCATGAACACGACGCGGTTGGCGACTTCGCGCGCAAAGCCCATTTCATGCGTGACGACCAGCATGGTCATGCCTTCCCTGGCGAGGTCGACCATGGTGTCGAGCACTTCTTTGACCATTTCCGGATCGAGCGCCGAGGTCGGCTCGTCGAACAGCATCACCTTCGGATTCATGGTCAGCGCGCGGGCGATGGCGACGCGTTGCTGCTGGCCGCCTGACATCTGTCCGGGATATTTGTTGGCCTGATGCGGGATCTTGACCCGCTCCAGGTATTTCATGGCGGTCGCCTCCGCTTCCTTCTGCGGGATGCTGCGCACCCAGATCGGCGCCAGCGTGCAGTTCTGAAGCACGGTCAGATGCGGAAACAGGTTGAAGCTCTGGAACACCATGCCGACCTCGCGGCGGACATCGTCGACCCGGCGCAGGTTCGGTCCGAGTTCGATGCCCTCCACGGTGATGTCGCCCTCCTGGAATTCCTCCAGCGCATTGATGCAGCGGATGAGCGTCGACTTGCCGGAGCCAGAGGGACCGCAGATCACGATGCGCTCGCCCTTGGCGACATCCATGTTGATGTCGCGCAGGACGTGGAAATCGCCATACCACTTGTTGAGCTTGTTGATGCTGACAATGGAGTTTTCGGCCATGGCGCTTTCTCAATTGCGGCGATGCGCGTTCAGCCTGTTCTCGACGAACAGCGAATAGCGCGACATGCCAAAGCAGAAGACGAAGTAGATCAGTCCGGCGAAGGCGAAACCGGTGAACAGCGTCGACGGCGTCGACCAGTTGGGGTCGCTGAAAGCGGCCTGCAACGTCCCGAGCAGGTCGAACAGCGCGACGATCGAGACCAGCGAGGTGTCCTTGAACAGCGCGATGAAGCTGTTGACGAGGCCGGGAATGACGTGGCGCAGCGCCTGCGGCATCACGATCAACCCGGTGGTCTTCCAGAACGACAGGCCGAGCGCGCTCGCCGCCTCCGCCTGCCCGCGCGGAATCGCCGCCAGGCCGCCGCGGATCACCTCGGCCTGATAGGCGCCGGCGAACAGCGCGATGCCGATCAGCGCACGCACGAGGCCATCGACCGTGAAATTGCCGGGCAGGAACAGCGGCAGCATGTAGGTGGCGAAGAACAGCACGGTGATCAGAGGCACGCCGCGCCAGAATTCGATGAAGGCGACCGAGAAGATACGGATCAGGGGAATGGTCGAGCGCCGCCCGAGCGCCAGCGCAATACCGACCGGCATCGACGTGACGATGCCCGTCACCGACACCACCAGCGTCACGAGGAGGCCGCCCCAGAGCCGCGTATCGACGATCGGCAGGCCGCCACGATCGAGGCGCATGACGGCAATGACGAGGCCGATGCAGACGAAGACGATGAGGCTCGTGACCAGCGAGCGCAGAGTGCCGCCAATCCAGAACATCAGCGCCGAGACGATCACGGCGGTCGCCACGAGGTCAGCCCAGACCGGCTGTCCGGAGGACTGGATGAGTTCGCGCAGAGCGACCAGCGGGAAAAGCACCCACGCAATCACGAGGGAGATCCCCATCAGCAGCTTTCCGATCAGCCACAAGAGCTGCCCGATCGAGGAGGACGCACTCAGGATGATCAGCTTCATGCCGCCTTGCCCGATGCTGTCGGTGAAGCCGGTGAGGATGTTCGTGGTCCAGGTGACGCCAAATCCCTTCAGGCCGCCGCCATGCAGCAGGAAGAAGGCAACGACCGGAAAGGCGATGAAGAACAATGTGGAATTGAGGCCCTTGGCCGGAAGCCGCGGGATCAGCATCGGAACCAGCAAGATCGCCGCGAGCAGGAAGGTCAGATTGACCCGCCAGCGCTCCGCCTCCGGATAGAAGCCATAGATGAACTGGTTGAGCTTGGCCGATACGAACGGCCAGCAGGCGCCGACGGTCCGGCCGACCTTCTCGGAGAGGCAGGCGTCGCGGTCCTTGCCGGTCCAGACCGCGTCGATCACCATGAACTTGAGCGCGGGACCGACGGTGAACCACAGCAGCAGCGCGCCGAGGATGGTGAGCAGGATGTTGGTCGGCGTGTTGAACAGACGCGTGCGCAGGAAGCCGACAAAACCCGTGGTCTTCACCGGCGCGGGGCGCTCAGGCACCATATCCTGGCGAACGAAGACTGGAGCGCTCATCGCTGCATGCTCCGGTCAAGCCGCCACCCGTAGATACTCATGAGCGCGCTGGTGATCAGCGAAATAAGGAGATAGACGCCCATCGTGATCGAGATGATCTCGATCGCCTGCCCGGTCTGGCTCAGCGCCGTTCCGGCGAACACCGACACGAGGTCGGGATAGCCTATCGCGACCGCAAGCGAGGAATTCTTGGTCAGGTTGAGATACTGGTTGGTCAGCGGCGGCAGGATCACCCGCATCGCCTGCGGCACCACGATCAGCCGCAGCGTCTGCCCGCGGGAAAGCCCCAGCGAGGAGCCCGCCTCCATCTGCCCCTTGTGCACGGACATGATGCCGGCACGCACGATCTCGGCAATGAACGCCGCCGTATAGGTCGAGAGCGCCAATACCAGCGCCACGAATTCCGGGATGAGGCGCGAGCCGCCGGAGAAGTTGAACCCGCGCAGCACAGGGATTTCCAGCGTGAACGGCTGGCCGGCCACCAGCATCGTCAGCAGGGGCAAGCCGAAAACCAAGCCTAGCACATACGGCCAGATGACGATCTTCTTGCCTTTCTCGAACAATTCCTTGCGCGCGTAGTGCCGCAGCACGAAAGCAGCGACAATGGCGACGGCAATCGCTACCAGGAACGCGGTAAGCCCGGGACCGCCGATCGCCTTCGGGATCACCAGCCCGCGATTGCTGAGATACGCGTAGTCGAGGATCGAGTAGCTCTGCCGGGGATTAGGCAGCGCGGACAGCACCGCCTTGTACCAGAACAGGATCTGAAACAGCGGCGGCAGGTTGCGGATCAACTCCACATAGCCGCCGGCAATCCGCGACATCAGCCAGTTCGGCGACAGCCGTCCGAGCGCGACCGCAAAGCCGATGATGGTGGCGAAGAAGATGCCGACGACAGCGACGACCAGCGTGTTCAGGAGGCCGACGAAGAAGACGCGGAGGTAGCTGTCCGATCCCGAAAAGGGAATCAGGGCCTGGCTGACGTCAAAGCCCGCGTTGTTCTCCAGGAAGCCGAAGCCGGAGGTGATGCGCTGCGCTGCGAGGTTGGACTTGGCGTTGGCGACGATCTCGTAGCCGAGCCAGACCAGCGCGGCGACGAACAGCACCTGGTAGACCACGCCAGCCCAGCCCGAGCGGCCACCCAGCGCGCGTCGCAATTTGAAGACAAACTGCGACGGAGGTTGTCGTGCTTCGATCGCCATCGCCCCGCCCCCCGGCGTTACCGGTTAGCGGATCGGCGGCGCGTACTGGATTCCGCCCTTGTTCCAGAGGTTGTTCAGGCCGCGCGCAATGTTGAGCTTGGAGCCGGCGCCGACGTTGCGGTCGAAGGATTCGCCGTAATTGCCGACATGCTTGACGATGCGGACGACCCAATCCTTGGTGAGACCGAGCTGTTCGCCGAGATTGCCGTCGCCGCCGAGCATGCGCTTGAGGTCCGGCTTGTCGGACTTGGCCATCTCATCGACGTTCTTCTGCGTCACGCCGGCTTCTTCCGCATTGAGCATGGCGAACAGCGTCCACTTGACGATGTCGAACCACTGGTCGTCGCCATGGCGCACCATCGGACCGAGCGGCTCCTTGGAGATCACCTCGGGCAGCACCTCGTGATCACCAGGATTGGCGAGCTTCAGGCGCTGCGCATAGAGCTGTGAGACGTCCGTCGTGAACACGTCGCAGCGGCCGGATTCATAGGCCTTGACCGTCTCGTCGGCGCCCGCGAACGCGATCACCTCATACTTCATGTTGTTGCCCTTGAAGTAGTCGGCGAGGTTCTGCTCGGTCGTGGTTCCCGTCTGCACGCAGACCGAGGCGCTGTTGAGTTCCAGCGCCGACTTCACCTTCAGCGACTTCTTCACCAGAAAGCCCTGGCCGTCATAATAGGTGACGCCGGTGAAGTTGGCGCCGAGCGAGGTGTCGCGCGAAATCGTCCAGGTGGTGTTGCGCGACAGCACGTCGATCTCGCCGGACTGCAGGGCGGTGAAGCGGTCCTTGGCCGACAGCGGCACGAACTTGATCTTGCTGGGGTCGTTGAAGATGGCCGCGGCAATGGCGCGGCAGATGTCGACGTCGAGGCCCGTCCAGTTGCCCTTGTCGTCCGGCGACGAGAAGCCCGGCAGGCCCTGGCTGACGCCGCAGGACAGCATGCCGCGATCCTGAATGGCCTTGAGCGTCTGAGCGCTCGCGGTTTGCGCCGACAGACCGGCGGCAACGGCAAGGGTGAGAACCAGAGATACGCGTTTCATGGGCAAAGCCTTTCGAAGGTCGTCCTGGGAACATTGCCGCCGCAAGTCGTGAAACTGGGCCAACCCCGATAGATCTCTTGCCGCAAAATGCCGGCCAAGCCGGCAGTTCGCTGTAAATAGCGGTCAAGCAATAGATCGACGGTCGCAGCAGGCCCCTCAACTTGCAGCGACATGGATAGTCGGCGCCATCACAGAACGACTGGCGAGCCGGGTCAAGGGGTTGACGGCCGACTTCTGTGTCCTGTTAGTAGGCGAAAGCCCCGGCGTGCCGCCTTATCAGGCATTGCGCGCTGCGGTTGCGACAAAAAGTCTTTGGTGCAGATATATGAAATCCCCGGGGCCTGACGGAAAGCCGACACAGCAGCAGGCCGAGACCCGGCTGGTGACCGCCGGGCGCGATCCCAAGGCGCAGAAGGGTTTCGTCAATCCGGCTGTGTTCCACGGCTCGACCGTACTCTATCCGACCGCGGACGACCTGCACGCCCACCGCGCCGAATACACCTATGGCCGCCATGGCTCGCCGACTACACGCGCGCTGCAGGACGTGATGATGGCGCTCGAGGGCCCGCAATGCGCCGGCGTCGGGCTCGCGCCCTCGGGCCTTGCCGCGATCTCGACCACGCTGCTGTCGGTGACGAAAGCCGGCGATCACGTCCTGGTCTGCGACAACGCCTACCGGCCGACGCGAAACTTCTGCAACGGCGTGCTCTCCCGATACGGCGTCGAGACCACCTATTTCGATCCCGCCATCGGTGCTGCAATCGAGAAGCTGTTCAAGCCGACTACCCGCGCGGTGCTGGTCGAGGCGCCCGGCTCGCAATCCTTCGAGATGCCGGACATTCCGGCCATTGCGGAAGTGGCGCATGCGCGCGGGGCGCTTGTCATCGACGATAACACCTGGGCGACGCCGCTGTTTCACCGCTCGCTCGATCTCGGTGTCGACATCAGCATGCAGGCCGCCACCAAATATATCGGCGGCCATTCCGACATCATGTTCGGCACCATCTCGGCCAATGCCAGGGCATGGCCCATGATCACCGAGACCATTCGCCTGCTCGGCGTCTGCGCCGGTCCCGACGACGTCTACCTCGCGCTGCGCGGAACCCGCACGCTGGCGGTTCGGCTGGCGCAACACCACCGCTCCGGCCTGGAGATGGCGCGCTGGCTCGCGGCCCGGCCGGAAGTTGCGCGGGTGCTGCACCCGGGACTGGAAAGCGACCCCGGCCACGCTATCTGGAAACGCGATTTCACCGGCGCCTCCGGCCTGTTCAGCATCGTGCTCAAGCCGGTCCCGCAAAAGGCGGTCGATGCCCTGCTCGATACGGTGGACCTGTTCGGCATGGGCTTTTCCTGGGGCGGCTTCGAGAGCCTGATCATCCCCTTCGACTGCGAGGGCTATCGCACGGCAACCAAGTGGTCGCCGGGCGGTCCGACGCTTCGCCTGCACATCGGGCTCGAGAACGTCGACGATCTCAAAGCCGATCTCGACCGCGGTTTTGCCGCACTGAAGGCCGCGCAGTAGCGGCCGCTCCGGACAGAATTCATTAACCTCGATGGCGCCATTGCGACGTCTTCGTTGCCAGCATGTGTCGCGGCCGCGTCCTCCCGTGGAAATACCTGTTTCTCATGGCATTTTGTTCGATCGCGCTGCGGTTGAATAACCACTCGTTCACCATGGCGACGATCTCCGCTGCCCGTGTTCCGCCACGCAAGCGCCCATATACCTTTGGCGCTTACTGCTCGATGCCGGGATGGGATGAGAGGCCGCCGTGGGGCTCATGGCTCTGCGGCGTGAGAGCAGACAGTAACGCGTATGAACACCGCACGTATCGTCGTCCTGACCATCGCGCTGGGTGCCGGCGGCGTCGCCGCCTTTCTGGCACGCAGTTCGGGTGACTCGACGCCGGCTCCCCAGCCCGTCGCGCAATTGCCTACCGTCGATGTCCTGGTCGCCAAGAACGAAATCGGCCTCGGTCAGTCGGTGAAGCCCGACGATCTGGTCTGGCAGAGCTGGCCGGCATCGTCAGCCAGTGGCAATTTCATCAAGCGCAGCGATCGCCCCGAGGCGAACAAGCAGATCGCGGGCATGATCGCGCGTGCACCCTTCATTGCGGGCGAGCCGATCCGCGAACCGAAGCTGGTCAAGGCCGACGGTTCCGGCTTCATGGCCGCGATCCTGCCGACCGGCATGCGCGCGGTCTCGACCGAAATTTCAGCGGAGACCGGCGCCGGCGGCTTTATCCTGCCGAACGACCGGGTCGACGTGCTCCTGACCCGGCGCGAAAAGACCGCCGACAAGGCCGCCCCCGAAGTCATTCAATCCGAGATCATCCTTCCCAATGTCCGCGTGCTCGCCATCGACCAGGCGCCGAAGGAGAAGGAAGGCCAGAACGCCCTCGTCGGCAGGACCGTGACGCTGGAGCTCAAGCCCGAACAGGCCGAGACGCTGGCACGCTCGCGCCAGGCCGGCACGCTGTCGCTGGCGCTGCGTTCCATCGCCGACGTCAACATGGTCGAAAATTCCACGGAAGAAGGCGCGGCGCCAAGAAAAGGCGCCAGCATCAACATCGTGCGCTACGGCGTGCAGAGCTCGACGACGACACAGAAGTGACGACACAGAAGTGAAGAGTACAATGTTCAGGAAATGCGGTGACAGTCCGGTGCGAAGCGTCCGTCTTCGCATGCTTTCGTTCTCGGCGGTCGCCGCGCTTGCGCTGTACCCTGCCCTTTCGCCGAGTTCAGCGGCGGAACCCGACGCCAACCAGTCCCCGGCCGCCAAAGCTGCAGCCAGCGCGTCGGTGGGCGATCAGGCTCCGCTCGTCACCGGCTCGATTGCCCCGACACGATCGCGCTTCCTCGCGCTCGGCGTCGGCAAATCCGTCGTAGTCGACCTGCCGCGCGACGCCAAGGACGTGCTGGTCGCAGACCCCAAGATCGCCAACGCGGTGATCCGCTCGTCGCAGCGCGCCTACATCATCGGTTCCGCCGTGGGCCAGACCAACGTCGTGTTCTTCGATGCCGACGGCAACCAGATCACCTCCTATGACATCGCCATCAAGCGCGACCTCAACGGCATCCGCGCCGCACTGAGAAGCCTTCCGAACGTGCAGATCGAGGGCGTCGGCGACGGCGTGATCCTCACCGGCTCGGTGTCGAGCCCGATCGAGGCACAGCAGGCCGGCGACATCGCAGTCAAGCTGGTCGGCGCCGCCGACAAGGTCGTCAACTCCATCATTGTGCGCGGCCGCGACCAGGTGATGCTTAAGGTTCACGTCGCCGAAGTGCGCCGCGACATCGTCAAGCAGATGGGCGTCGATCTCAGCGCCAGCATGAATTACGGCACCGCGGTCGTGAACTTCAACAATCAGAACCCGTTCACGGCCTTCGGCCGCCCGCTGGTCAACTCGAACGGCCTCGAGGCGACCTCCATTCTCAAGGGCGTGCCGCAGGTACAGGCCACCATGCGGGCAATGGAAAGTGCCGGCGTCGTGCGCACGCTGGCCGAGCCGAACCTCACAGCGATCTCCGGCGAATCCGCGACCTTCATCGCCGGCGGCGAATTCCCGATCCCCGCAGGCTATTCCTGCGATCCGGTCACGCATGTCTGTACCACGCAGATCCAGTACAAGAAGTTCGGCATTTCCCTGAACTTCACCCCCGTCGTGATGACCGAGGGACGCATCAGCCTGCGGGTGATGACGGAAGTGTCGGAACTGTCCAACGACAACGCCATCACGCTGAACCAGCAGGGCTCCTCGCTCACCGTCCCCTCGATCCGCACCCGCCGCGCCGACTCGACGCTGGAAATTCCTTCCGGTGGCTCGATGGCGATGGCCGGCCTGATCCAGCAGCAGACCAAGCAGGCGGTCAACGGCCTGCCCGGCCTCGACCAGTTGCCCGTGCTCGGCGGCCTGTTCCGCAGCCAGGACTTCGTCAACAACGAGACCGAGTTGATGGTGCTGGTGACGCCCTATGTCGTGCGCGCCGTCGCCCAGAAGGATCTGTCGCGGCCCGATGACGGCTTTGCGCCGGCCAATGATTCGCAATCGACGCTGCTGGCGCGCATCAACCGTATCTATGGCGTTGCCGCGCGGGTCGAAACCGGCGCCGGTCATCCCGGCTATTTCGGCTTCATCATCGACTGACGGCTTGGGGGCTCGGGAAGAACCATGAAATCGATAACAACCAGGCTTCGCGCAACCGTCGCCCTCGCCGCTGTCGCTGCGGCACTTGGCGGATGCTGGACCTCGCCCGAGGTCGTGACCGCGAGCGTGCCCAACGATTATCGCCAGCGTCACCCGATCGCGGTGAAGGAAGGCAATCACTCCATCGTCGTGTTCGTCGGTGCCGGCCGTGGCGGCCTGTCCGCGCCGCAGCGCGCCGACGTCGCCGGCTTCGGCCAGAGCTGGGTCAAGGAAGCCACCGGCGGCGTGATCGTCGACGTTCCCGTCAACACCCCGAACGCGCGCGCTGCCGCTTCTGCCGCGCGCGAAATCCGGGGCACGCTTGCCGCGGCCGGCGTGCCGTCGAGCGCCATTCGCATCAATCATTATTCGCCCGACGATCCCGAGCGGTTCGCCACCGTCCGCCTGAGCTACCCGAAGATCGCGGCGGTCGCTGGCCCCTGCGGCATGTGGCCGGCCGACCTCGGCCCCTCGATCGACAACCCCGGCTACAACGAGAACAAGCAGTATTACAATTTCGGCTGCGCCACCCAGCGCAACCTCGCCTCCATGGTCGACAACCCCGCCGATCTCGAGCAGCCGCGGCCGGAGAGCCCCGCCTACACCTACCGCCGCACGACCTCGTTCGAGAAGTACCGCAAGGGCGTGTCGACTGCCACGACCTATCCTGAATCCGACAAAGCCAAACTGAGCGACACGGGTAAATGATGAGCCGCTCCAAGCAAAAGATAGAAGACGCCGATCTGCCGCCCTCACCGCAGGAAAGCGGCGATTACATCTCGCCCGCGCCGCGCGTGTCGGTGCAGGTCTTTTGCGTTACGGAGGCAACCGCGAACACCTCGCGTGCCGCCGCGGAAGACCGCCGCCTCGCCAAGGCGCATCTCTCGGTGCACATGGGCGGCATCGAGGCCGCCATCGAGACCTACCACAAGGCCCCGACCCCCAACGTGATCATCCTGGAGACCGAGGGGCACACCGACATCCTCGCCGGCCTCGACGATCTCGCCGGGGTCTGCGATCCCGGTACCCGCGTGATCGTGATCGGCACGAAGAACGACATCGCGCCCTATCGCGAGCTGGTTCGCCGCGGCGTCAACGACTACGTCATCGGCCCCGTCGAGGTGCTCGACGTCGTGCGCTCGATCTGCAGCCTGTTCTCGGCCTCCGAAGCCGTCACCGTCGGCCGCATGATCGCGGTGGTCGGCGCCAAGGGCGGCGTCGGCGCGTCTACGGTCGCCCACAACATCGCCTGGCACATTGCCCGCGACGTGGGGCTCGATTCCGTCGTGATCGATCTCGATCTTGCTTTCGGCACTGCAAGTCTCGACTACAACCAGGATCCGGTGCAGGGCATCGCCAACGCCGTGTTCTCGCCGGACAGGCTCGACAGCTCCTTCATGGAGCGCCTGCTCGCCAAGTGCACCGACAATCTCAGCCTGCTGGCCGCTCCGGCGGCGCTGGACCAGGTCTACGATTTCGGCGCCGATGCCTTCGATTCCATCTTCGACACGCTGCGCATGACCACGCCCTGCATCGTGCTCGACGTGCCGCATCAGTGGACCGCCTGGACCCGGCGCGCGCTGGTCGGCGCCGACGATATTCTGATCGTCGCCGAGCCTGATCTGGCCAACATGCGCAACACCAAGAACCTGATGAACATGCTGAAGTCGGCACGGCCCAACGACCGCCCGCCGCTTTACTGCATCAATCAGACCGGCATGGCCAAGCGGCCGGAGATCGAGCTGCGCGCCTTTGCCAAGACGATCGAGGCGCAGCCGATCGCCACCGTCCCGTTCGACTCCAAGATGTTCGGAACGGCCGCCAATAACGGCCAGATGATTGCAGAGCTCTCCGCCAATCACCGCGCCGCGCGGATGTTCCAGCAGATGGCGCGCCGTATGACCGGCCGCAGCGAGCCGAAGAAGAAGGACAACTTCCTCACGCCGATCATCAAGAAGCTGCGGCGCGCGTCCTGACGCGCCGCCTGGCAGCTAAAGCAGCCGTCCTCGCCTCTTTGGATCAGTTCTGGATCAATCGCTTTGCCTGGTCGAGGCGACCGGCATCTTCTCGCCGCTGGCCTGTTTGCGCGCCAGCATCTGTCGCAGCGCCGTGACGTTGGCTGCGCCCTCGGCCGGAGGAAGGTCGGCCTTCGCGATGACTTCCGCCTCGTTCATGCGGCCTTGCAGACCCAGCACCAGCGCGCGATTGGCGCGGATGCGCGGATCGCTGCTCGCCAGGCTATAGGCACGGCGCAACGTTTCGTCGGCCTTCTGCAGCTCTTTCGACAGCACGTAGGACAGCCCGAGGTTGCACAGCACGCTGGGCTCGTCGGGCGCGATCTTCAGTGCGCTCGCATAATATTGCCGGGCCTCGTCGAAGCGGCCGAGTTGGTCGAGGGTCGCGCCCTGCGCCGACAGGATGGTCCAGTCGGGATCTTCCGGCCTGTGGGCCCGCCCGAGCACGTCAAAGGCCTGCTGGAAGTTGCCATTATCGGCGAGCGCGCGGCCATAACCCGCCAGCAGCGCTTGATTATTGGGGTTGCCGAGCGAGGCCTGTTCGAGCACCGCGACGGCCTGCGCCTTCTGGCCGATGCGGCGCAGCGCCTTGCCGTATTTGAGAGCGGCCTCGGTGTCCTTGGGATTGGCCTTGAAGCGCTCGCGATAGACGTCGAGGTCGCGCCGCGGATCGGACGCTCTGGCTTCCGCCTTCTCGCCCAGCGAGCCCGTAATGTCCGAGGGACCGGAGGTCTGGCAACCCCAGAGGCCCACGGCCAGGACCATGGACGCAGCGGCGGGCGCAAGGCGCCTGACGAGGTCGGACGATCTGGGGAGTTTTACGGGCATCTACGCGGGGACTCATCGGGCGACGGTCCGCGGATGCTCACAGCTTAAGCCTAACGTTGGGTTAAGTTCCCGGTGCGGAAGGCTCCGGGAACCCGTCCCCTCAGGCCCGATCCATGAACTCGGCGCCGAATTCGCAGCCGATCCGCCAGGCCAGGCGGCACTGCCGCGGCCGGCCGGTGGCCATGATGATGGTGAATTCGGTCGGGATTTCCGGGTAGTCTGCAATGATCTTGACGCCACCGTCCGAAATGTCCGTTATCTGGCAGTCACGCGGCAGTGCGCCCGTCCCAAACTGGATCTTTGCGACCCTGTTGCAGACAACGCGCTCGCTCTTTCGTCGATTGGCGAACATTTCCCGATCCCATTTCGCTTGTGATGCACTCGAAGAGGCTCAAGCTATAGCGGGTAGACGTTGGAAATCGCCTATCGGGACCGATTGCATTTGTAGCGGTTTGTTACCGGCGCCGTTTACCAACTCGTAAGCTACGGCGCCGGATTCAGCGGTCCAGCGTCTTCGATCCGCTGCCGCGGTTCTTCACGATCAGCATGATGTTCCTGACATAGATGATGGTTGCCAGCGCCTGCCCGAGGATGATCACCGGCTCGCGCTTGACGATGCCGTAAACCAGCGTCATCAGCCCGCCGCCCATCGAGCAGAACCAGAACGCCATCGGCACGACGCTGTTGCCGGCGCGCTCGCTCGCGATCCATTGCACCAAGAAGCGCGCGGTGAAGAACAGTTGCGCAACGAGGCCGAAGGCCAGCCAGAAATCGAACTTGGCGACGAAGACATCGTACAGATAGTCCCCGAGCGCCTGACCGTACTGGATCAACATCACTGCACCTCGGTCGCAACGGGCGTCGGCTTCTTGCGGCGGATCAGCCACCACACGCCGGCAAGGTCCATGATCCCGATCCAGAGGCGGTCGAAGAAGCCGTAGTTCGACACGCCGGAATGGCGGGGACGGTCGATCACGTCGACATAGGCGATCTCGTAGCCCTCGCGGCGCACCAGAGCCGGCAGGAAACGGTGCAGCCCGTCGAAATAGGGCATCGAAAGAAACACCTCGCGCGGAAACGCCTTCAACCCGCAGCCGGTGTCGCGCGTGCCGTCGTGCAGGATCGAATTGCGCACGCCATTGGCGATGCGCGACTGCAATTTCTTGAAGCCGGTATCCTTGCGGCCGACCCGCTGCCCGGCCGCGAGCCCGATGCGGCCGGCGCCGGTTTCGACGGCGCCGATGAGCTGCGGGAGGAACGCCGGATTGTTCTGTCCGTCGCCATCCAGCGTCGCCACGATCGCGCCGCGCGCGGCGCGCACGCCGCTGCGCACCGCGGCC
The DNA here is from genome assembly GCA_021732175.1 of Bradyrhizobium sp. Lineage (GTDB taxonomy): Bacteria > Pseudomonadota > Alphaproteobacteria > Rhizobiales > Xanthobacteraceae > Bradyrhizobium. The sequence continues at coordinate 19,025 of JAKFVP010000225.1, forward strand.
GATTGGCCGGCGGAAGCTTCGTGCTTGATCTGCCGAAGCTGCGGATAGCGCGTCTTCAGCTCGACCAGCTTCTCGCCCGTCGCATCGGTCGAGCCGTCATTGACATAGACGATCTCGTAGACCCATCGCCCGTCGAGTGCGGCCGCGATCTCCTCGATCAGCGGCGCAAGATTGTCCTGCTCGTTGCGCACGGGCACGACGATGGAAACGGCAACCGCAGCTGTTTCAGGAGACGACAAATCCACGCCCTGGTTGGTGGCACCGCCGGGAACCCCTTGGGGGTGGCCGGCAGCCGCTTATTATGGACCCGGCGCGCCCCGGGCAACCCTTTTGAGGCGCTCCAGGGACGGTCCGGGCAGCGCCACAATGGTGCCGTCCCGATCGATGGCAAAGCCGAGGCGGCGCGCGGCGAACCAGTAGCGCACCACCATCGCGCCGATCACGCCGAGCAGTGCGCCCCCGACCACGTCGCTCGGGTGATGCGCGAGCAGCACCAGCCGCGTCGCGCAGATCACTAGCGCGTAAACGAGCATGACGAAGCGCGATTGCGGCCACAGCGCGGAAACCGCGAAGGCCAGCGCGAAGGCCGTATTGGCATGGCCGGATGGAAAGCTGGCAAACGCTTCGCCTCCGCTGAAGTGCTCGAAATTGAAGGCATTGGCCTTCCCGCCCACGAACGGCCTGCCCCGCCCGACCGCCCATTTCAGCACCTCGCCGACGAGCACCGGCGTCAGCACCGCGAGGAACAGGAATTGCAGCCGCGTACCGAGCCCAAGCAGCACCGTCCGCGCCGTGCCCCGCATGGCGGCGGATGCAATCAGCACGATGGCCATCAGCGCGAACAGCGCATACAGCACATAGGCCGACTTGCCGAAATCGGTGAGGATGCGCACCCACCTCAGGCCCGGCGTGCCGCGCGGCGGCATCAAGCCGATTTCGTAGACATCGAGCACATACATCAGCGCGATGATGGCGGCGCCGAGACCCACAATCAGCCACAGTGCGTGGCGCGCCGCCCGCCGGCCTGCCTCCGCCCGCCTGGTATGCGAGGGCGAGCGCACGAGCTGGGCGAACGACGCCAGCAGCGTGCCAAGGAAGCGCCCGGCATAGTGCGGCGACACGCCCCCCTTGGCCGACATTATTCCGTTCCCTCGGAGCGGAAGATCGCGATCGAGATCGATTTGCCCTGCGAGAAATTGAACCCGTCGATCCGGGTGAGCACGTTGTAGCGCAATCCGATCGCCTCGGCGCGTGCAACGAAATTGCGTTCCGAGCGCGATTCCACCAGCGCGAAGCGGCAGGTGCCCTGGCCGAGGAAGTCAGCCGCGCGGGAGCCGTCGGTCAGCAACGTCGAAGTATCCGTCATGAACACGAGGCTCGGTTCGTGGAACCCGGCGGCCGCGATTTTCGGCCCGACGCAGGTCACGTTGCGCAACGCACGCCCGACTTCGGGGCTCGGGAACAGCCGCGTCAGCGCCGGCGCGACCGCGCCATAGGTGGCAAAGGAGAGAAACAGCGAAGCCACCACCGCATTGAGCAGCGAACGCTCCGCGTGGCCGTCGTCATAGAGCCACCACGCGATCAGGCCGAAGATCAGCGCCGCCGCCACGAACGGCCAGGCCAAGAACACCGGCTGCCGCGTCAGCGTGATGGTGCCGACGATGGCGAGCACCGAAGCGCCGGCCGGCACCACGAACCACCAGGCGGTGCCGCGAACCACCCAGGCGGCACGCGAGAGCACGCGCCGCTCCAGTGCCCCGACGGCAAGGATCGCGATCGCGGGATAAAGCGGCAGCACGTAATGCGGCAGCTTGGTCAGCACCAGCTCGAACACGATCCAGGACGGGATCAGCCAGGCCAGTAGATACTGCGCGCCCGGTTCTCGCCGCGCACGCCATACCGCGGGCGCCGCAAGGCCGGCCAGCACGGCGCCCGGCCAGAACGTGACCCAGAACAGCAGCAGGTAGAGGCCGGGCGGCGCGCCATGCGACTCCTGACCGACGAACTTCGCCAGCATGTCGCCGCCGACGGAGTCGGTGAAGAAGGTCTGGCCGGCGCGAAGGAAGATCAAGGCGAACCACGGCAGCACCAGCACCAGCGTCCACATCAGGCCCCAGACCGGCCGCAGCCGCCACAGCCAGGCGACATTGCGGTCGAGGATGCCGAGCATGAGGATGGTGAGCCCGACGAACATCAGGATCAGCGGGCCCTTGAGCAGGATGCCGCCGGCAAGCGCCGTCCAGAAGATCGCGGGTCCGCTCCACGGCGGATGCGCCGGATCATCGCCGCGCTGCCAGGAGAGATAGACGCGCGCCATCGCGCCCATCGCGGCGACGACGGTGAACAGCAGCATGGCGTCGGTCTTGGCGAGGCGCGCCTCGACGCTCAGCAGCACTGACGAGCACATGATCAGCGCCGCGAGGATCGCGCCGCGCCGCGTGACGAAGGCAAGCGCCGTCCAGTAGGTCAGCAGCACCGCGCCGACCGCGCCGATCAGGGATGGGATACGGTAGACCCAGATGCGGGCCTGCGGCCGCGGCAGCCCGAGCGCGGATGCCGTCTCAACCGCGGCCGCCTGCATCCAGTAGATGCCGACCGGCTTCTTGTAACGGACGTCGTCCTGGAAGCGGATGTCGACGAAGTCACCGCTCTCGACCATCTGCTTGGTGGCTTGCGCAAAGCGCGCCTCGTCGCGGTCGATCGGCGGGATGGTGAAGAAGCCCGGCAGGTAGAACAGCAAGGCGCAGAGCAGCAGGAAGGCCGCGGCGCGCGCGTGGCTGCCGGCCACGAAGTCGATGACATAGGCCAGCCGGCCGCCCGGATTCACCCGGTTTTTCGGCTCACGCGGTTCGCCAAATCGGGGGCGTGCATAGGTCTCGGCCATTGGTTCCGCATACGCCGAAACCGACGCGTCTACAACCGCTTAGGGTGCATCTACTGAATTCTGATGACAACTGTGTCCGCCGCGCCCGTGGCATCGATCACGGTCAGGCGGGCAAAGCCCGGTCCGGGTGGTTCGACCAGCCGCTGGCGGCGGCTATCGATCTCGCCGGCCGAGGCGCCGTTCACCAATACCGTCATAGGCAGCACGCCGCCGGCGACCTTCACCGGCATCCCCGCATTCTGGCCATCGGCAGTCCGGTCGACATCGATACGCGAGCCGTTGATCGGGAACTGGATACGGGGGGCCTGGTCGCTGCCGGCTCGCACCAGTTCGCCCATCGGGCGGAACCGGCGCAGCGGCGGCGGCAGCTTGGCGTTCGCTGCGACCAGCACGCCCTTGGGCGATTTCGGCAACGGCGCGGGGATCTTGCCGGTGCGGGCAAAGGCATCGAACAGGATGGGCGCAGCGGCGGCGCGGCCGATCAGCCCGGGAACCGGCGCGCCATCGGGCCGGCCAACCCAGACGCCGATGGTGATCTTGCCGTCAAAGCCGACCGACCAGGCATCGCGATAGCCGTAGCTGGTGCCGGTCTTGAAGGCGATGCGGTTATGCGTGCCGTTCTCCGGCGGCGGCGTGCCGATCAGGACGTTTCCGACCTGCCAGGCCGCGGCCTGATCCATCAGCCGCATCGGCTCGCGCTCGTCCTTGCTGTTGGCGATCTCGCGCAGCGGCTTGGTGGTGCCGAGCCGCGCCAGCCCCGCATAGAGCTGCGCGAGGTCCTGCAAGGTGATGCCGACGCCACCTAACCCCATTGCAAGGCCGGGCGCTTCGTCCTTTGGCAGCACCAGCGAGGTGCCGGCCTGCTTCAGCCGCGACGACAGCCGGCTCGATCCGACGCGGTCGAGCAGTGCAATGGCGGGAACGTTGAGCGAAAGCTGCAGCGCTCGGCGCACCGGCACCGTACCCTGGAACGTCATGTCGAAATTCTCCGGCGCGTAGGAGCCGAAGCGGATGGGCCGGTCGTCGATCAGGCTCTCCGGATGGACAAAACCGTCCTCGAACGCGAGTCCATAGATAAAGGGTTTCAGCGTCGAGCCCGGCGAGCGTACCGCGCGGGTCATGTCGACCTGCCCTGCCCGTCGCTCGTCGAAATAATCGGCCGAGCCGACATGGGCGAGCACCTCGCCACTGGCATTGTCGACCGCGATGATGCCGATGGAGATGTCGGGTCCGAGCGCCAGCGCCCGGTCGCGCGCCAGTGCTTCGAGCACCTTCTGCAGATTGGCATCCAGCGTCAGCCGGATCTCCGGCGTGTCCTTCATGGTCGCGACGGCCTGATCCGACGAATGCGGCGCCAGGATCGGCATCGGCTTGCGCAGTTTTGGCACCACCGTCGCCTTGGCCTGCGCCGCCTCCATCGCCTATTTCGGCAAGGAGCCGAAGCGGCTGTCGCTGGCGGAAGCCGCA
>JAKFVP010000143.1:0-9876 GCA_021732175.1 Bradyrhizobium sp.
CGGCTCAAAGAGGCCGCGGAAGCCCTTGCCCGGGAAACAATGTCAAACTAACAATCATCATGTCCTGCCTCGCGGGTGGAGGAATTTGACTGACCACACCCGGAGGAATTTGAAGTGACCCGCGGGGTTCGTCCCCAATTTCTATCTTGAGGGACGAGCAAGCCACTCCGACAATACCTACCCCTATGTAAGTGGTCCGGGTCTCCCGAGCGTCACCAACGAGCAATACTCTGGAAAAGTCGTTATGTCCTGGGACATCTTCCGCGGCGGTCAGGACGTCTGGCGCCGTTCGGAAATGGCCGAGCGCTACACCGAGAGTACGATGCGCCACGCTCGCCTGCAGCGCGATGCGCTCGAGTCGATCGACAAGGCGTGGGCGGCGCGCACGGTTACCGTGACCCGCATCGCGGCCCTCACGCGGCAGCTCGCGGCGGACCGAAAGACGATTGCCGCCTTTCAGAAGGAGTATGAGCTGGGCCAACGTTCGCTGATTGACTTGCTGAACGCCGAGAACCAGTACTTCAACGCTGCGGTTTCGTTGACCTCTGCCCGAGGTGTGATTGTCTTCGCTGACTATCAATTGCTGGCGGCGATGGGCACTTTGCTCGAGTACCTCAAGTCGCCCCCACCGGTCGATGCAGCAGTGCTCGATACGATCGCCTTTGACCTGCCAGTCTACACACTTCCGACGATACGCTTCAAACTGCCTGACACGGGCTCGAAGCCGCTAGAAGTGCCGGTGCCCGAGACGCAGGCCGTCCCTGAGCGCCTTGGCTATGCAGCCGAGCCCAAAGCGCCCGAAATCGAGCCCTTCAGCAAGCGATGGCCGCGTTACTCTGTTGCGGCGCGAATGATCGGCGTTTCCGAGTGGTACGTCCAACAGCGTAGCAAGGAAGGTCCCGTGCTCCTGGCCGCTCCAGCAGTCACGGCCTATGCAGCGCCCCAGAAGCGGAAGCCGCATTGGCTGGAGACGGCGTTCGAAGGCGACCGTAACTTCTAACGCTGAGTGTGATAGCCAGCGTACACTATCAGCGCCAATCGCGCTGGTGGACGGAAAGATGTCCGCGAATTAACCTTGAGGCGCGATTTCGCTAAACATTTGAATGGCTTACGCGGGGAATTCCACTATGATGGAACGAATGGGTTGGGCCCGTTTTTCCAGCCCTCGCGTGTAGTCCTTCCTATTTTGGGCGTTGCACCTTGTTGTTTCGATCAAAAAAGCCTGTTCACGAGCAAGTCGCTCCCGTTCGTGACGATGCGACGGCCGCCCCCCCGGCAGCACCGTCTAATTCGCCGCGGGATAAGGATCCCCTCGCCTCCTCGCTGATCTTTTTAGCGTCCTACCACGGGCGCGCGGTCAGCCGGGAAGCCTTGCTTGGCGGCCTTCCGATTGTCGACGGACGCCTGTCGGTAGCCCTGTACGAGCGCGCCGCACAACGCGCTGGCCTCCAGACCGAAGCGGTGAGGCGCGATCTACCCGACATCCCTTCGCTCGTCCTGCCCACCGTTCTGATCATGAAGAACGGATCGACGCTCGTCCTCATGGCAATTGACCCGGCGAACAAGAACGCGAAGGTGCTCGATCCCTCGGTTGTGCCCTACCGGCCCGAAGTGCGGCCGATCAAGGCCATTGCGGCGGAATACACAGGATACGCTTTCCTGGTCAGGGCCGCCACCGAAGCAAATGCTCGTGCCGTTGCCGCCGGCGATCTTCCGCGCGACCACTGGTTCTGGTCGGTCGTGAAGGTCCATTGGCGCAGCTACGGCCATATCGCCCTAGCGGCGCTCCTCATCAACATGCTCGCGCTCGCGACGCCGCTGTTTACCATGAGTGTGTACGACCGCGTCGTCCCGAACGGCGCAATTCCCTCGCTGATCGCCCTGTCGATCGGGATGGGCCTTGCCATCTTGTTTGATTTTGTGTTTCGGACGGTACGAAGCCGCATCATCGATGTTGCCGGCAAATCTGTTGATGTCATATTGGCTGCCAACATCTTTGAGCACGTGATGGGCATCAAGATGGCGCAGCGACCCAGCTCGGTCGGCATCATCGCCAATCAGCTGCGCGACTTCGACTCGGCGCGTGAATTTTTCACCTCCGGAAGCATCGTATCGCTCACCGACCTGATTTTTGCGCTTCTCTTCATCGGAGTACTGTTCATCATCGCCGGCCCGCTGGCCTGGATCCCGCTGATCATGCTGCCGATCATGATTGGATTGGGCCTCGCCGTGCAGCGCCCGCTCGATCGGGCCATGAAGGCATTGCAGGCAGAGTCCTCTGCCCGGCACGGCGTGCTCGTCGAGGCGCTGTCAGGTCTCGAGACGGTTCGCGCAACAGGCGCCGAGGCCCGCATGCAGACAATGTGGGAACGTTCAGTCGCGGCGACTGCGAGATCAGGCGAAGCCGTCCATTTCTGGGCTTCTCTCGCTCTCACGAGTGCAAACGCGGCGCAGCAGATCACCAGTCTGCTTTTGTTGATTGTGGGAGTCTTCCTTATTCTCGATGGCAAGCTTACCGTTGGCGCACTTGTTGCAGCGAATATGCTGGCCGGTCGCATTCTGGCGCCTATCGCCGGGATCGCGTCGGTCATCACGCGCGGTACCCAAACCCTCTCGGCACTCAAATCGATCGACCGCATCATGTCCCTGGAACGCGAGCGGTCGCCGCAGCGCGCCTACGTGGCGCGTAAAATTAGCGAAGGGCGGATCAACTTCGAGAACGTGAGCTTCACATACCCAAACGCGCCCAATAAGGCGCTCGATAAGGTCTCCTTCAACATCGGCGCTGGTGAACGTATCGGGGTCATCGGTCGGGTCGGCTCGGGTAAGACGACGGTTGGGCGCCTGTTGCTTGGATTCTATGAGCCGCAAGAAGGCCGTATCCTTGTCGACGGGGTTGACTCCCGTCAATACGATCCTTCGGACCTTCGCACGGGCATCGGTTTTGCGCTGCAGGACACGGACCTTTTCTTCGGCAAGCTGCGCGACAATATCGCGTTGGGCAAGCCCGAGGCGACCGACGAGGAGGTGCTCGCTGCGGCGCGTCTCGCCGGTGTTGAAAACTTCATCGCCGGTCATCCGATGGGATACGACATGCCGATCTCCGAGGGAGGCCGTTCCCTATCCGGAGGGCAAAAGCAGGCCATCGGGCTGGCCCGCGTGCTGATCCGCAAGCCGCGCATATTGTTTATGGACGAGCCGACGGCACACTTCGACGTTCGAAGCGAGCAGGAGTTTTTGGAACGGCTCAAGGCGATGCAAGATAGGCAGATGACGATCATCATTTCCACACATCGCCTCTCGCTGCTTGGCATGGTCGATCGCCTCCTCCTATTCGATAGCGGAAAGCTGGTTGCGGACGGTCCTCGTGACAAGGTTCTTGCACTCCTGCAGGGCAAACCGACGATACAGGAGCCCACCCAGCGAGCAACCTTGGTGCCCAAACCCAATGTCGTCTGATTTCGCCTTTGCCAATGACGTTCGCGCCGCGGCGGCCGTTCGCACACCGCGAACCTCCCGCCTGTTGCTGTTCTCGTTCCTGGCCCTGCTCGCCACCTTCCTCGTCTGGGCTCATTTCGCCATCCTCGAAGAGGTCAAGCGCGGCAACGGCAAGGTGGTGCCCTCGCGGCAAACCCAGGTGGTGCAGTCGCTCGAAGGCGGGCTGGTCAGCGAGATCCTCATCCAGGAGGGAGCGATCGTGCGCCAGGGACAATCACTGATGCGAATTGACGACACCAAGTTCGCCTCGGAGTTCGGAGAGATCAGAGAACGCCGCGCGGCAATGGCTGCCCGCGTCGCGCGCCTGGAAGCCGAGGCGCGCGGCCGTAGTGACATCACGTTCCCTGAGCAGCTCGATCAGGTGGTGCCAGCGGCGGTCGCCACGGAAACCAGCGTCTTCAAGATGCGCGCGCAAAAGGTGGCGCAGGACGTCGATGTGCTCAATCAGCAGGTAACCCGGCTCACCGGCAGCCTCAAACTGCTCGATCGGGAGCTTGCCCTGACGCGCAAACTCTACGAGCAGAAGGTCGTTCCAGAAATCGAAATGCTGCGTCTCGACCGCCAGGCGACTGAAATGAGGGGCCAACTCGCCGAGGCGCAGTCCAAGATTACGTCCACCGTGGCCTCCTTCCGGTCCCAGGCAGATGAAGATCTGGCCAAGTCAAAGGGGGATCTGGCCGTCCTCGACGAGAACATCAAGTCGGCCCAGGATCGGGTGCGCCGAACCGATCTCAAGGCGCCGGTGTATGGCATCGTCAACAAATTGAATGTCACGACCGTTGGTGCCGTGGTGCAGCCCGGCGCTAACGTGATGGACATCGTCCCGCTTGACGACACCCTTCTCGTCGAAGGGCGTATTCGCCCTCAGGACATTGCATTCATCCGGCCCAACCAGGACGCCGTCGTCAAGCTTTCAGCCTACGATTCGTCGGTTTACGGCTCTCTGAAAGGTAAAGTGGAGCGCATCAGCGCGGACACCATCGTTGACGACAAGTCTCCGGACCAGCAAGAGCGCAAGGAGACCTTCTACCGGGTTATGGTCCGCACCGAGAAGAACCATCTTGGAACGGCAGAGAACGCCTTGCCTATCATTCCGGGCATGGTTGCCACCGTTGAAATTTTGACCGGCCAGAAGTCTGTCCTGGATTACATGCTGAAACCCGCCCGCACATTGCGCGACGAGGCGATGCGCGAGCGCTGAGCCCTACCCTCAACAAAGCGTAAACATCGGTAAACAAATTGTTGCGACAATCCAAATGGCTGGTTTGCCGCGTTTTTCGACAGTCCTTGGCACTTAACTCCCCTTAAGCCGCCTCTCCCGCAAGGTCCCGCTCGATAGCAGAACGGGATGAGGATCGGCGCACAAGACGCCGGCTGACGTCCCGCAAGATCGGGGACGTCATTCATGGCTCCGCATGCGTTGCGGCGTGCAGGCTCGTTCGTGTTCACGACCGCGCTTGCGATTTCGATTTGTGCACTTTCGGCACCTCGTTCGCTCGCCGACGAGGACGCCGGCGCGGACGTATCTACGGAGGTCACCCCCGGCGCGGACGGATCGTCGATCCGAGCAGCAGCAACCGTCTTCAGCATCAATGCCGTGCTCGCCAAGCTCGATCGGCAGCGCGGACGCGCCAGCCCTGAAGCCGTCCGCTTGGCCGCGTTTACCCCGCGCGATACCGTCACCGACGTACCGCCAGCGCAAGCCGAGAGCCTGCCGGCAACCGGCAACGAACCATTCGGCCTCTTCACATTTCGCGCGGCCGATGGCCTGCTCTGGCGCAAATGGCGCGGGGTCGAGGGCGCGCTGGCCAAGGAAAAGGCCGTGCTCGAGCAGTGCAGGTCCGACGCGGAGAGCTGCCCGGCACACGCCGCGCAATTCCTTCGCCTGGTCGCGGCCGTCAAGTCCAGAAGCGGGCGCGCCCGGCTGGAAGAAGCCAATCGCGGCATCAACCAGGCCATCCGCTACGTGAACGACCTCTCCCAGCACGGCGAGCCCGATCGCTGGAGCACCCCGCTTGCAACCTTCGCCACGGCCAAGGGCGACTGCGAGGACTATGCCATCGCCAAATACGTCGCGCTGATCGAGGCCGGCGTTTCGCGGGAGGACCTCCAGATCGTGCTGGTCCGCGACCGCGCCGTCCGCCAGGACCACGCCGTGCTAGCAGCCCGCCACGACGGCCGCTGGCTCATCCTCGACAACCGCTGGTCCGGACTGACCGATGACAGCGAAGCCACCCGCTTCACCCCGCTGTTCGCCATCAATCATGATGGCGTGCACCTGTTCGCCGCGCCGTACGCCAGGCGGTCCGTGCCGGGCGATCAGAAGGAGGCGGCGCCGGCTGCTTCCAGGGATGCCAGCGTGGCGAGCTGGACGGGCCCGGAATTCAAGACTGAACCCGGACCGGGAATCGGCAGCCTGCCGCTTCAGCTTTGAAAAAAAGGGGCGCCGAGGCGCCCCTTTCCGATTCTTCCGCTCGACTGCGGCTTACGTGATGTGAATGTTGTTCGCCGCGAGGTTGGCCGCATTGTCGAGGATGGCGAGAACGACCGCAGAGCTGCCTCCGCCGTTTCCGTCCGCATCATACAGCAACGTATGGGTCGCCGTATTGAAGTGGAAGCGCTCAGCACCAGAGCCGAAGTTGTTAGTGCCGTCGCTGCCGAACTGGGCCGCGGTCGGCGTGCCCGCCGCAAGCCCGGCGCCGCTGAAGCCTGCCAGCAGGACGTCGATCGAATCCCCTTCAGCGTTGCTGAAGTCGAGAATGTGATCGCCGCCGTCCGAGGGCGCGGTGAGGACGAAGTGATCCGCCCCCGAGCCACCGGACAGGACATCCGCGCCGCCGAGACCCTTCAGGGTGTCGTTCCCGCGGCCTCCGGCCAACGTATCGACCTGGCCGTTCAGGCCGTTCAACGTGTCGTTGCCGTCCTCGCCCAGCAAGTTGGTGATCGTCGCGGTGGTCTGCAACGTCTCGCCGGACGACGTGCCCTGCGTCGTACTCGCATCGGGCGACAGGTGGACGGTCAAAGATCCGGCCTGCGGGTCGCCATCGCCATCGGTCGCCGTTACCGGCGTCGAGATGTCGAACGGCGTAGCCGCGTTTCCTGTCGTGAACAGCGGCGACGAGACCTTAAAGGTGTTTGTTCCCGGCAGGCCGATGATCTCCACAGCATTGAACGTTTGCGATCCTGCGGTGATGGTGAAGGTATCGCCATTGTCCATGTTCGACAGGGTAACTGTGCCGTCTCCATTCACGGTAACGACTGGAGCTGTGCCGCCTGAGTTGTTCGCCACAGTAACGACGATCGCTGAGACGGTGCTTTCTCCCGTACCGTCCCCAACGAACGACAGGTCGTTGTCGGCACTGACAGCTCTGATCTTGAAGGTCGACGGCCCACCTCCGCCGTGATCAATGGAGGCACTAAAGGCCTGGATATCGTAGTGGCTGGTGTAGGTGGTTCCTGCCACTGTACCGTCCGTAGCAGCATTGCTAACGAAATCAAACCGAAGCGTTTCGCCGTTCTTGATGCTGTTGCCGTCATCAACGCCGAACTGCGCGCTGTTGGTGTTGACCGACAGGCCACCATTCGCCGTGGCGAGGAGATCGTGATGATTGGTGTCCGCGACCGGAGCCCTCAGGACGATTGCCTGATTGTTGCTTCCGCCCGGGTTCGTGAAGCCGCTGGTGGTGAATTCGGCCCCGTTGAACAGAATTCCGTTGAGAGTGAAGTCCCAGGTATCCGTTCCCGGATGCAGGACGGCCGTGAACGCAAGATCTGAGCCATTGGCAACCGAGCTGAGTCCCTGGATCGTATGCGAATCGACGATGTGGTAGAAAAGCTGCTCGCCATTGAGGAAGACGTTGTTGCCGCCAGTGTCCTTCACTGCGGCACCTTCCGTGACGTTGAAAACAACGTCGCCAACGCCATCCGCGCCGGAAGCCACCGCGAAGTTGACCTGACCGGTGAGGAGCGTGTTGGCCTTATCCTCGACATAGATGGTCTCCGACGTGAACACCGTCGGAATGTCGTCCCGCACCGTAACGCCGACCGTCCCGAACACCTGGTCGCCGCTCGTGTCGGTGGCAACCACGCGAAGGCCCGAGATGGTCACGTCGTTGGTGCCGGCCGGCGTCAGCGCGTGCTGGAATTGGTCCGTCAGCGTGGCCGTGACTGTGGGCGTGACCGACGTGTTGGGCGCGGCGGTCGTGTTGGTCAGATGCAGATAGATCGCAGGACCGAGATTGGTCGCGCCCTGGAACAAGGTGCCGACCAGTTCGCCGCTGACGACTGACCATTGCAGCGTATAGCCGCTGGCCAATCCGTTCACCGTCGGAGCGACCCAACCCGAGCCGCTGTCCGCCGGATCACCGAACGCAACGTTGATCGCCTCACCGGTCGCATTGAAGGTGATTCCCGTCGTCTTCTGGTCGGTTTCCGCACGGCTGGACGGATTCGTACCGGTGACAACGCCGGTATGCAGATCGGCCGGAAGCGGGCTGGCGTCCTGCGTGAGATCCAGCGCCGCCTCGTTGACCAGCAGCGAAACGCTGCCGCCCCCCGTCGGCGTCGTGTTGGTCTGGACGTGAACCGTTACCGTAGCAGTGGACGTATCGCCGTCGCCATCCTTGATGGTGTAGGTGAATGTATCGTCACCGACGAACACGCCCGTCGGATTGTAGGTGAACGTGCCGTCGTTGTTGTAGGTCACGGTACCGTGCGAGCCGTTCGTGGCCGTAACCTGGCCCGTCACCGGCGAGTTGTCGGTGTCTACACCGTCCGCACCGAAGACGTCATTGCTGAACAGGCCAGAAATTATAGTAGAGCCGGTTATCGTTCCGGCTACGTTATCGTCATTCGCCGTCGGTGCATCGTCGATGATGCTGATCGTCAGCGTCTTGTCGTCGTGGTCGCCGTCCTTGTCCGTCACTACCACCGCAAACGTGTCCGACGACGTCGCCGCCAGCGTGTTGTCCGCCAGCGTGTAGCTGTAGCCGATCGAGCCGGCCGCAATGCTGGTGATCGTCAGCGTGCCGATCCCGGCATGCACGAAGGTCTGGTTGACCGCCGTCACCGCCACGCCGTCGATCGTCACCGTCGCCGGGCCGTCCGCCGCCGTGTAGGTGATCGTGCCCGTCGTCGTCTCGCTGTTCGCCGCCGAGTCCGAACCCGCAGGCTCAGACCCGCGCGCCGGCAATCCGGCCTCGAACACCTGACCGCCCGCCGTCACACTGGTCGTAACCCCGCTGTCGTCGATATGGATCGTCAGCGTCGTATGCGACAGGTCCCCGTCGCCGTCCTTGATCGTGTAGGTGAACACGTCGTCCACCCCGCCCGCCGTGCCGGGATCGCGGGCATAGCTGTAGGTGCCGTTCGCCTGCAGCGTCAGCTTGCCATAGGTGCCCTGGATCGCCGTGTTCAGCGTCAGCGTGTTGTCCAGATCCACGCCCGTGTTGGTCGCCGCAACGCCCACCACAACCGCACCGTCCGCGCCCTGCGTGTCCGCATTGCCGTCCGTCGTGTTGGCATCCAGAGCGTCCGTGCCGCCCGTCAGAACGTTGCCCGTCGCAGGACCATAGGTCCCCGCCGCTACGCTGTCGGTGTCCGCTACCGCCGTCGGTGCATCGTCGATGATGCTGATCGTCAGCGTCTTGTCGTCGTGGTCGCCGTCCTTGTCCGTCACTACCACCGCAAACGTGTCCGACGACGTCGCCGCCAGCGTGTTGTCCGCCAGCGTGTAGCTGTAGCCGATCGAGCCGGCCGCAATGCTGGTGATCGTCAGCGTGCCGATCCCGGCATGCACGAAGGTCTGGTTGACCGCCGTCACCGCCACGCCGTCGATCGTCACCGTCGCCGGGCCGTCCGCCGCCGTGTAGGTGATCGTGCCCGTCGTCGTCTCGCTGTTCGCCGCCGAGTCCGAACCCGCAGGCTCAGACCCGCGCGCCGGCAATCCGGCCTCGAACACCTGACCGCCCGCCGTCACACTGGTCGTAACCCCGCTGTCGTCGATATGGATCGTCAGCGTCGTATGCGACAGGTCCCCGTCGCCGTCCTTGATCGTGTAGGTGAACACGTCGTCCACCCCGCCCGCCGTGCCGGGATCGCGGGCATAGCTGTAGGTGCCGTTCGCCTGCAGCGTCAGCTTGCCATAGGTGCCCTGGATCGCCGTGTTCAGCGTCAGCGTGTTGTCCAGATCCACGCCCGTGTTGGTCGCCGCAACGCCCACCACAACCGCACCGTCCGCGCCCTGCGTGTCCGCATTGCCGTCCGTCGTGTTGGCATCCAGAGCGTCCGTGCCGCCCGTCAGAACGTTGCCCGTCGCAGGACCATAGGTCCCCGCCGCTACGCTGTCGGTGTCCGCTACCGCCGTCGGTGCATCGTCGA
>JAKFVP010000143.1:9976-23321 GCA_021732175.1 Bradyrhizobium sp.
GCATTGCCGTCCGTCGTGTTGGCATCCAGAGCGTCCGTGCCGCCCGTCAGAACGTTGCCCGTCGCAGGACCATAGGTCCCCGCCGCTACGCTGTCGGTGTCCGCTACCGCCGTCGGTGCATCGTCGACCACCTTCACAATCAGGCTCGCATTGGCCGGATCGCCGTCCAGGTCCGTAACCTGCACCGCAATATTGTCGAAGACGGAGTTGGCGCCGTTGTTGACGTTAGGCCCGTGGGCCAGCGTGTTGTCGGTCAACACATAGGAGTAGCTGACAACACCGGTGGCTAGGTTGACAGCGGTGATGGTGAGCTCGCCATACGTTGTCGTGATCGGCGTATTCAGGTTTGCCCCGACCACCGCGCCATTTTGCACGATCAGCGTTCCGCCGATAGTCACGTCGTCGACGCCATCCGGCGCCGAGTAAGTGAACGTCCCGGTTTGCGTCACGCTCTCCTTGCTGGTGTCAGAGCCAGCCGACTCGTTAGGCCCACGACTCGCAAGCAAGTCGTCTTCGTTCACCGTCTGATCGCCACCGGTGGCACCAATGCCGGAAATCGTCACGCCGCGGTCGGTGATACTGATCGTCAGCGTCGCGGTGGAGAAATCGCCGTCGCCGTCCGTCAGGGTGTAAGTGAAGACGTCGTTGCCGGTGACCGGATCGCCGTTGAAGCGAGTGTAGGTGTAGTCGCCGTTCTCGTTAATGACGAGCGTGCCGAACTGGCCGGTGACGGTGAAATTGTGCGCCGGGTCCGGCGTCGTCACGGTGTTGACGCCGTCCACCTCTGTGATCTTCGCGTCGTCGGTGCCCTTGGTATCGGCATTGCCGTCCGTCGTATTGGCATCGAAGCCGATCGCAATGTCGGTTCCGGTTATGACGTTGCCGGTCGCCGTAAGGCTCGCGCCCACGACGGAATCCAGGTCGTTGACCGCCAGCGGACCGTCGTCCTGGAACTGGACATTCAGCGCGACTGGCGACACCGCGGTGACGGAATCGCCATCGAAGTCCGTCAGCGTGCCCTTGATGTGCAGGTCGGCGGTGATGGTCGCGATGTCGTCGAACGCAGCCGGGCTCGAACCGGCCACGTCATTGTGGATCGGCTGGTATTGCGCGACCCAGACAAATCCGTCGGCGTCGACATAGACCTTAAGGACCGTCGTCAGGCCCGCGGTGCCGACCACGGCGCCACTGGCGTCGGTCGACAGCATGATGGGAGTGCCGTCCAGGGTCGTCAGCCCGGAAGCGACGTTGCTGATCGGAGTTCCGTTGGCGTCCGTGATCGTGAACGACCAGGTGCCGTTCTCGTCGGCGCCGACGCTGCCCGCGAACAAGGAGCCTTGCGCGATCACGCTGATCGCCGATTTGGCAAAGCCGAACGCTCCATCCAGCACGGACGGATGACCGGAGCCGTCGACATCGTTGGCCGGGTTCGGGTCAGCCGCGGTGTTTACGCCGGCGCTCTCGTCCTCGCTGACCTTGAAGGTCTCGGTCACGATCGTAGTATGGGTGATGCTCGACTCGATGCCAAACACCTTGAACGAATTGCCGTCGGTGAAAGTCTGCGGATTACCGGCCGCCGTGGTGTTGAACGCGAAATCGTCGTAGTTGCCGACATTGAGCGTGTCGAAGCCCGTTGCGCCGAACACCTTGACCTGCGAAAGGTCGCTCACGCCGTCGAGCACATAACCGACTTGGTTCGCCCCCACGAAGACCGGGGTCGCCGTCACCGGAACACCGTCGACGGTGAAGGTGAGGGCCACAAAGTTGCCCGCGTGGGTCGCCGAGACGAACAAGACGGCAGTATTGACTTGCTGCGCTTCCGCGACATCGATCGAGAAGGTTGCCGTATCGACGTCATATGCCCCGGCATTGGTGACTGTCGGATTGTTGGGATTCCCAGTGATCGACAGGCTCTTGACGAACTGCATCGTCAAGATTTCCGGTCCCGTCACCTTGGGATGCGTGTCGTAGCCGTCGATAATCTGGCCGTCTCCCACGCCGATCTTGCTGCTGGTGGTGTTGACGGAGTTGTCGCCCTCGTTGATGTCGCGACCGGTCAGAAGGATGTCCTGATCGTTCTGCCCGTCCATACCGCGGACATCGGTATTGCCCGCCTGCAGCGTATAGGTGATCGTTTCGACGGTCGTGACGGTCGTCTGCTCAGGCGGCCGCGCCGTCACCACCGGGATATCGTCGAGCACGCTGACAGTGAACGTGCCGGTGCCGAGCGGAATGCCGTCGCCATCGCCGTCGGTCGCGATGACGTAGCTCGAAAGGTCGATAAAGGTTGTGTTTTCGGCGTTATCGCCGGATTCCGCGCCATCAAGGTCCGGATGATCGATCTGATCCTTCAACGTAAAGGTGTACGAGCCATCGGCAGCGACCGTGAGCGTGAACACTTCGCGGTCGCCGGTCACCGGGGTCGGATCGAAGCCGGGGGTGCCGTTGTCGACGTAACCGTGCAGCCCATTCGCATCGGTGATGATGAGAATGTTGCCGCCGTTGGACTTCAGTCCGGTGTCGACCGGATTATCCAGCGTCTTCAGTCCAAAGCCGCCAGGGCCGTCCGCGCCGAAATCGACGAGGGCGGTGAGTTTTCCATAAGTCGCCGACGTCGCCGTAGCCGAATTGGTGCCGGTCACCTCACCATCACGCAGCGGAGAACCGTCCGCGTTGGACGTCGACAACGGTCCATGCAGGCCGTCTTCGTCAACCTGGGCCGTCACGTGAGATTCGGTGATCAGCGTCGGACCATCGTCATTGAAGTGAATCTTGCCGGAGATATCGGCGGACGCGGACGCCGTGTCGCCGTCGCCATCCTTGATGGTGACAACAGCGGAAATCGACCCTGCTGCCAGCGACACCTGGTCGTTCGGTGTGGTGGTGTCCGAATGATGCAACGACAGATATTCGACGACCGATATCTTGCCGCTGATCGGATCGATCGAAACCGCAAATGCCGCCTCACCTGTGTGACCGCCGGAATCGACCCGGCCCACGATCCAGGTGTGGCCGCCGGCACCGTCGTTCTCGAGATGAAGGCTGATCGGGCTGCCGTCCGTCAGCGTCACGCCGGAGACGGCAGAATTGAGCTGGAGCGAATAGGTGACGGGCGTGGCGGGGTCCGGACCATCGACGCCGAAGAACGGCAGGATGGTCAGCGCCGCGCTGCTGCTGATCGCATAAGCCAGCACCGGGCCGGGCTCGTCCGGATCGTCGCCCGGAGTCTGGATGTTGTCGAATACAGTCAGCGGACCGGTGACGTCGTTGGCTTGGTTGCCAGGCGTCTCATCCGCCGTCACGCCAAAATTCTTGGTGACCTTCGCCGCGACGACAGGACCGTCGTCTTCGAAGCGAATGTCCGCCGAGATATCCGCCGAGGCCGAGGCCGTGTCGCCATCGCCGTCGGTGACGGTGAGCGTTGCCTTCACCTGGCCGAGCGCATCGGCGAGCGACACGAACTCGTCGATGTCGCCGTTGATGTCGGCACTGTCGTGATGCAGCGAGACATATTGAACCAGCGAAACCTTGCCGCTCACCGAATCGATGGCGATCGCAAAGGCGGCGGGGTCCACCGTGCCGGTTACGTCATTGTCGGCGTCCGCCCCGTCGTAACGGCCGACAATCAGGCCGCTCTCGAGGAAAAGAAAGATTTCCTTGCCGCCGGTAGTCGTAAGTCCTGAATCGACCGGCCCCGCTGTTGGGTTGCCATTCGCATCGGTCAGCGTCAGGCTGAACACCTGCGCGCCGGTCTTCGCGGCGCCGTCGGTGCCGTAGTCGACGTTTCCGATGGTAAGCGCCGAGCCCGTGCTCCTCGCGTAGCCGATCGGAAGGCCGAACGGAACATCGGGATCATGGCCCGGGTTCGCGACGTTGTTGAATACCGGCGTGAAGAGAATGTCGTTGTCGTCGCCAAAGGGCGGACTCTGCAGCAGCAGGGTTTCGTCGTGCGTAACGCTGAAACCGGCTGTCTCCGAAACGGTCACCGACGGGCCGTCGTCGTCGAATGCGATAAAGGAGGACTCGTTTCCGATCAGGGTGACTTCGACCGGCGAACTGATCGTGTCGCCGTCGCCATCGGTGACGGTGGTGGTGAGCTGCAGGTTGAGCGTGCCGTCACCGATCGTCTGCAGGAACGTCTGCTCGTCGAACACGGACGGCTGGTCCGGACCGTGATCGATGGCAAGGAATTGATCAACCGTGATGGTCGCGGTCGCCGGATCGCTGCCGTTCAGGGTGATGCGGAAAGCGACAAACTGGTCGTCGGTTTGCGGATTGCCGTCGCCGACGAGACGTCCCTCGATGGTGTGGTCGTTGACGAAAACCAGCTCGATCGCCCGCTGCGCCGCGGACATGCTTGCAAGGTCGGTGCCAACCAGTGCGGTCGCCGTCAACTTGGTGGCGACGGTGTCGCCTGACAGAACGAACTTCAGATCGTTGCTGATGCCGCCGTCCGGCCCGGGACCATCCGTGCCAAAATCAACGCCGGCGGTCACGAACAAATTGGCCAGCGCGCCTGCCTTCGTCGAGAGTTCGCCGATCGCCTGGCCCTCGGTCGGCGCGGTCGACACCGTAATGGTGGTCACACCCGTGTCGTCGGCGCCCCCGTTATTGTCATGCGGCAGGCTATCGCCGGCGGCATAACGATCATCCGTCTTCGGGGTATTCCCGTGACCGATCGTCTCGTCGAGATTGAGCGTCTCAAGCGACGTCACCTCAGGCTCGCCCGTGCGGGTCACCGTCGGACCGTCGTCATCAAAGGCAACAAAGGTCGTCTCGTTGCCGATCACCGTGATCTGGACCGGCGAACTGGCGTGGTCGCCGTCACCATCGGTCACGGTCGTGACAAGCTGCAGCCCGAGCGTGCCCTGCCCGATCGTGTTCAGGAAGGCCTGCTCATCAAATAGCGACGGGTTTTCAGTGCCGCCATGATCGATCGGCAGGAACTGGTCGACAACGATGTGCGCCGTAGGCAGCGTCGGGTCGACCAGCGTAATGCGAAAAGCAACAAATTGGTCGGCTGTCGCGGGATTGCCGTCGCCGATGAGACGTCCCTCGATCGTGTTGGCATCGATCTGGACTAGTTCGATCGCGCGCTGTGCCGCGGACATGCCTTCAAGCGAGGTCCCGTGCAACGCGGTCGCCATCAGATTGGTGCCGACAGTCGTGCTTGAGAGGACGAAGCTAAGGACATTGGTGACGGTGCCGGCGCCGTCCGTACCGAAGTTCACGATAGCAGGCGGGAACAGGCTGAGAAGGGCTCCGGAAACAGCCGAGGTCGACAATTCGCCGATCGCAAGGCTGTTGTCAGGGTTCGTCGACACCGTAACCGTGGTCACACCCGGAACGTCATCGGCGGCCCCATTGTCGTCATGCGGCTCGCCAGCGGCATAGCGATCGTACGTTGCCGGGCCACCCTGCTGGCCGATCGTCTCGTCGAGATTGAGCAACCCGAGGAATCCCCGCTCGCCGCCCTCCTCGCTCCGCGTGATGGTGGGGCCGTCATCGAGGAACTCAACGCCGAGCGTACCGGCCGACACCGACGTAAAGACATTGCCCACGCCGTCGGTGACGATCTGCTGCACGAACAGCACGTTCGTCAGCGCGCCTTCGTTGAACTGGGTCGTGTCGCCGTGCTCGATCGCTTGGTATTGGGCGACGTCGAGCCTGAGCGTGTTCGGATTCAGATACAGCTCGAACGCGATTGCTCCGCCGGGATTCGCCGCGCCATTGCTGCCCTCGCGGCCAACGATCAAATTTCCTTCGGTGAACAGGAAAATCTCGTTGCCGGTCGCCGTCGCATGCAGACCCGTGGGCGTGCCTGCGAAGGCATTGCCGGCCGCGGTCGTCAGCTTGTAGGCGACGGTACCCGGCCCGCCCGATCCGAAGTCCACGTTCTGGGAGGCGATGATGGAATTGGCGCTTTCCGCCCAGCCAATCAACCCGACCGGCGAGAACACTGCCGGCAATGCGGCGTTCGGCTGATCGTTGGCGCCGGCCACGGATTGCACGCCGAACGTCTCGTCGTGGACCAGCAGCGTGGCCGCAAGCGTGAAGCTTGCGGCGATCGGGGTCGTCGTCAGGTCGTTGGGCGTGCCGTTGAACGTCTCGGGCGTCAGCGCGAAGGTGCCGAGCGCCTCCTGACCGAGCAGCGGCAGCGGGTTGCCGAGGCTGAGCGGATCGACCGACGGACTGGAGAAGTTCGCACCGCTCGCCTGCGCGTTGCCGCCCTCACCTGCGGCCGGCAGCACCGACTGATCCGTGGTGATCGGGAAAAGGCTGGCAAATTCGTTGACCGATACTTCGCGGCCGGGCGCTACTTCGATGCTGAGGTTGTTCAGCCCGTCATGCCGGGAATCGAAGAACGGCTCGACCGTCACGGTCGACTTGTTGTCGAACAGGATGATCAGCTTTTCGCCGATATGGACGAGCGTGATCTTCTCGTTCGCGATTGAAGTGAAATCGAGCTGGACCTTTTGGTCGTAGCCGATGTTGACGGTCACCGCTTGATCGGTGAGCGGCTTCGTCAGCTTGAAAATCCGAACGGGAGTGGGGTTGTTCGATCCAGAGGCGCCGGTGGCTTGCGCAACCTGAAATTGTGCGTTCATCGAATCCCTGCCTGTGTACGTTTTGCGCCGCCTTGAAAATCAAGTTGGCGAAAAATTCTTCGAAAATCTTAGGCTTTAGGCTATTGTTAACCAGGGCGAGGGTCAATGAAATCAAACGGTTAACGTCGGCATTTTGGATAACTTTGAAATGAGCGGCTTGCCCAAATCGGCCGACACAAATAAGGCACTAGGCGGCCAAATGAAGGTATTATTCTCCGGCGCGCTGTTCATATTCGCGCTCCTTGCCGGCCTGGCTCACGCCCAAGAAGCACCGCGCCTTGTTGAAAGGACCGTCAAATCGCTACCCAACAAGGACACCCAGATCGGAATCTATCTCAACGTGCTGCCCGATTGCTCGTCCGGACCGCTGCCGACGATTCGCCTGGTCAGCGCGCCGGCCTCGGGGAAAGTCACGGTGAAGTCGGGCAAGGTGAAAGCGACCAACTACAAGGCGTGCCTGGCGCTCGAGGTGCCGGCTTACGTCGCGATCTACAGGTCGCCGCGCGATTTTCTCGGCGATGACATGATGACGCTTGAGGTGAAATACGCCGGCGGACGCACCGAGATCCAGAAGATCACGGTCAACGTCATGGGCACCGGCGCGCAGCAGAAGATCTAGCGCAGTCTCCCCGCTCCTGTCGCTTACTGCGACAGCAGCGCAGGGTCGGCCGGGCAATCGCCGATTCTCCGGGCGGAGACGAAATCCGCTTTCGGAACAGCCCCTTCGATCACCTGATTGAGTTCGGAATAGGCCTCGTCGCTGTCGACCGTGATCACCGTGCTGACGGGACCGAGATAGTCGCATCGCTTTGCGAAGACATAGCGGTTGCTGTGTTTCTCGGGCTTCGCCGATACGCAGGTGCCGACCGGGGCCGACGAGAACGTCCCGCGCATCGAATCGGTGGGATCGACGCAGCGGACCGATTCCTGGCGCAGCACGCGGTGCCTGGCCTGCGCGTGGACGATCAAGTCGAGCGTGCGCACAAACTTCCACATGCCCTTCCTGAAAGTCGGGCCGTCAAAGGATTCCGCTGCAAGACTAGGCGCACTCAGCACAGGCAGGATCAGGCAAGCAGCAAGCAATAGATGAGCGCTTCGCCAGCCGGTGGCTGGCGACCTGACGCGGTCGAACATTGGTACAATCCGTCCCCAAGGTCCGCGCCACGTGTCCCCCCGGACGTACGCGCGCACAAATCGGCGGTGCGAACCCGAATCAAGGTTCCATCTCAATTCAGGCTTTCGCGCGACATCGCCGCGACCAACATTTGGCTACAGCAAGACTTTGTGGAACCGGTGCGCAATCACGTCAGGGCTATTTCCCTTTCAGCGATCACTCGCCTTCTGGTTGTGGGAAGATTTTCCCTGCATCAACCCTTTCGACGCGCCGCGCCCGCTGATCGGTCGACCGCGGCCTCGGATGGCCACCTTCCGGGCCGCGGGCGCTTTGCCGACGCCATCCGGTCTTATCGCCGCCCAACGGCATCCAACGTTGCCAACGCGCCGGACGATCGGCTGATTTCGACGATCGAGAACGGACCTGTTTCCCGCCGCGATCTGCAACGACGACTTACTTCACCGACATTTCCCGCGCTTTCCTGCGCGAGTGTTGCAAGATCGGTTTGACGGTCCGGCCTTATTTTGCTCTTTTAGCCCCGAGGGTATCAGTTTTTCTTTTTGGCCTTGAGGGGCACAAGTTTTAGAGGGGCGAAAATGGGTAAGCGGTTTGGCGGCGCCATTGCAGCTGTATTCACGGTGTTGGCGCTGGGCGCAGGCACGCAACCGGCCGCATCGGCCGATCTCGGCCTGATGACGTCGGGTCCGGCCGCGGTCGGCAATTGTTCGGAAATCGTCTTCACCTGCGAAAACGGCCGGCAATACCCGCTTTGCCCGATCGCCGTGACGGTCACCGGCGAGGTCGTCACGGCATCGCTCCTCATGGGCCATCATGGCGGGATGCATGTTCGCCTGGTCCCGATGGGTGTCGGCTATCGCTACGCCGGCCGCGGCGTCTGGCTGGACGGCCACCGCGACAACGCGCTGCTCAATTTCGGCAAGCACAGCCAGGTCGCCTGCACCATCATGCGCGGCTGAGACAGGTCGATCCTATTCTTGAGACAATCGCACGGGCCCTTTCGCGAAAGGGCCCGGCAGCTTTTCCGAGTCAGCTTTTGGCGGTCAGCCCTTCGTGCGCACCACCGGGCGGGCCGAGCGCGGATACATGAACGCCTTCGGCTGGATGTAGGTCGGGCAGAAATTGTTCCACTGGTACTGCTGCCAATTCCACTTCCAGCAGCCGTTGGTGATCTCGGGCTCATAGTACCAATCGAGACGGTACGGCTCGTCACCGAAAGGATACGGGCCGCTCTGGGCAGCGCCCGCCGAGCCCAGCAGCCCAACAGCCGCGACAACCACCGCAAAATATGACTTCAACATAATGCTCGCCCCTATCCCGAAACAGCCGCTGCAACTGTGCCAAAACAAGGCGTCCTGATCAAGCAGCCGCAGCAGGATCGGCCAGCCTTCCACCGCAGGGATGGGCGATATCGGCGTCGGCTGAAGACGAAAGTCTTGCTCACCGCCGGCCAAAGACTGCTAATAATGACCGGGGCGCGACTGCCGGAGCCGGTACGTCGCTGGGTTGAGATGCCAAGATGAATCCTCCGGCGAAGAAGATTGCACTGAATGCCAGGCTTCGGTGGCCCGACGTCAAGGACAACTACGTCGTCAGCTACGAGGGACACGACATCGGCAGCGTATACAGGATGGGCAACAGTTGGGCGTGGTCCGTCACCGTGCCGATGGCATTGCCGGACTGGACGACCGGCTACGCGCCCGATCTGCATGAAGGCATCAAGTCGCTGGGAGCGGCGTGGACCAGGGTGCTGAGCCAGACCAGCCCCGAGCGCCTGGAACGCGCGTGGGAGATCGAGAAGACCGCGCTGGCGCGGGAGACGGCAGCCGCGTCAGCGAACCCGAGTAGCGGTCAATAAAAGCCGCGGGACCAGGAAGCGGTCCTCAACTGGCGCCGGCCCAGCACCCCCTCAAGATCGGGGTGAGCGTAGTCCACCAGCAGCAACCGGCGCCCGTGCCAGCAATACTGTTCCGGGCCGTCGATGTCGGGGCGGAGGATCTCGCAGCCCTCGAGCAGGCGCAAAAGAGGATGATTTAGCCTGGTCTCGTCGGCGACCGCGTTGCCGCGCCGCTGAACGTTCACCAGATAGAAGAACGTCCACAACGTCGGCATCAGACTGAAATCCCTGTGATTGCGCGACCAGTGGTATTCCCTCTTGTTGCACATGATGCCTTCGGAGAGTCGCTCGTAGAGAACACCGAATACGGACAGGTTTCTCTCCCGCCTCCATTCGACAATCTTGTCGCCAGTCTGTCCCGAACGCAAAATCTCGACAGTGCGCCGAAGCACGTAACCGAGACCGAACCTTGCGATCTTGAAGGCATAGGGGCCGGTCAAAACGACAGCCCGCGACTTGCCGGAACCTACAAAACGCATAACACACACCCACGATTTGCCGCGGTGGAAGCAATACAGACTGCAAAAAAGGCGCTGACTTATGTGCTTATTTTGGCGGTGCACAATCGCCCTGTCGAGGCGCGATTTGGTCGCAGCGGAACAACCGCTGCTTGCATCGAGGCGTACTGCCCTTCCCCCTCGTCGAACCCGGTTGATCGGCAATCGCCGCGGCGATGCGCACCACCCGCCCGGCTACTTTGCATGGGGTTGTTTTCGGGTTTTCGGATGAAGCGCGCCTTGGCGCGCGCCGCCAGCGGTCGGACCGAGGTCGCGAGCGCCCTCTTCGCTACCGGCAGCGCCACCGGTCGCTCGCGGAAGGCGCGATACCCGAACGCCCGTGACGGCACCCATGCGCACGCAAATCGCGATCGCCGATCGAAAGATCGGTCAGGTACAACGTCAATGTTGGGGGAAGAAATGGTCGGAGCGAGAGGATTTGAACCTCCGACCCCTAGTCTCCCAGACTAGTGCGCTAACCGGGCTGCGCCACGCTCCGATGCCGTTCCATTAGCGTCCATCGCCCCGCGGCGCAAGGCGGCCAATGCCGGTTCGACGGCCGCCGCCCCCGCCGCCGGTTCCGCCCTCGTTCAGCCGTCTTTCAGCGCCGAATCGAGCAATTGCCGGGCCGCGACCAGATCCTGCAGCACGCCCTCCAGGCGGGCGCGGTCGAGCGCACGGCCGCCGCCGGATGGCTCGGGCATGTTCTTGGCGATGCCGTCCTCGTCGAGCTCGAGAAAGCGGAAATCGATGCCGTCGTCGGCCCCCTCGTAGTCCTCGTCGTCGCCCTCGAAGGTCGTCAGCGATTCGCCGCCCTCGTCCTCCGCCATGGTCTGTTCGAGCGTCTTTTCCACCGCGCCGAAGGAGGCGGCGACGGAGGCGTCGGCAAGACCCTGCACGGCCTTGATGCCGTGCTCTTTCAGGATGCGCTGCACGCCGCGGATGGTGTAGCCCTCGCCGTAGAGCAGGCGGCGAATGCCCTTGAGCAGATCGACATCGTCGGGGCGGTAGTAGCGGCGGCCGCCGCTGCGCTTCATTGGCTTGATCTGCGCGAAGCGGGTTTCCCAGAAACGCAGCACATGCTGGGGAATGTCGAGTTCGTCAGCTACTTCACTAATGGTACGGAACGCATCGGGAGCCTTGTCCAAATGCCCGCTCCTTTCCGCTCGCTATTAAGAGCGCTAGTCGTCCTTGGCGTCGCCGTTGGTGACAGCGTGCCCGTTGATCCGCTGTTTGAGAATCGCCGACGGCTTGAACACCATCACACGGCGCGGCGAGATCGGTACCTCGGTGCCAGTCTTCGGATTGCGTCCGATGCGCTGACCCTTCTTGCGCACCATGAAGGAACCGAACGAAGACAGCTTCACTGTCTCGCCCTTCTCCAGACAATCGGTGATTTCTTTCAACACCAGTTCGACGAACGCCGATGACTCCGTGCGCGACAGTCCCACCTTCTGGTAGACCGCTTCGCAGAGATCGACGCGTGTAACTGTCTTGCCCGTTCCCGTGGTCATCGCCTGCCCCGCACTATCGGCGAACTAATTTCCTGACTGAAATTAGGAGGTTAGCAAACCACGGTCAACAGCGACCATCATGCAAGAGCATGAAAACACACTTATAATTTGCGTTGAATTCTTTCTGCCACAGTCACCAGCGGACCAGTGCCGAGCCCCAGGTGAAGCCGCCACCCATGGCTTCCAGCATCACCAGGTCGCCTTTTTTGACGCGGCCGTCCCTCACCGCAACGCACAGGGCCAGCGGAATTGAGGCGGCCGAGGTGTTGCCGTGCATGTCCACGGTCAGAACCACCTTCTGCGGCGCAATATGCATCTTGTGTGCGGAAGCATCGATGATTCGCTTGTTGGCTTGGTGCGGAATGAACCAGTCGAGGTCCTCGGCCGTGGTGCCCGTGGCCTGGAAGGCCGCGACAACCACGTCGGTGATCATGCCGACCGCGTGCTTGAACACCTCGCGGCCCTCCATACGGAGGTGGCCGACCGTCCTGGTCGATCCGGGGCCGCCATCGACATAAAGCTTGGACTTGTGCCGGCCGTCGGAGCGCAGATGCGTGGTCAGGATGCCACGGTCGGAGGTCGCGCCCGGCTGCTGCTGAGCCTCCAGCACCACGGCGCCGGCGCCGTCGCCGAACAGCACGCAGGTGGTGCGGTCTTCCCAGTCGAGGATGCGCGAGAAGGTCTCCGCGCCGATCACCAGCGCGCGCTTGTAGGCGCCGCTCCTCAGGAAATTGTCAGCCGTCGCCAGCGCAAAGATGAAACCGGAGCACACCGCCTGCAGGTCGAACGCGGCGCCATGGTTGATGCCGAGCCCGTTCTGGATCGCGACCGCGGTCGCCGGAAACGTGTTGTCCGGCGTCGAGGTCGCCACCACGATCAAATCGATCGATTGTGCGTCGACGCCGGCATCGGCAAGCGCGGCCCGCGCGGCATTGATGCCGAGATGCGAGGTGAACTCGTCATCGGCGGCGATATGGCGCTGCCGGATGCCGGTGCGCTGCACGATCCAGTCGTCGGAGGTCTCGATTCGTGCCGCCAGTTCGGCATTGGTCAGCACCTTCTGCGGCAAATAAGAGCCACAGCCGAGCACGACCGAACGTATCGCAGTCACGAAACAGCCTCCTGTGCGGTCTGCGCCTTGGCCAGCGCGCCGCCGTCACGATTAAGCATGCGGTTGATCTTGGTGAGGAGATCGTAGTGGACCGTCTCATAGCCAACATCGACCGCGTAGGCAAAGCCTTCGGCGCTGATGCCGCCGTGGCTTTTGACCACGACGCCGTTGAGCCCCAGCAGCACCCCGCCGTTCGACTTGTTGGGATCCAGCTTGTCCCGCAGTTCCTTGAAGGCGCTGCGGGCAAGCAGGTAGCCAATCTTGGTGAGCCAGGTCCGCGACAGCGCGGTGCGCAGCAGCTCGCTCATCTGACGCGCGGTGCCCTCGGCAGCCTTGAGCGCGATATTGCCGGAAAAGCCCTCGGAGACGATCACGTCGGCGGTCCCCTTGCCGATGCCGTCGCCCTCGACGAAGCCGATATATTCGAGCTGCGGCAGGTTCAGCGTGCGCAGCAGTTCTGCGGCCTCGCGAATCTCGTCATGGCCCTTGATCTCCTCGACGCCGATATTGAGCAGGCCGACCGTCGGCCGCTCCTTCTCGAACAGCACGCTCGCCATGGCCGAGCCCATCACCGCGAGCGCCATCA
>JAKFVP010000614.1 GCA_021732175.1 Bradyrhizobium sp.
CATCATCGATATGCATGGTGGCCATGTGACCGCCGAAAGCCCGGGCCCCGGACAGGGCTCGACCTTTACGGTTACACTGCCTGCAACAGAACCGTCATGACCCAGAACCCGCATATCATCATCGTCGACGACGAGGCGCCGGCCCGCGAAATGGTCGGCGACTATCTCAAGATGCACGGCTTCAACGTGACGCTGTGCGACGGCGGCAAGAGCCTGCGCGGCGCCATCGAAAGCGGCGTGCCCGATCTCGTGGTGCTCGATCTCAACATGCCCGAGGAAGACGGGCTGTCGATCATCCGCGATCTCAAGAGCCGGATCAACGTGCCCGTCATCATGCTCACCGCAACCGCAAGTCCGATCGACCGCGTCGTGGGGCTGGAGCTCGGCGCCGACGACTATGTCGCAAAGCCCTGCGAGCTGCGCGAACTGATGGCGCGGATCCGCTCGGTGTTGCGCCGGAGCACCGCCAAGGCGCCGGCCGCGGCAGAAACAGCCGGCGGCAAGGCCACCAAGGATCAGCTGGTCCGCTTCGGCACCAAATGGCTCGACCTCGAAGCGCAGGCGCTGCGCGACGACGAGGGCAACGAACACCCGCTGACGGCGTCCGAATTCGGCTTGCTGAAGGTGTTCGCGGCCAATCCCAAGCGCGTGCTGTCCCGTGAGAGACTCCTGGAGCTTGCCAATGCGCGCGATGCCGAAGCGTTCGACCGCGCCGTGGACCTGCGCATCATGCGCATCCGCCGCAAGATCGAGATCGATCCGGCAAAACCCGCTGTGATCCGCACCATCCGGGGCGGCGGCTATCTGTTCTCGCCGACCGGCGACAAGGCCTGAGCGGGCACGATCCCTTAAACTATCCGGAACGCGACAGGTTCGAATCCGCGCCCAAAGGATGCGGACAATTTTCCGCACATTGAAATCTTTCACATTTTGGCCCCGAATGTTTCGTCGCGACGCCCGCGACGAAACAAATCTCGCGCCCGCGAAACCATTTTCTGCTTTTGGCGCAGAAGTCCCGAAACGCGCCTTAACTATCACTCTCCCAACGAAACGCCGCCAACGGCGCGAACCGGGAGCCTGTCAATATGTCGAACGTCATCGCCATCAACGCCGCAGCCAAGCAGAATATCGCCGCTGCGCGCGCGACCACAGATGAGATGCTGCTCGCAGCCATCGCCCAGGGTGACCGGACCGCGATGCACGTGCTTTATTCGCGGCATAATGTGCGGGTGTATCGCTTCGTGCTGCGTATCGTGCGCGACACCACGATGGCCGAAGACCTGGTCAGCCAGGTGTTCCTCGACGTCTGGCGCACCGCCAAGCAGTTCCAGGGCCGCTCGCAGGTTTCGACCTGGCTGCTGTCGATCGCCCGTTTCAAGGCCCTGACCTCGCTGCGTCAGCGCCGCCATGAAGATATCGAGCAGGACGACGTGCTGGAGATCGCCGACGGCGCCGATACGCCGGAAGCTTCGCTCGACCGCGCTTCGACCAGCGCCATCCTGCGCGCCTGCGTCGCAAAGCTGTCGCCGGCGCACCGCGAGATCATCAACCTCGTCTACTATCACGAGAAGAGCGTGGAGGAGGCCGGCGAGATCATCGGCATCCCCCAGAGCACCGTGAAGACGCGGATGTTCTACGCCCGCAAGCAGCTTGCGGATTTGCTTAAGGGTGCCGGCGTGGACAGTATCGCAGCGTAAACTCAAGCTATTTCAAGTATTTAATTACCAAATGGGCCCGGGAAACCGGGCCTTTTTCGTGGCCTGCCCGTTAGCGCGGACGAAACAATTGAAACAATTCACAACATCACCCGGAAAAACTCAGCCCCTAAACAGGTGCCACTGACGAAGCGCCAACCACCGACCGGGGAGACCAAGATGCTGAAGCCGTCCTTCCGCTACTTCATTATCCCCCTCGGGGCGATCTCCACCCTGGCCTCGCTGTCGGCTCAAAACGTAGCCCCCCGCGCCGACCGCACCCAGGGCACCACGATCGTCCGCGAGCAGGTTGTTGATTGCAGCGCCAAGTCACCTTCAGAGGTCTGCGTGATCTCCTGGAGCAGCGATCCCCACCGCTGAACGGAATTTTTTCAGACGACCACTTCTACGACCTCCCAAGTTGCCTCCACCGACCCGGCCGGGATGCCCCCCAGCCGGGTCGTTGTAGTTTTGGGGCATGCTTTCACTTGCGCGATCGTGTTTGGCGGCTGCTTGACGTGAGCGGCGCTGTCGTGATGTTTGCCGCGGACCATGGATACCGCGGCAAGTCAGGATGAAGTTCGGCTGCGCAAGGGATCCTCGCTCAGGGAAAGACTGGTCTGGGCAGGCTCTGGTGGCGTGGTCCTGCTCATCGTCATCCCGGGCCTCTGGACCTGGGCCTCGGGCGGCCCGCCGCTGGCCGCCGCGTTCTGGGCCGTACCGCTCGGACTGTTCCTGATCGGCGTTGCCGCGCTCGAGCGCAACATCGCCTGGATCATCACGCAAGACGGCATCGTGATCGGCGAGCAGCGTCCGATCGGGCCGGTCCGCAAGCGAATGGTCGGCGTTCACGACATTGCCGACGCCACCGTCCGCAAGAACCGGCTCAGCTATCCCAAAAGTTTCAGCTTGTCGTGCCGGCTGGCAACGGGCGAGGTGCTGATTTCACCGCCATTGCCCGACATCACGCGCGTCAACGAAACCGCCGCAGTGGTTGCGCGGTTGCTTGGCCTTCCCGACACTGCACCGGTCAACAATCCCTTCGATGCCGCCAATGCCGAGATCATCCTGCGCTCGCCGGTCAGCCTCGATCTCGGTTGGCTCATTCGCATGGCCGTGCCGCTGCTGGCCGGCCTGTGCAGCCTTCCGTTTCTTGTGGCGTTCACCGTTGGCGAGCAGGAGCTGGCGCTCGGCCTGCTCCTGCCGCTCGGCCTGATCGTTGCCATTGCACTCTATCGCTACACGCACCGGCTGTCAGGCGCGCGCTGGATCATCCGGCATGGCGAAGTCCGCATCGAACGGATGACGTTGACCGGCCGGCGATCCGCCGAGACGATCAAACCCGATGACGTCGCGGCAATCGAGGTCGACAAGCCCGACACCAAGGGCCGGACCTGCACCATCAGCATCCGCCTGCGCTCGGGCCGGACGTTTCGCAGCCCGACGCGGCACGACGAAGATGGCGCGCGTGCCCTGCGCGGCGAAATCATCCGGCGGCTGAATATGCCTGTGAATCGCGGAACCTCGGCTGGATAGCACGCCTCTGCTGCAAAAGGCGCGGTACTACCGTCGTATCCGGCGTGTTAGGTTGCCACCGGAAGCAATGATGGGTGGTCCGCAATGTTCGAAGGCTGGGACGCCGTAGTATTCGCACGGGCACAGTTCGCATTTACGATGTCGTTTCACATCGTATTCCCCTCCTTCTCGATCGGACTCGCCAGCTATCTCGCCGTGCTCGAAGCGCTCTGGCTCTGGACCGGTCGCGAGGTATTCATCAACCTCTTCAATTATTGGCTGAAAATTTTTGCCATCGCCTTCGGCATGGGCGTGGTGTCGGGCATCGTGATGTCCTACCAGTTCGGCACCAACTGGTCTGTGTTCGCCGACAAGACCGGCCCGGTGCTGGGTCCGCTGATGGCCTATGAGGTGATGACCGCCTTCTTCCTGGAAGCCGGTTTTCTCGGCGTCATGCTGTTCGGTCTCAACCGCGTCGGCCCGCGCCTGCATTTCCTGGCGACCTTGATGGTTGCGACGGGAACGCTGATCTCGGCGTTCTGGATTCTCTCCGCCAATTCCTGGATGCAGACGCCGACGGGCTACGCGGTCAATGCCGCCGGGCAGTTCATCGCCGCCGACTGGGTGAAGCTGATCTTCAATCCATCCTTCCCCTATCGCCTCGTGCACATGGTGCTGGCGGCATATCTCACCACTGCCTTCGTGGTCGGCGCGGTCGGCGCGTTTCACCTGCTGCGCGACCCGCACCAGGCCGGCGCGCGCGTGATGTTTTCCATGGCAATGTGGATGGCGACGATCGTAGCGCCCATCCAGATCCTCGCCGGCGACCAGCACGGCCTCAACACGCTGGAGCACCAGCCGGTCAAGATCATGGCGATGGAAGGCCATTTCGAAAGCCACAAGGACGGCGCGCCGCTCTATGTGTTCGGCTGGCCCAACCAGGCCGCGGGAAAACTGGAATATGCGGTCGGGATTCCCAAACTCGGCTCGCTGATCCTGAAACATTCGCCCGATGCGCCGATGGCCGGGCTCGATACCGTGCCGCGCGAAAACTGGCCGCCGGTGTTCATTCCGTTCTGGTCGTTCCGCATCATGGTCGGCATGGGCCTCTTGATGGCCGGCCTCGGCTTCCTCAGCCTGCTGATGCGCTTTCGCGGCAGGCTCTACGACTCCCGCCTGCTGCATATCTTCGCGGTAGCGATGGCGCCGTCGGGCTTCATCGCGGTGCTGGCGGGCTGGATCACGACCGAAGTCGGACGACAGCCTTTCACGGTCTACGGTCTGCTGCGCACCGCGGACTCCGTTTCGCCGCTGGCCGCGCCTGCAGTAGCGTCTTCATTGATCGCCTTTGCCATCGTCTATTTCACCGTGTTTGCCGCCGGCGTGGTCTACATCCTGCGCCTGATGGCTGATCCGCCGCATCCCGGCGAAGCGGGACCGGCGCACGAGGTGCCTGCCCGCGCCGCCGGCATCACGCCGGCCGCCGGCGCCGTCACGGGAGCGATCCGATGAGCATCGCTATCGATCTCGCCATTGTCTGGGCCTTCATCATCGCCTTTGCGGTGTTCGTCTATATCGTGATGGACGGCTTCGATCTCGGGCTCGGCATCCTCTTCCCGCTATTTCCGAAAAAGGAAGACCGCGACGTCATCATGAACAGCGTCGCGCCGGTATGGGACGGCAACGAGACCTGGCTGGTGCTCGGCGGCGGCGGCATGATGGCGGCGTTTCCGCTCGCCTATGCCGTGCTGATGCCGGCGCTCTACACGCCCATGATCGTGATGCTGCTCGGCCTCGTCTTCCGCGGCGTTGCCTTCGAGTTCCGCTGGCGCACCACCAGGGAACGCAACAAGTGGGACTTTGCCTTTGCGGGCGGGTCGCTGCTGGCGACACTGGCGCAGGGCATTGCGCTGGGCGCCATCCTGCAAGGCATTCACGTCAATGGGCGCAGCTATGCCGGCGGCTGGTGGGACTGGCTGACGCCGTTCAGCCTGCTCACCGGCGCCGCCCTCGTCATCGGCTATGCGCTGCTGGGCGCGACGTGGCTTGTGATGAAGACCGAGGGCGAGTTGCGCGACCGCGCCTACGGCCTGTCCTGGGCGCTGCTGTTCGCCATGCTCGGCGCGATCGGCGCGGTCAGCATCGCCACGCCCTTCCTGCATGTGCAATACACCCAGCGCTGGTTCGCCTGGCCCAACATCGTCTTCACCGCGCCGCTGCCGATCGCGGTCGCCGCCGTCACCGTGCTGCTGCTGCGCAGCCTCGCCAAGAAATACGACTACCAGCCGTTCTTCCTGACGCTGACTTTGTTCGCGCTGTCCTATGCCGGGCTCGGCATCAGCATGTATCCCTACATCGTGCCGCAGAGCATCACGATCTGGCAGGCGGCCGCGCCCGAGAACAGCCAGATCTTCATGCTGGTCGGCGTTTCCATCCTGATCCCGCTGATCCTCGCCTATACCGCCTGGGCCTATTACGTGTTCCGCGGCAAGGTGCAGGCCGGGCACGGGTATCATTGATGCAGGTCAAACCGCCTGAACGCCCACTGGCGCAACGTTTGCTGTGGTTCGTGGCGCTTTGGCTGGGCGGCGTCGGGACGGTGACGCTGATCTCCTATGGCTTGCGGCTCTGGATCGCCCCGAAATGACGCCATTACGACGTGAATCCCGAGTTCATGGCATTCCAGCGGCCTCAGATTCGCCCTAAACTTGCCATCAACCAGACCCTGAGATTTGATGGTTCCCAAGCGCGGAATCGCGTTGCGCGCCGCGCCCTTTGAGGAGAGCTTTGCATGAGGAATTTCCGTCACCTGACCTGGATGTTGATCGCAGCCATCGGTCTCGTGTTTTCGACCACGCAGAGCAACGCCCAGAAGCGGCCTGATGCGGACGAGCCCGGCCTGGTCGCCGACGATGCCTACGAGCTCGAACCCGAGTGGCAGAAGCAGGTCGTCTACTTCCGCACCACCGAGGCGCCGGGCACCATCATCGTCGTCACCGCCGAGCGGCATCTCTACCTCGTGCAGGGCAACGGCCGCGCCATCCGTTACGGCATCGGCGTCGGCCGCGAAGGCTTTACCTGGCAGGGCCTCGTCAACATCACCCAGAAGAAGGAATGGCCGGACTGGACCCCGCCGCCGGAAATGATCCAGCGCCAGCCTTATTTGCCGCGCTTCATGGCCGGCGGCCCCGGCAATCCGCTCGGCGCCCGCGCGATGTATCTGGGCACCACGGTCTATCGCATCCACGGCACCAACCGCCCGGACACGATCGGCACCGCCGTCTCCTCCGGCTGCTTCCGCCTCGTCAACCGCGACGTCGCCGACCTTTATGACCGCGTGCCTGTTGGCACCAAGGTCGTGATCCGACAGAAGCCCGAGCTGTAACGGCACGGGCTTCCGCACCGCCTGATTCATTTCCCAAGATTTTTGCGAGAGAAAAATGATGCGCACGTTCCGGGGCGGCCTGCTGATCGGGCTCGCGGTGGCTGTCTTGGTCGCTATTGGCGCGATCGTCTACGAATTCTACGACACGCGGACGTTGAAGCGAACCGTGCGCCGTGGCGAGGTGCTGTGCGGCGTCAACGCCGGCCTGCCCGGCTTCTCCATTCCCGACGACAAGGGCAACTGGACCGGCTTCGACGTCGACTTCTGCCGCGCGGTGGCGGCTGCGATCTTCGACGATCCGAAGAAGGCGAAGTTCGTTCCGCTCGACGCCAACGAGCGCTTCACCGAGCTGCAGAAGCGCAAGGTCGACATCCTCTCGCGCAACTCCACCTGGAGCATGGCGCGCGAGACCACGTACGATCTGTATTTCCCGGCGGTCGCCTATTATGACGGCCAGGGCTTCATGCTGCCGGTCGCCCGCAAGATCGACTCCGCGCTCGATCTCAATGGCAGCAAGGTCTGCGTGCAGGCCAGCACCACCACGGCGCTGAACCTCGCCGACTATTTCCGCGCCAACAACATGAAATACGAAGAGGTCAAGCTGCCGAAGCTGGACGATGTCGTGAAGGCCTATGCCGACGGCAAGTGCGACACGCTGACGGCCGACGTCTCGCAGCTCTATGCGCTGCGTCTCAACATGACCAAGCCCCTCGACCACACCATCCTGCCCGACGTCGTCTCCAAGGAGCCGCTCGCCCCCGTGGTGCGCCAGCGCGACGACGACTGGATGATGATCGTGAAGTGGACGCTCTATGCGATGATCAACGCCGAAGAGCTCGGCATCGACTCCAAGAACATCGACGAGGCCCTGAAGTCGAAGAAGCCCGACGTGATGCGGCTGGTCGGCACCGAGGGCAATTACGGCGAGCAGCTCGGCCTGACCAAGGACTGGGCGGTTCGCATCATCCGCCATGTCGGCAATTACGGCGAGATGTACGAGCGCAATGTCGGCAGCGGCTCCAAGCTGCAGATCCCGCGCGGCATGAACCAGCTCTGGAACGCCGGCGGCATCCAGTACGCCCCGCCGATCAGGTAACGGCCGAAAGGCCGTCATCCCGGGGCGCGCTTAGCGCGAACCCGGGATCTCGGGCCACATGACCGGTGTCATCACCTGCGCAGGCGGGTGATCCAGTACGCCGCGGCCGCGCGGCTCAATCAAAACCGTCTCTGGAATACTGGATCGCCCGGTCAAGCCGGGCGATGACAGCTATTGTGGGGATGCGGCGTTGACCAGCGCTCAATAGCTCCGCGACCGCGCCAGCTGGTCGGCGTGGAAATTCGCGTCGCCGAACAGCTCCTCGCAGACCCGCGCGCGCTTCATGAAAAAGCCGATGTCGAACTGGTCGGTCATGCCCATGCCGCCATGCATCTGCACGCCTTCCTGCACCGCGCGCGTCGCCGTGCTGCCGGCCTTGGCCTTTGCGACGGCGACCGCCGGACCCGCCTTCTCGATGTCGGCATCGAGCGCCTGCAGCGCCTTCAGGGTCGCGGCACGGGAAATCTCGATGTCGATATAGAGCTCGGCGGCGCGGTGCTGCAGCGCCTGGAATTCGCCGATCAGCTTGCCGAACTGCTTGCGCTCCTTCAGATACGTGACGGTTCGATTGAACACCTCATCGCTCAATCCCACCATTTCCGAGGCGACCGCGCCGCGGCCGATATTGAGCAAATTCTCCAGCAGCGCCCCGCCCTGGTCGACCTCGCCGAGCACGTGATCGGCGTCGACCTCGACATTGTCGAATTCGATGCGCGCCGCGTTGTGGGCGTCGACCATGATGGTGCGCTCGGTGGCGACGCCCCTGGCCTTGGGATCGACCAGGAACAGCGTGATGCCTTTGGCCTCGCCGGGCGAACCGCCGCTGCGCGCCGCGACAACAAGGAGATCGGCGGTGTGGCCGTCGACCACCAGCGCCTTGGCGCCCTTCAGTTTAAAGCCGTTGCCGGCGCGGGTCGCCTGCATCGCGGTCTTGAGCGGGCGATGTTTGGCGCCTTCGTCGACCGCAAGCGCTGCCAGCAGCGAGCCCTTGGAAATCTTCGGCAGATATTCCGCCTTCTGCGCCGCGCTGCCGCCGCGCGTCAGTGCGGAAGCCGCCAGCACGCCGGTGGCGAGGAACGGCGACGGCATCAAGGTGCGGCCGATTTCTTCCATCACGACGCCGGCCTCGACGCAGCCGAGCGCGCTGCCGCCGAATTGCTCCGGCACCAGCAGGCCGGCAAAACCCATCTCGGCAAACTCCTTCCAGAGCTCGCGCGAGAAGCCGGTCGCGTCCTTGCTGTCGCGCAGTTGGCGCAGATGCGACACCGGCGCCTTGTCGCTGATGAGCCCGCGCGCACTGTCGCGCAGCATGGATTGTTCTTCGGTGAGGACGAGGGCCATGGGTGTTTCCGTCTAGATGTTCGTATTGCTATTTCAATTCGTCATTCCGGGATGCGCAGAAGGCGCAGGCCCGGAATCCATACTCACGGCGCGCTTGGCCCTTGGGCCATTCGCGTAAAAAGGAAAGAAAGCGCGCCTTCTTTTCAGTTTTCCGCGAATGCGGCAAGCCGCACGCGCGGTGGATTCCGGGCTCGCCGCTGCGCGTCGCCCCGGAATGACACGTGGTGAGGGCCGTGCTTCACGCCCCCGGCAGATCGAGGATGCGCTTGGCGACAATGCCGAGCATCACCTCCGAGGTGCCGCCCTCGATCGAGTTGGCCTTGGTGCGCAGCCAGGCGCGCGGACGGGCGCCGGCGCGGGAGCGCTCGCTTTCCCATTCCAGCGCGTCGATGCCGCCCGCCGACATCAGGATTTCGTGGCGGCGCTTGTTGAGCTCGGTGCCGTAATATTTCATCGCCGAGGAGAACGCCGGATGCGATTGGCCGGCCTTCACGAGATCGACCATGCGCTCGGCGACGGCCGCGAAGGCCGCCTCGTCGATATCGAAGGTCGCGATCTTGCCGCGGAGCACGGCATCGTCGAGCTTGCCGGCCTCGTCGCTGCCGACGGAGTCGGCCGCAACCTGCCCAAGCGGACGGCCGATGCCCCGCTCGCCACTGCCCGAGATCATCGCGCGTTCATGCTGCAGCAGATATTTCGCGACGTCCCAGCCGCGGTTGACGGTGCCGACCACATGCGACTTCGGCACCCGCACGCCATCGAAGAAGGTTTCGCAGAACGGCGAGTAGCCGGAGATCAGCAGGATCGGCTTGGTCGACACGCCCTTCGAGGCCATGTCGAACAGAATGAAGGAGATGCCGTCATGCTTCTTCGCCGCGGGATCGGTGCGCACCAGGCAGAAGATCCAGTCGGCGTAGTTGGCATAGGACGTCCAGATCTTCTGGCCGGTGATGACGAAATCATCGCCGTCGCTTTCCGCGCGGGTTTGCAGCGAGGCAAGGTCGGAGCCGGCGTTCGGCTCGGAATAGCCCTGGCACCAGCGAATGAGACCGGCCGCGATCTTCGGCAGGTGCTCCTTCTTCTGCGCCTCGTTGCCGAACTTGAGCAGCGCCGGCCCGAGCATCCAGATGCCAAAACTCGACAGCGGCGGGCGGGCGCCGATCCGGCCCATCTCCTCGCGCAGCACCTTGTGCTCGGCGCCATCGAGGCCTCCGCCGCCATACTCCTTCGGCCAGTCCGGCACGGTCCAGCCCTTGTCGCGCATGCGCTCGAACCAGACGCGCTGCGCCTCGGAGGAGAATTTGGTGTTGCGGCCGCCCCAGAACACGTCAGCATCCGAGGTGGCGGGCTTGCGCATTTCCGGCGGGCAGTTCGCCTCCAGCCAGGCGCGGGTTTCCTTGCGGAATTGTTCGAGATCGGACATCGGCGTTTCCATCAGAATTGAAGAATTGCCATCGACCTTAGTCGTCGCATCGCGGAATTCAATATCTGATCCGATACGCCATGCATTAGGCGCGGTGGCCATGGCCCACGATCGGGTGTATTCGCAGATAGCGATAATACTTGAAAAACAAGAGGAAACGTCGATGCGGCTGAAGTTGCTTTCGCCTGGCGAAATGGACCCTGCGCAAAAAGAAACCTATGACGAGTCGATCGCCGGCAAGCGCGGCGCCCCGCCGGCGCCAATGATGGCCTGGCTCAACAGCCCCGAAATGGCGAAGCACGCCACGCGGCTCGGCGAAGTCATGCGCTTCAACACCATCTTTCCGGCAAAGCTTTCCGAGATTGCGATCCTCGTCACCGCACGGCACTGGACCGCGCATTACGAGTGGTACGCGCACAAGCGCCTCGCGCTGAAGGGCGGCATGGACCCGAAGATCGCTGACGATATCCGCGACCGCCGCACGCCGACCTTCGACGACCCCAGGGGCAAGATGATCTACGATCTCGCCAAGTCGCTGCATGAGGGGCACGGCGTGCCGCAGGGGCTCTACGACGAAGCGATCAAGGTGCTGACCGAGCGCGGCGTGGTCGAGGTGATCGGGCTGTGCGGCTACTACACGCTGGTGTCGATGACGCTGAACACGTTCGAGTTCGGCCTGCCGGACGGGCAGGTGTCGGAATTGACGTGAAGCTCTCTCCCCGTCATTGCGAGCGAAGCGAAGCAATCCAGCTTTGCGTGCGGCAACAAAGCTGGATTGCTTCGTCGCTGCGCTCCTCGCAATGACGGTCGTTAGGAGCGCCGTCTCCTGACCATGATCAGCACCGCGGCGGTCAGCTCTACGCCGATGCAGACGTAGAACGGCAGCGCGTAGCTGCCGGAGACGTCGCGCAACGCGCCGATCACGCCGGGACCGAAGGCGTAGGTGATCTGGTTGATCGCCGTGATCAGGCTGACCAGCACGCCGAACGAGCGCGGATCGAATTCGCGCTGCACGATCAGCGCCGGCAGCGTGATCAGATTGCCGACGGAGAACCCGAACAGCGCGCAGGCGGCGATCAACGCGATATCGTTGCGGACATTGATGACGATCAGGAGCGCGATCGCCTGGCTGACGAAAGACAGCGAGGACGCCAGCCGCTGGTTCATGCGGTCGATCACGAAAGAGAACAGCACGCGGCCGACCACCGCCATCGCCGTCAGCAGCGCCATCGCCACCGTCGCCCGCTCGCGGCCAATCACGCCGTCGAGGAAGGTGATGAGGTGGACGATGAAGCCGACCTGCGCGAACAGCACGAGGGCGAAAGCTATGGAGACCGAGAGGAAAGCGATGTCGCGGAACGCCCTGGCCCTTATTTGCGTCGGCGACGGCGCGTCTGCGGCGGCGGCCGCCACGGTATGGGCCAGCGCCGGCGGCCTGCCGACAAAGATCAGGATCACAGGCACCATCAGGACGACCATGACAATGGCCGCCACGGTCATCGCGCCGGAGAAACCGAAATAGCCGATGCCGGCGACCAGTAGCGGCACGCCGACGATGCCGCCGAAGCTGGCGCCATTCAGCGCCAGGCTGATCGCCATGCCGCGCTTTTTGTCGAACCACAGGCCCAGCGTGTTGGTGATGATGCCAAGGCTCGTGCCGGCCCAGCCGAAGGCAAGCAAGGCGTTGGCGAGATAGAGCTGCCAGGGCTCTCGCACCTGCCCGATGGCAACGCCCGCGGCGGCCATCGCAAAGGTGCCGGCGATCAGGCAATTGCGCGGGCCGAACGCGCGGATCGCTTCCGCGACGAAGACGACGAGTGCCGCACCGAACAGATAGAAGAACGTGGTGCCCGACGAGATCAACGAGGTTGACCAGCCACGCAGGCGGTGCAGCTCGGCGACATAGACGCTCTGGCCGTAAAAGCCGAGGCCCCAGCCGAAGGTCGCGAGCAGGAAGCAGACCGCGACGATGCGCCAGCCGTCGTAGCGGACCGAGGTTTCCGGAATGGGCCTATAGCTGGAAGCGTCCATTTTATTGTTGTTCTCTGCGACGGACCGGGTGTCCACCCGTTTCCCGTTCCGACGATATGGATCGCAATGCTACACCCGAACAGTGCCGCCATCCGGCAATCAATTCGATGCCCATCGAACTGTCAGCAGATGGCATCAGGCGAGGCTCAAATGCTCGGCTCGGGGAACTCATCGACCTCGCGCAGGCGCGCGCGGCGCCTGGCGAACGACGCAAACGAGAGCACGGCAAGTCCGAGCAGCACCGGCGGAAACACCACGAGATTGACGGCTCTCCAGCCGTAATGCGCGAGCAACTGGCCTGACGAGAACGAGCCGATCGCCATCATGCCGAAGACGAGAAAATCGTTGAACGCCTGCACCTTGTTGCGCTCGCCCGGACGATGCGTCTCCAGCACCAGCGCGGAGGCGCCGACGAAGGCGAAATTCCAGCCCACCCCGAGCACGATCAGCGTCGCCCAGAAATGCAGGGCGGTGATGCCGGAAAGGCCGATGCCGGCAGCGGCCGCCTCCAGCACGAGACCGAGCGCGACGATGCGCGGCGCGCCGAAGCGGGAGATCAGCGAGCCCGTGAAGAAGCTCGGCCCGTACATCGCCACGATGTGCCACTGGATGCCGAAATTGGAATCGCTGACGGTCAGCCCGCACATCTTCATGGCGAGCGGCGCCGAGGTCATCACCAGATTCATCATGGGATAGGCGATGACGCCGCACAGCGCCGCGGCAATGAAGCGCGGCTGCCGCGCGATCTTAAGCAGCGGCCGGCCGCCGTGCAGGTCGGCGGCTTGCGGCTTCGGCGCATCGACGCCGGCCAGCACGGCCATCGCGACCAGCGCGACGAATGCCTGCATCACAAAACTGAAAGCGAACAGGTATGGCGGCCAGATGTCCATCGTCCACTGCACGAGTTGCGGCCCGAGCACGCCGGCGAACACGCCGCCCGCCATCACCCATGACACCGCTTTGGGGCGGAACGCAGCGCTGGCACCATCGGCAGCGGCAAAGCGGTAGGATTGCGCGACGGCGCCGTAGAGGCCGCCGAGGAACGTGGCGAGGCAGAACAGCCAGAACGCTCCCCGCAAAATGGCGAGTGCGCCGAGCGCGCCGGTGAGCGCGCCGCATCCTGTGCCGATGAAGAAGGCGACGCGCCTGCCGTAGGCGCGCGAGATCCAGCCCGTCGGCAGCGTGCCGCTCGCCATGCCCAGCACGTACATCGACAGCGGCACGGTCGCGAGCGAGACGTTGGGCGCCAGCGTTGCGCCGACGATCGAGCCGGTGGCAAAGATGACGGCCGAATTGGCGCCGGTCAGCGCCTGCGCTGCGGCCAGACGCACGACATTGCCGCGCGCCCGCGCGTCACCTGCCGTCTCGTCGCTGGCTGTCACATCGATCATCTGATCGCACTATGAAGAGCGTGGCTGCGGCAATCAACCGCTGCCAGCGGACGCGCGCCATGCGCGAATGGCCGTCTCCTGCATGCCCCACATCTCAGGCTGCGCCGCGCCGCTTGAACATCAGGATGAGATTGTTGGCCGGCATCTCGAACGTCCCGGCCAATTCGAACCCGGCACCTTGCGCCAGTTTCTCGACATCGCCGATATCGCGCACGCCCCATTCCTCGTTCTGCGAGCGCAGGCTGGTGTCGAACACGGCGTTGCTGACCGCCGTATGCCGGCCGTCGCGCTTGAACGGACCGTAGAGGAACAACCGCCCGTCGTCGCGCAAC
Source organism: Bradyrhizobium sp. (assembly GCA_021732175.1). Lineage (GTDB taxonomy): Bacteria > Pseudomonadota > Alphaproteobacteria > Rhizobiales > Xanthobacteraceae > Bradyrhizobium. The sequence goes on from JAKFVP010000614.1 coordinate 14,209, forward strand.
TGCCGGGCCGCACCCGATATCAGGCCCTCCGCGACGCGCCACGGCGCGATGTGGATGACGTTGGCGCAAAAGATGGCGAGCAGCTTGCCGGGCGCACTGCCGTCAACCGCCGCCACCGACCAGGCCGGATCGGAAAGGTCGATGCGCTGCGGCGGGCGGATGTTCGGCAGATCAGCCGCGCCGCGCCAGGCCGCGATGCTCTTCAGATGCGCTTCGCCGAGGTCACTCGGCCACCAGGTGATCTCAGGGCTCTGGCGGGCAAAATACACCACGTGCTGGCCGGTGCCGCTGCCGGCCTCCAGCACATCGCCGCTCCGGCCGTTCAGGAACTGCTCCAGCACCGCCCAGATCGCCTGGTGGTTGCGGTGGAACGCGGGCGCGTCGAGGCCGCCATCCGGCGTCGTCGGCCGGCCATCCCGGCCGAATTCGGTGATCCATTCCGCCAAACTTTTCTCCCGCCACCCGCTTTAGACCGCGGCTTTAAACCGAGACTTGGCGCGTTGCAAAAAATCTGCCCACTTCATGGCCCAACACCGGTGCGCTCCTCCTATTCCGACGGCCTGCCAGCACGGTTAACCCCTATTTCTGCCCTGACTTTCGTCCTCATTGCCAGCCGATGGCCTTTGTGCTTTTGACGTCATATATTTCCGCTAGCGACCATCGACGAACGTCCGGGAAACGCCTTGATCGCCCCCTGCTTCAGGAACTCCGCGCCCGTGCTGGCGCTGCTGGCCAGCCTTGCCGCCGCTGCCCCTGCCTGCGCCCAATCCGCAGCGGAGGGACAAAAACTCGCCTTCGACCGCGGCAAGGGCAATTGCCTGGTTTGCCATGTCATCAAGGGCGGTGAAAATCCCGGCACACTCGGACCTGAACTGTCCGGCCTCAAGAGCAAGTACAAGCGCGACGAACTGGTCGAGATCGTGTTTGACGAAACCAAGCGCAATCCGCTGACCGTGATGCCTCCGTTCGGACGAAACCGGATTTTGACCGAGAAGGAGATCAACGCGATCGTGGATTTCCTGCAAACCCTTTGATGGCCCGCCGCGGCATCAGGAGACTGTTGATGAACATCACCGATAACAAGCTGTCGCGGCGCGTGATCCTGCAGGGTGCAGGCGCGCTCGCCCTTGTCGGCCTCGGCAATCTGCCGTTCGGCGCGCCGGTCCTCGCCGCGGCCAACGACAAATATCCGGAAGACGCGTTCAAGCAGAAGAGCGATGCCGACGCCATCAAGGCGCTCTACGGCAAGACGGCGGAAACCTCCGACAAGATCAAGCTCGACGCGCCCGAGATTGCCGAGAATGGCGGTGTCGTACCGGTATCGATGACGACGACGCTGGCAGATGTCAGCTCGATCGCGTTCGTCGTGGCCGAGAACCCGATCGTGCTGGTCGCCGCCTACAAGATCCCGGCGGGAACCGTGCCGGCCGTCGCCAACCGCATCAAGATGGCAAAGACCAGCAAGGTCACCGTCCTGGTCGAGGCCGGCGGCAAGCTGTACCGCACCGACAAGGAAGTCAAAGTCACCGTCGGCGGCTGCGGCGGCTAAGCGCGCCAGAGATAAAGGAGCAATCCCATGGCATCGACCATCCGCGTGCGCGCCACCAGCAATGGCGAGATCACCGAGGTGCAGGCACTGATCCAGCACCCGATGGATTCCGGTTTCGTCAAGGACGCCAAGGGCGAGATCATTCCGCCGCATTTCATCCAGCAGCTCACTTTCGAGTATGACGGCAAGCCGGTATTCCTCGCCGACTGGGGCGGCGGCATCTCCAAGGACCCCTATGTCAAGTTCGCCTTCAAGGGCGGCAAGAAGGGCGACGATCTGAAGGTCAGCTGGACCGACAACAAGGGCGCCAGCGATTCCACCACTGCGAAGATCGGATGATGAAGCAGCGTTCCCTGATCCGTTTTGGCTTTTCCGCGCTGGCGCTGGCTGCGCTCGCCCTTGCATCGCCCGCCGGTGCTGCCGACAAGATCGACCCGGTTGCGGATGCCAAGGCGTTCAAGAAATTCTTCTACGACAAGTTTCCGAAGCTGAAGCCGGAGGACTTCGTCAACGGGCCCTATTCGATGGATGAGGGCCTGCACAAGCAGTGGGTCGAGAAGGAACAATTCCCTCCTTACGAATTCGCGGTCGAGGAGGGCAAGGAGATGTTCGCCAAGCCGTTCAAGAACGGCAAGACCTATGCCGACTGCTTCCCGAACCAGGGCATCGGCATCCGCCAGAACTATCCGCTCTTCGACGACAAGCAGGGCAAGGTGATCACGCTCGAACTCGCGCTCAACCAGTGCCGCGAAGCCAATGGCGAAGCGCCCTACTCCTATGTGCGTGGCGAGATGGCGTCACTCACCGCCTACATGGCCTTCACCTCGCGCGGCAAGCCGATGGACATCAAGATCCCCGACGATCCGCGCGCGCTCGCCGCCTACGAGCAGGGCAAGGAATATTTCTACACCCGCCGCGGCCAGCTCAACTTCTCCTGCGCCACCTGCCATGTGCAGAGCCCGGGCGAGCGCGTGCGCACCGAGGTGCTGGCGCCGGCGCTCGGCATCATGAATGCGATGCCGATCTATCGGTCGGAATGGAACAGCATGGGCACCACCAGCCGCCGCCTTGTCACCTGCAACAGCCAGACCCGCGGCGTGCCGCTGACGCCACAGGACGACGAGTACCGCAACGTCGAATACTACCTGTCTTATGTTGCCAACGGCCTGCCGATCTCGGGCCCGGGAGCGCGGCCATGAAGATCAAGCTCGCTCTTATCGCTGCAGTGCTGACGGCGGGATCGGCGTTCGCGGCGTCGGAAGCCGACTACAAGGCAGCTTACGCAGCCGCGGAAGCCGCCAACGCCGAAGCCGGCAAGCTGCGCAACCAGTGGATTCCCACGGCAACAGCACTGGCCGCGGCCAAAAAGGCCGGCGACGCCGGCGATTTCGACAAGGCGATCGCCGAGGCCAAAGAAGCGGAAGCGCTGGCAAAGGCTTCGATCTACCAGTCGATTTCCGAGAAGAAGCTCTGGAAGGATCTGGAGATACGCTGAGCGGCGTAGCTCCGCGCGCGGAAGAGGAAGCATGACGATCCGCCGCCGGGATTTTCTTAAAGTATCGGCCGCTGCCACACTTTCGGCCGGCCTGCCGCGTCTTGCGCGCAGCGCCGACAGCGCCAGCGTCTACGACATCGAAAAATTCGGCAATGCGCGCATCCTGCACATCACGGATACGCACGCGCAGCTGAGGCCCGTGTACTTCCGCGAGCCCAGCGTCAATATCGGCGTCGGCACGATGCAGGGCCAGCCGCCGCATCTGGTCGGCAAGGCATTTCTGGAGCGCTTCGGCATCCGTCCCGACAGCGCGGATGCCTATGCCTTCACCTGCATCGAGTTCGAGAAGGCCGCCGGCCGCTTCGGCAAGCTTGGCGGCTTTGCGCATCTGAAGACGCTGATCGACAAGCTGCGCAGCGATGCCGGGCAAGGCCGCTCGCTGCTGCTCGACGGCGGCGACCTCTGGCAGGGCACTGGCCTCGCCAACACCGTGCAGGGCGCCGACATGGTGGAGGCCGCCAACCTGCTCGGCATCGAGGCGATGACCGGGCATTGGGAATTCACCTATGGCGAGAAGGCGCTGCGCGAAAATCTCGCCCGCTTCAAGGGCGAGTTTCTGGCGCAGAACGTGTTCCTCACCGAGGAAGCCAGGTTCAACGACGCCAAGGCGTTCGATCCTGCTTCGGGGCGCGTGTTCCAGCCGAGCACCATCAAGGAGATCGGCGGGCATCGCGTGGCCGTGATAGGCCAGGCCTTCCCCTATGTGCCGATCGCGCACCCGAAACGATTCACGCCGGACTGGACCTTCGGCATCCGCGACGAGGAGTTGCAGAAGCTGGTGGAAAGCCTCCGCAACAACGACAAGGTCGATGCGGTGATTCTGCTGTCGCATAACGGCATGGACGTCGATCTCAAGCTGGCAAGCCGCGTGTCCGGTATCGATGTCATCCTGGGCGGCCACACCCATGATGCCGTGCCGCAGCCGGCGGCGGTCAACAATGCCGGCGGCGTCACGCTCGTCACCAATGCCGGCTCGAACGGCAAATTCCTCGCCGTGCTCGATCTCGATATCAGCAAAGGCAAGATCAATGATGTGCGCTATCGCCTGCTGCCGGTATTCTCCGAATTGCTGAAGCCGGATCCGGCAATGGCCGCGCTGATCGACAAGGTGCGCGCGCCCCATGTTGCGGCCTATGGCGAGAAACTCGCCACCGCCGACCGCCTGCTCTACCGCCGCGGCAATTTCAGCGGCACCATGGATCTTCTGATCTGCGACGCGCTGCGCAGCGAACTCGACGCCGAGATCGCGCTGTCGCCCGGCTTCCGCTGGGGCACCACGGCCCTGGCCGGCCAGCCGCTGACCATGGAAGACATTCTCACCGAGACCGCGATCACCTATCCCGCGACCTATGTACAGAAAATGACCGGCGCGCAGATCAGGGACGTGCTCGAGGATGTTTGCGACAATCTCTTCAACGCCGATCCCTACTACCAGCAGGGCGGCGACATGGTGCGCGTCGGCGGCCTCACCTATGCCTGCGCTCCGATGGAAAGCGCCGGCAAGCGCATCTCCGAGATCAAGCTCCACAATGGCCAGGCGCTGGAGGCCGGCAAATCCTACAAGGTCGCGGGCTGGGCCTCGGTCAACGAACAGAACGGCGAACCGGTGTGGGACGTCGTTGCAAAGCATCTTCGCGCCGGCAAGCCGCCGAACCGGCAGGGCGCGGGCGTCACGCTGAAAGGCGTCGACGGCAATCCGGGCATTGCGGGGCTCGGATGAAGCAGATGACGACATGTATTGCCGCCTCGGCCGTCGCGCTGTGGCTGGCGGCTTCGCCGGTCCGCGCACAGCAAATCCCGCTGCAGGACAAGCCGTTCGCCGAGCACAAGGTCGTGCTGCAGCTCTCCGAGAGCGATCCGAAAAAGGCCGGCCTCGTCGTCAGCGTCGCCAACAACCTCATGAAGTACTACGACCCCGACAAGGTCGCGATCGAGATCGTCGCGTTCGGCCCGGGCATCGAGTTGCTGAAGCCCGACAATCCCGCCCGCAAGGCGGTGGAAAGCCTGGTCGCTCAGGGCGTCCGCATCGACATCTGCCTCAACACGGTCGATACGATCGAGCGCGATACCGGCAAGCGGCCCGAATTCATTTCTGTCGCAACGCCGGTGCAAGTCGGCGTCGCGCAGATCCTGCATCTGACCGAGAACGGCTACACGCTGGTGAAGCCATAGCCCGACCACCGTCATTGCGAGGAGCGAAGCGACGACCCTTCTCCGCTTGCTGCGCAAGCTCCGCAGGGTTTGGAGTCCGCCGAAGCTCGGAGAGCGAAGGCGGAAGCAATCCAGCTTTGTCGCGACAAAGGGAAGCCGGATTGCTTCGCTACGCTCGCAATGACGGGAGAGAATGAACCGCAACGGAGTTTCTTGATGTTTTCCCGCCTCGCGACCGTCGCACTTTTTATGCTCGCCCTCGCCTCACCTGCGCTTGCCGGCGGAGCCAGGCATCGCCTCGCGATCCATGTCGACCAGAATGACGCGCAGGTGATGAACCTCGCGCTGAACAATGCCACGAACGTGATCGAATACTACCGAAGCAAGAACGAGGACGTGGACATCGACATCGTCACGTACGGTCCCGGCCTGCATATGCTTCGCGCCGATACCTCGCCGGTGAAGGACCGCCTGAAGCGGCTGAAGGAGCTGGCTTTCCCGGGCAACGTGCAATTCTCGGCCTGCCACAACACCAAACAGGGCATGGAGAAGACCGAAGGCAAGGAAGTGGCGATCCTCTCCGAAGCCGCGCTGGTGCCCTCCGGCGTCGTGCGCCTGATGCAATTGCAGGAGAAGGGCTGGAGCTACATCCGGCCCTGAGATAACGGAATGTTTGAGAATGCGGCCGGAATAGAATAATATTGCCCCGATACTTCATCGGGAAGCAAATCCTGCCATGATCTTCCGCCAACTGTTCGACAGCGTCTCCGGCACCTATTCCTATCTGCTCGCCAGCCGGCTGGGCGGCGAGGCGCTGATCCTCGATCCCGTGCTTGAGAAGGCCGACCGCTATTGCCAGCTGCTGCGCGAGCTCGACCTCAAGCTGGTCAAGGCGGTGGATACCCATCTGCATGCCGATCACGTCACCGGGCTCGGCGAACTGCGCGACCGCACCCACTGCATCACCATCATGGGCGAGCAGAGCAAGGCCGACGTGGTCTCGATGCGTGTTGCCGACGGCGACAAGGTGACCATCGAGGGCATCACCCTCGACGTCATGTACACGCCAGGGCATACCGACGATTCCTACAGCTTCTTGATGGGCGACCGCGTCTTCACCGGCGATACGCTCTTGATCCGCGGCACCGGCCGCACCGACTTCCAGAACGGCTCCTCGCGGGCGCAGTATGATTCGATCTTCAATCGCCTGTTGAAGCTGCCCGAGGAGACGCTGGTCTTCCCCGCGCATGACTACAAGGGCGATACCGTCTCCACCATCGGCGAGGAGAAGCGCTACAACCCGCGCCTGCAGGTGAAATCGGTCGATGAATACATCCAGCTGATGGCCAACCTGAAGCTGCCCAATCCGAAGATGATGGATGTGGCGGTGCCCGCCAACATGCATGTCGGGCTGCACCAGGACGAACTGGTCAAGGCCGGCTTGTCGCTGACCGCGCGCGATGCGATTGCGAGCCTCGGCCGGCCGGAAATCCTGCTGGTCGATTTGCGCGAGAGCAGCGAGCGCGCCAAGCACGGCATGCTGGCGGGCGCGCTGCACGCGCCCTATGGCGGCATCGAGGAAAGCCTCAAGCCCGGCGGCATGCTGCGCGAAGTCGCAGCTGCCAGCGGCCGACGCATCGTGTTCTTCTGCGCGTTCGGCGAGCGCTCGGCGATGGCGGTGAAGGCCGCCAAGGAGGCCGGACTTGCCAACACCGCCCATATCGAGGGCGGCATGGACGCCTGGAAAAAGGCCGGCGGCCCAGTGCTGCACGCTTAGCCCGCTCAATTATTGCGCCACCCGCTTCAATTCCGACGACAACGCATTCAGCGCGTCCGCCAGTAGCACGCCGCCGCATTCGGTCATCCGCTCGGGAATGACAATGCGTTTTGAGCGCGGATAGAAGCGCTCCAGCGCCGGATGCAGCAGGAAGGCGCGGCCGTCGTCTTCCGCGCGGTCGCCGGCATCGGAGACGACGAGATAATCCGGCCGCAGGCGGATGATCTCCTCCATCGAGACGAAGCCGCCGAAACTGATGCCGAGCTCGCCGGCGGCACTGACGAGACCGGCTTCGGCAAGGATGGCGCCGACAAAACTGTCGCGGCCCGGTACCCAGCCGCGGCGCGACAACGGCAGCATGCGGAAATGCTTTCCCGCCGCCGCCTGTTTCGCCGCCGCGATCGCCGCATCCAGCCGCGCGATCTCCGCGGTCGCGCGTTCGGGATGACCGGCGAGGTCGCCCATCTGGCGGATCTGCTCGCGGACATCGGCGAGCGTGCGCGGGATCGGAAATTCGACGAGGTTGACGCCGTTCGCCTTCAGTATCTCGCGGGTGGAGCGCTTGTCGAAATCGCTGGCGGCGACCACGTCGGGCTTCAGCGCCAGAATGTCCTCGGCGCCGCCGGACAGGATCGGATATTTGCGCGCTTCTGCGCCGGCCCATTGCCGGGCATCGCGCGAGAAGCGCGACAGGCCCATGATCTGCGCGGGATCCGCGAGCGCAAGCAGCAACTGATCGGTGCAGATGTTCATGGAGATGATGCGCGGCGCCGCGGCGGACGCGCTCGCGGGCAGCGCACATGCCATTACGGCCAGAGTCAGCACCAAACGCGCGCCACGAAGGCGCTGCGGCCCCTCTACCGCTTGCGGGGGAGGGTTGCGGTGGGGGTGCCGCCACGAGCAACACCGTCCGTATGGAGAGAGCTTCCCCCACCCGTAGCGCATCTTTCGATGCGCTACGACCTCCCCCGCAAGCGGGAGAGGTGAAGCGAGCTTGCGAAGCCATCCCCGCATCACACGTCCGCCCAGGGCACGATGACGGCCTCGCCCTGATGCTCGGCGCGGAAGGCGCTGATCCGGAACACGTCGCGCATGACAGCTTCGGACAGCGCATCCGACGGCGCGCCCTGCGAGACCAGCCTGCCCGCCGACAGCACCATGACGTGATCGGCAAAGCGTGCAGCAAGGCCGAGATCATGCGTCACCACGATCACGAGCACGCCGCCATCGGCGGCGGCGCGCAGGCTTTTCATGACGTCGATCTGGTGGCGCGGGTCGAGCGAGGCGATCGGCTCGTCGGCAAGGATGACCGGTGCCTCCACCGCGAGCACGCGGGCCAGCGCGACGCGGCTCCGCTCGCCGCCGGAGAGTTCGGTGACGCGGCGATCGGCGAACTCGATCACGTCGGCGGCCTGCATGGCGCGCGACACCGCCTCGATATCCTTCGTGGACATCTGCGCGGGATCGGTGACCCCGTGGGGAAAGCGGCCGAGGGCGACGATGTCGCGCGCCGGCAGCGGCCAGTGCACGACATGGCCCTGCGGCAGATAGGCAAAGCGCCGGGCCCGTTCGCGCAGCGGCAGCGATGTGAGCACATCGCCGCGAATATGCACGGTGCCGCTCGACGGCACGAGCCCGGCGAGCGCGCGCAGCAGTGTGGTCTTGCCGGCGCCGTTGGGGCCGACGAGAGCTATAAGATGGCCTGCCGACAGTGCGAGCGAGACATCGGTCAGGACTGTTCGCGCACCCAACGTCACGCCGAGATTTTGCGCCGTGAGCAGCGTCATGCCACGCCTCCGCCCAAGGCGCGGCGTTCGCGCCGGATCAGATAGAGGAAGAACGGCACGCCGATGATCGAGGTCAGCACGCCGACCTTGATGTCGGATGTCGACGGGATGATGCGCACGGCGATGTCGGCGGCGAGCAGCAA
>JAKFVP010000618.1 GCA_021732175.1 Bradyrhizobium sp.
GTACCCCCCCCCCCCCAACTTTGCAAACTTTGCAATATTACGGGATTTCATTCACAAAAATACGCAATATCAGTCATTTTCAGTCATTCCGAATGTAGATATTGCGAAGTCCGGATTGAATAGCAAGCCGTCTGGAGAACAAAATGATGCCGACGCACGTAGTCGAGACTACTCCGCCGGTCGAAACGCGGTTCGTGGAGATGATATTCCCGGACCTTGCCAATCATTACGGCACGCTCTTCGGAGGCAATGCGCTGAACCTGATGGGGAAGGCCGCCTTCGTCGCAGCGACGCGCCGCGCCCGTCGAAACGTGGTGATGGCAACATCAGACAAAATCGAGTTTCACGAACCGATCCGGGTCGGAGAACTGATCGAACTCGTTGCCCGCGTGGCGCGCGTCGGTCGCAGTTCAATGACAATTGCGGTCGAGATGATCCGCGAAAACCTCATTAGCGGTCAGCGCCAATCCGTAGTCCGCGGGACATTCGAGATGGTCGCCGTAGATGCCCACGGGCGTCCCGCAGCTGTCACCGAATTTGAATGTCACCCCGAAATACCAGAGGAAATGGTTCCGTGAAGTTCCACAAAGTCCGCACTTACAAGTCCGCTGAAGCGCTGGATCGCGCCGACCAATTGGCCTGGAAGATCGCTTCCGTCGCTGCCGACCCGGTCCGCATCGAGGATCCCGTGGCCGAGATGATCGGTAACCGCATCATCGACAACGCGGCAGTCGCCGCCGCTTCGATCGCGCGGCATCCGGTGACCACCGCGCGGGGGCAGGCGGAGGCCCATCCGCGACAAATGGGAGCGACGATTTTCGGATTGCCGGCCAATCAGCACTATTCGCCGGAATGGGCAGCCTGGGCCAACGGCGTAGCGGTTCGCGAACTCGATTTCCACGATACGTTTCTCGCCGCCGATTATTCCCACCCCGGCGACAACATCCCGCCGGTGCTGGCGGTGGCGCAGCATTGCGGATCGTCGGGCGAGGATCTCCTGCGTGGCTTGGCTGCGGCCTATGAGATCCAGGTCGACCTCGTGAAGGGCATCTGCCTGCACGAGCACAAGATCGACCACATTGCCCATCTCGGCCCGTCGGCGGCGGCCGGCATCGGCGCATTGCTCGGGCTATCCACCGAGACCATCTATCAGGCTGTGCAGCAGGCGCTGCACGTCACCACCACCACGCGGCAATCGCGCAAGGGCGAGATTTCGAGCTGGAAAGCCTATGCGCCGGCCTTTGCGGGAAAGATGGCGATCGAGGCCGTCGACCGCGTGATGCGCCGCGAAGGCGCGCCGTCGCCGGCCTATGAGGGCGAAGACGGCTTTATCGCCTGGCTGCTCGGCGGTCCCAAGGCGGAATACACCGTGCCGCTGCCGCAAAAGGGTGAACTCAAGCGCGCGATCCTCGATACCTACACCAAGGAGCATTCAGCCGAATACCAGAGCCAGGCGCTGATCGACCTCGCGCGGCGAATGGGACCGAAGATCGGCAATCTCGCCGGAATTGAAAGCATCGTCATCCACACCAGCCATCACACTCATTATGTGATCGGCACCGGCGCCAACGATCCGCAGAAGATGGACCCGAAGGCCAGCCGCGAGACGCTCGATCATTCGATCATGTACATCTTCGCGGTCGCGCTGGAGGACGGCGGCTGGCACCACGAGAAATCCTACGCGCCGGAGCGTGCAGGCCGCCCCGAGACGATCGAACTCTGGCACAAGATCACAACTGTCGAGGATCCTGAATGGACCCTGCGATACCATAGCCATGATCCAAAATTAAAAGCTTTTGGCGGCCGCGTCGTTGTTACCCTCAAGGGCGGCTCGACCATTAGCGACGAGATTGCGGTCGCCGATGCGCATCCGCTCGGAGCCCGTCCCTTCAAGCGGCCGGACTACGTACGGAAATTCCGTACCCTTGCGGAAGGCGTCATCTCCGTAGCCGAACAGGACCGCTTCATCGCCGCCGTCGAGCGCCTGCCGTCGCTGCGCGCCGGCGAACTGTCGGAACTAACGTTTGCGGTCGAGCCGGCACGGCTGGGAGCAACTCCCCTGCTTGGCATCTTCGACTGGCAACCAGAGACACAGACCTCCGCGCGACGCGCGGCTAGATCGTAGGGAGCAAAAGATGACAGACCTAAAGCCCGCGCCCAAGAAATCCGTGGCACTTTCCGGCGTCGTCGCCGGCAACACCGCGCTTTGCAGCGTCGGCCGCAGTGGCAACGATCTGCTTTACCGGGGTTACGACATCCTCGATGTCGCAGGTGTCTGCGAGTTCGAGGAGATCGCGCATCTGTTGGTGCATGGCAGCCTGCCGACCCGCGCGGAACTCTCCAATTACAAGGCGAAACTGAAGTCGCTGCGTGGCTTGCCTCGTGCGGTCCTGAACACACTAGAGCAATTGCCGGCGGCGGCGCATCCGATGGACGTAATGCGATCCGGCACCTCTGCGCTCGGCTGCGTGTTGCCTGAAAGCCATGACCATAATGCGCCCGGCGCCCGCGACATCGCGGACCGACTAATGGCCTCGCTCGGCTCCATGCTGCTCTATTGGCACCATTATGCCCATAACGGCCGCCGCATAGAGGTGGAAACGGACGACGATTCGATCGGCGCGCATTTCCTGCATCTATTGCATGGCAAGCGGCCCTCCGCTTCCCATGAACGCGCGATGCATACTTCGCTCAATCTCTATGCCGAGCATGAGTTCAACGCCTCGACCTTCACCGCCCGTTCGATCGCCGGCACCGGCGCCGATATGTATTCGGCGGTGACCGGCGCGATCGGCGCGCTTCGCGGACCGAAGCACGGCGGCGCCAACGAAGTCGCGTTCGAGGTTCAGAAACGTTATGCCGATCCGGACGAAGCCGAGGCCGACATCCGCCGCCGAATCGCGGCCAAGGAAGTCGTCATCGGGTTCGGCCATCCCGTCTATACGATCGCCGATCCCCGCAACAAGGTGATCAAGCAGGTCGCCCATCAGCTAAGCGCCGAAGGCGGCAGCATGCGGATGTTCGAGATTGCCGATCGTATCGAAGCGGTGATGGCCGAAGCCAAGCGGATGTTCGCCAACCTCGACTGGTTCAGCGCCGTTTCATACCACGCGATGGGCGTGCCGACGGCGATGTTCACCCCGCTGTTCGTCATCTCCCGAACCTCGGGTTGGGCCGCCCATGTGATCGAACAGCGGGCCGACAACAAGATCATTCGGCCGGCGGCCAACTATGTCGGGCCGGAAAACCGCGCCTACGTGCCACTGGAAGCCCGCGACATGCCGGCTTCGGCCGTGCGTGCAGCGTAAGGAGGCTGAAGTGCCCTATCTCGTCGCATCCGAGCTACCGCGCGAAACGGCCGGTCACCGTTTTCGGGCACTGCTACAACGCCCCGGGATCTTGCGCCTGCCCGGTACCCATAACGGCATGTCGGCTCTCCAGGCCAAGGAAGCCGGCTTCGAGGGCCTGTACCTCTCGGGCGCCGCCATGACCGCGTCCATGGGGCTACCCGACCTCGGCATCATCACGGTCGACGAGGTCGCATTCTTCATCCGCCAGATCGCCCGCTCGGCAGGTTTGCCGCTCCTGGTCGACGGCGACACCGGTTACGGCGAGGCGCTCAACGTCATGCACATGGTGCGGGTGTTCGAGGAAGCCGGTGCCGGCGCTGTGCATATCGAAGACCAGATTCTGCCCAAGAAATGCGGTCACCTCAACGACAAGAAGCTCGCCGACGCGCATGATATGGCGGCCAAGGTGGCTGCGGCGGCAAAGGCACGTCGCGATTTGGTCGTGATCGCGCGGACCGACGCTGCGGCCAGCGAGGGCTTGGACGGCGCCGTCGCACGCGCGAGATTGTACATGGACGCAGGTGCGGACGCGATCTTCCCCGAAGCGCTCAATACCGCCGAGATGTTCCGCGCCTTTGCCGAGCGAATGCCCGGCGTTCCCCTACTCGCCAACATGACCGAATTCGGCAAGACGCCCTTCTTCACGGCATCCGAATTCGAGCAGATGGGTTACGCAATGGTGATCTGGCCGGTTTCCTCGCTGCGCGTCGCCAACAAGGCTCAGCAGCAGCTATACGCGGCGATCGCGAGCGACGGCGGTACGCACAAGGCCGTGGAACGCATGCAGACGCGCGCGGAACTGTACGCGACGATCGGACTGCACGATTACGAGGCGCTGGACGCTTCCATAGTTCAGACCATCATTCCGGAAGGAATGCCGCAAAGGGCGCGAGCCAGCTGACAACGCTTCTTGATTTGGAAGCCAACCAATCCGACGATGTCTTGGAGATCACTTGTTGACTGGGGCTGAACTTGCCCTTAACTCAAAGTGTCGTGGTTCTCTGGGTTCAATTTGCCCGGAGCTAAGAGGGAAGCCGGTGTAACGCCGGCGCTGCCCCCGCAACTGTAAGCGGTGAGCCGCTGTCCAACAAAGTCACTGAAGCCTGCGAGGGTTTCGGGAAGGCCGGACAGCAGCATTGACCCGTGAGCCAGGAGACCTGCCTCGACAACATAACGTACTCGGGCGGGGTGTCTCGGTGGTGCGGTTGCGACTCCGCCCGCCACATGTCGGCCTGGAGTCCAGACGTGTCACTTGGCCTTCGCCCCTAACATCGGGGTAAGCCATGTCTATTCCTTCACTTCCCGTAGCAACGCTCGGAACGCCGCGAATCGGACCTCGCCGCGAACTCAAGATGGCGCTGGAAAGCTTTTGGTCCGGCAAGTCCAGCGAGCAGGCATTGCGTGAGACCGCCGTCGGCCTTCGCGCCGCTAACTGGGCACGGCAAAAGTCCCTCGGCGTAACCGTCATCCCTTCCAACGATTTCTCGTTTTACGACCAGGTTCTCGACACCAGCGTGATGGTCGGCGCCATCCCCGAAGTCTATGGCTGGAAGGGTGACAACGTGTCGCTCGCTACCTACTTCGCCATGGCGCGCGGCGCCGAAGGCGATGGCCACAACGCCAGTTGCGGGCATCCCCACCACGGGCACGGGTCGTCGCATGGCGCACCGGCACAGGAAATGACTAAGTGGTTCGACACCAATTACCATTACATGGTGCCGGAACTGAGCCCCGGACAAACCTTTACCTTGGCCTCATGCAAGCCGGTCGATGAATACCGGGAAGCCAAGGCGCTCGGCTACCAGACACGTCCGGTGCTGCTCGGCCCGGTGACCTTCCTGAGGCTCGCCAAGAGCAAGGATCCGTCGTTCCATGCACTCTCCCTGCTCCCGGTGTTGCTGCCGGTCTACGTCAAGGTGTTGCAGCAGCTTGTGGCCGAGGGCTGCGAATGGGTTCAGATCGACGAGCCCTACCTGGTGCTGGATGCGGATCGCGAGATCCAGGGCGCGCTCCAGATGACGTATGCCTTGTTGGCGGAGATGGTGCCGGGCCTGAAGATCATGCTGACGACTTACTTCGGCGCTCTCGGCGACAACGCGGCCGCGGCGCTTTCGTTGCCCGTCGCAGGCCTTCACATCGACCTCGTTCGGGCGCCGGAGCAGCTCGACAGGATCGTGGCCGCTGCGCCCAAGGGCCTGACCTTGTCGCTCGGTGTGATCGATGGCCGCAATATCTGGCGCGCCGACCTCTCGGCGTTGCTGAAGCGGTTGGAGCCGGTTGTCGCCGCGCTCGGCCGCGATCGCGTCCAGATCGCGGCGTCCTGCTCCCTGCTGCACGTGCCGATCGATCTCGAGCTTGAGACCGGCTTGGACCTGGACATCAAGAGTTGGCTCGCTTTCTCGGTGCAGAAGATCGCCGAACTGGCAATACTGGGCAAAGCTCTCGCCGGTGACCGCGCAACTGTCGCCGCGTCGCTCACCGCATCGGATGTAGCGGCAGCGTCGCGTAAATCGTCGCCGAAAATCCACAACGCGGATGTCGCACGGCGGATGGCCGCGATTGACGACACCATGCGCAAGCGCAACAACGCTTTCGCCAAGCGGGCTAGCCTGCAGCACGCGCGGTTTGGACTGCCTGCCTTCCCGACCACCACGATCGGCTCGTTCCCCCAGACCACCGAAGTCCGCAACGCGCGAGCTGCGCATGGCAAGGGCGCGATGAGCGATGCGCAATACGAGCAATTCCTGAAAGAAGAAACGGCCCGTGCCGTGCGCTGGCAGGAAGAAATCGGCCTCGACGTCCTGGTGCACGGCGAGTTCGAACGCAACGACATGGTGCAGTATTTCGGCGAGCAGCTTTCGGGCTTCACGTTCACCAAGTACGGCTGGGTGCAGTCCTACGGATCGCGATATGTCCGGCCGCCAGTCTTGTTCGGAGACGTATCGCGTCCCAAGCCGATGACGGTCGAATGGTGGCGATACGCCCAGTCCCTCACCAAGAAGCCGATGAAGGCGATGTTGACCGGCCCGGTGACGATTCTGAACTGGTCATTCGTCCGTGACGACATTCCGCGCAGCGAAGCTTGCCGGCAGATTGCGCTGGCGATCCGGGACGAGGTCACCGATCTGGAAAAAGCCGGCGCAAAGATGATCCAGATCGACGAGGCAGCCCTGCGCGAAGGGTTGCCGCTGCGAAAGTCAGAGTGGAATATCTATCTCGAATGGGCCGTTGAAAGCTTCCGCATCTGTTCGAGCGGTGTGACCGACGAGACTCAGATCCACACCCACATGTGCTACTCGGAGTTCAACGACATCATCGACGCGATCGGTGCGATGGACGCGGACGTCATTTCGATTGAGACGTCTCGCTCCAAGATGGAACTACTGGACGCTTTCAAAACCTACAAATATCCGAACGAAATCGGTCCAGGCGTCTATGACATCCATTCCCCGCGCGTGCCTGATGTCAGCGAGATGGCCGAATTGCTGTCGCTCGCGCGAAAGCGGCTAACCGACGCGCAGCTGTGGATCAACCCAGATTGCGGGCTGAAGACCCGCAAATGGGAAGAAGTGCGCCCTGCCCTCGTCAATATGGTCGCGGCGGCGCGCGAGATGCGGCAGGCATCCTGAACCAATGGGGCGCGCGGCGTTGTCGCGCGCTCCGCTTTCATGGAGGTCGATCATGCGCTTCTGGATTGAATGCACGAGGTTCGAGAAGAACCAGCGCACCCACATCAACATCGCCCTCGTCGGCCGCATGTGGCGCGAGGGCGACCGCACGATCCTAGCTTTTGTCGGCAGCGATGGGCAGCGCATCGAAGTGATGGAGACGCCCGATCAGATCATGGCTATGCATCTAGGGTCAGGAGGAGCGGCTTAGCTACACGATGACACCAGTGCAATCGAATGCCGCGGCAGCCGCGGAAAGATCACCAGCCGATCTCCGCAGGGTCGGCGCCCATCCGGACTACTGGTATCCGATCGCGTGGTCGCTCGAGCTGAAGTCCGGCAAAACCTTCGCCGGCAGGTTTGCCGGCGAGCCGATCGTGCTGGTGCGTCCCCTTGAAGGGCCGGTCTTTGCCTTGGAAGACCGCTGCGCGCATCGTCAGGTGCCGCTCTCCAAGGGTACTGTCGACGGATGCACGGTGCGCTGCTGCTATCACGGCTGGCGCTACGACGGCTCGGGCCACTGCGTCGACGTTCCGTATCTGGGCAAAGGCAAGCTGCCTAACGGCGTCAAGTCGTACCCATGCTTCGAGCGCGATGGCGTCATTTTCGTCTGGCCGGGCACGACCCCTGCCGCAGATCCGCCCGAACAGATCGGCGCCGCCGCAGAACCGGGATACAAGACCCGGCGCTTCGGCAAGGTGGTCCAATGCCATTACACGTTCATGCATGAAAACCTGATGGACATGAATCATCAATTCCTGCACCGCAGGACCACGGGAAAGGTGAGGCCGAGATATCTCGCAAGCCGCAAGGGCGACGACTGGATGGAGGTCGACTACAGCTTCGCGCGCCCCGACGAAAAGCCGCCGCTGGGCGAAGCCGTCATTGTCGGTGGGTTGCGCGGAAAGGCAAAGACGGCGCGCGACCTGATGACGGTGCGGACGGAGTATCCTTACCAGACGCTACGAATGTGGACGCGGGGCGACGAACCCGTCCTCAGCGTCTGGCTCGGCTACACGCCGGCCGACTCCAACCAACAAAGCAACCGCGCCTTCGTCGTTTTGTCGGTTCGCAAATCCAACATTCCGGGTCTCCTGAATTTGGCGTGGCCGGTGTTGGCGTGGTTCACCGACCGCGTATTCGCCGAGGATTGCGAGATCGTCGAAATGGAACAAACAGCTTTCAATGCACAGGGGGCTGACTGGAATCAGGAAGTCTTCCCGCCCATTCGGGAATTGCGTAAGCTTCTAATGACGTGCGGTCATTTGCAGCCGGTTGGCTAAGGCATCAGCCAGGAAACCAGTAGCGCAGAGCTCTGCTGGAAAATTCTGGTCCTTTGTGCCATTCTGCGTACAGACACCAGTCGGAGCAAGTAGCATGAATACCCAGTCTCGCCCATCGCAGGTTGCCCCCATCGAGAACCGGGTCGCCGCGATCGAAGCGGTATTCGAACAGCGGGGAATGGAGCCCAAGCCCTTCATTGAAACGATGACTCATGCGGCCGAGCAAGAATGGGTCCCTCGGAATGGCGCTAGGGTCGTCGCCAAGGCCTGGACTGATCTCGCCTTCCGTCAACGACTGTTTGCCAATGGGAAAGATGCCGTTGCCGAACTGGGACTCAGCATGCCCGCGCATCACCGACATCTGGTCGCGTTGGAAAACACGGACACCATCCATAACGTCATCGTTTGCACACTGTGCTCCTGCACGGCCTTCACGATCATCGGCCTGCCCCCGGACTGGTACAAGGATCTCGACTACCGCGCCCGCGTGGTCCGCGAATCCCGAACCGTCTTGCGCGAGATGGGGCTCGACCTGCCGCCCGAAATCGAAATCCGGGTTTGGGATACGACCGCCGACACGCGCTACATGGTGATCCCGGTCCAGCCCCCGGAGACGATCGGTTGGCCCGAAGAAAAGCTAATCGACATCGTCACCAAGGAATCGATGATTGGCGTTGCGCGTCTGTAGCACCCAACGTGACTGGAATGAGGTGAGCGATGGACGGCATTCACGATCTCGGCGGCCGGCAAGGCTTTGGAACAATACGATATGCCGTTGGCGCGCCAGCTTTCCATGCTGACTGGGAAAAGCGGGTCAATGCACTCTATGGCATGGCGGTGCGGCGCGGCATCTTTAACATGGATGAATATCGGCACGCGATTGAGCGCATGCCCGCCCGTCAGTATTTGTCAGCAAGTTATTATGAGCGGTCGCTGACAAGCCTCCTGACATTGTGCGTCGAGAAAGGTATCGTGACTCGCGAAGAGCTGGAGCACCTGGCTCAAGGTATCGTTCCCTTGTCTGAGCCGAGCGCACCCGGCCGCACCAACCTCCCCGACCCCGAGACATTTCAGCCGGGCGATCTCGTTCGGGTAAAAAACGATTTCTTCGCAGGACATGTCCGCATGCCCGGTTACATCCGGGGAAAGCCCGGTGTCGTCGTGAGCGAGTCTCCGCGATATCCGTTTCCCGACGCACATGCGCACGGAGTGGAAGCCGTCGACGAGCCCACGTATGACGTAGCTTTCCGCACCGAGGATTTGTGGCCCAATTCAGCAGATTCAGCGCTCGTCCATGTTGGCGTATTTCAAAGCTACCTGGAACGTGCGTTGTGAAGATGGATTCGTGGCCGCTTTTCGCAGGACATCCGCAAAAGCGTCCGCCATCACAGGACGGCGAGCTACCCCGCCACCGAGAGGAAAAGCATCGTAACGTATCGCAGACTCCTGCAAATGAGAGCTAAAGGGTAGCCGCGGAGCGTACGAACCCATCCTATGCTGCCTTCCATTGGACCGCAGTGCCAGATCCGCGTCATATCGGCCTTGGTAGAGGCCCCGCTGCGGCGATGTCACAGGCTGGCATACGGCTTAAGTCGCCATACGATCCTGGACGGTATCTTCCGGATCACCATCCGAAGCCCTCTTGAGGAAGCGAGCCAGCGCGGCCTTTCGTGAATCGCGGTCTAGCGCATAGGCGGTCTGCTTGAACTCAATGCCGTCGAGGAGGCCCTGGATGTACCCTGAGATCGTGTCCGCGGCCATGATGAGCGCCGTGTCAAGCGTATGGATGTACTTGCTCGTCACCGAACCCCTGGCATGGCCGACGAGCGCCGCGATGGTCACCTCGGTAAAGCCGAGGTCGTTGGCGATGCTCGCGAAGCTATGACGAAGGACGTGCGGCGTCACATCGGATAGCGAGGAGTCCTCGAAGATATGCTTCCAATGGTTCGGGAAGCTGCCAAACGCGTTGTCCTCACCTTGGCCCGGGAAGACGAACGTGCCGACATCGCCGACGCGACGTTGCTCGAGGTATTCGACGACAGACCGGATCGCACCATCGACCATGATCTTGCAGCCGGTCGGGAAATGAAACGTGACTTCGCGCGTGTTTGGGGCATGCGGGCCGCAGGAAGCTCGCAGCGCGGTTTCAAACCGATCTGCGCTGATCCATGTGGCAGGAAAATGCACGGCGCAATACACGTGGCGCTTTTTTCCGGTGTCGCCCTATTTCTATCAGAGGCTGCGTGCTCCACAGCAGGAAATGCAGATGCCTGGGTTCTCGTCATGAAGCTCGCCGCCACGCGCCCGTCGTTTCTCGCGCTAAGGTTTTGATTTATTTGGTGGCGCACCACGGCTCGAACCTGGAACCTGCTGACTAAGAGATCGAAAGTGTACTTCGTCGCCCTCGAGGGGAGAATACCCGCCGTTCGTCCCATTTGTACGCCACGGCTACCCAGCAGCCATACCTGCGCTCTAGCAGTTTGCTGAGAAACTCTCGTTTGGGCGATGATTTCGTGATTCGAGGATTTGTCGCGAATCTCAGGGTAAAGGGAAAGCAAGCGTTCGAGGCGGCACACAAGGGAATGGATCGAATTGCTCCATCAGTTCGCCGTTGAGACACGACAATGGCATGTCAGCCGAGCGACTGCGTGCCCGGAGCGACGTTCAAGCAATGCGATGGGCAGGCCAGCCGTAACCAAGCTATCAACGGCGCTGTGAACTGCTTGCTATTCCTGCTTTAGCTCAATCTTGAGACGCGCCAGCCGTCTTTGTCGTTTGAGGTGAGCGAACCGACTACTGATTGATGTCCCGCTGCGACCCAGCTTCTGAGCAATCGTCGCGGTCGAGGCGCCGGATGCCTTGAGGGCGAGAACGGCCTTATCATCGTCTTCAGTCCAACGTACTCGCCTGTCGGTCCCCATAGCCCTCTCTGAGTAGCCAATCTCAAAGTTGAGAGCAAAGTGCCAGAATCGAGCCGACGATCTTTGATATACCGCAATCCTGTCAAGGAGATCGCCGATTGGCTCGTGAGCTAATTCGTTCGAATTTATCAGAAACGGGCCCCTCCCAGTTGAAGAACAGCATCTCAGCTATTTCCGGCGAGCGACTCCGGGAGCGATGCTTTGCGATTACCTAGCTTTAGCCTCGGAAGGACAAACGACAAACCGTCCTCAGTATCTCGAAACGTCACATCCACTTCGAAAACTCTCTGGATAATCTCTACCGTAATGGCTTCACTTGCTTTCCCATCTGCAACTAATTGGCCTTGCTGCAGTAGTATCACCCGATCGGCAAAGCGCATCGCCAGGTTAAGATCGTGCAGAATTGCGAGCACCGCGGTGCCATTTTCCGCGCGTCGCCGCGCGCTCTCCACGAGATCGATCTGGTGCCGCAGATCGAGGCTCGAGGTCGGCTCATCCAGCAGCAACAGGCCCGGGCCGTGCATCGCCTCGCCGCAGGCCAGCTGCACCAGCACGCGGGCGAAATGCGCGCGCTGTTGCTCGCCGCCGGACAGCGTGGGCAATCGCCGGTCGCGGAAACGCTCCAGCCCGACCTCGCGCAGCGCCTCTTCGACCAGCGGGCGCGAGGCGGCGCGGCTGCGCCCGCCGGTTCCCATCTCGACGATCTCCTCGACCGTGAATGGGAAGGTGACGTGGACATGCTGCGACAGCATCGCGCGGCGCAGCGCCAGCTCGCGCGGCGACCAGGCGCCGATGTCGCGCTCCCTGAGTTCGACGCCGCCGCCGGTTGGGCGCAGATCGCCGGAGAGCATGCGCAGCAGCGTCGATTTGCCGGCGCCATTGGGGCCGACGATCGCGACCATCTCGCCGCCGGAGATCTCCAGATCGATGCCGTCGACCAGCTTTGCGCTGCCGATCGTCATCGAGACCGCGTGCGCCTGCAGGATCGCGCTCATAGCCCGGTGAGACCGCGTTGCCGCAACAGGATGGCGAGGAAGAACGGCGCGCCGACCGCCGCGGTCAAAATGCCGATCGGCATTTCCGCAGGCGCCACGATGGTGCGCGCCAGCGTGTCCGCGCCGGTCATCAGGATGGCGCCGAGTAGCGCCGAGGCAGGCAGCAGCAGCCGGTGAGCCGGACCGATCGCGAGCCGTAAGAGATGCGGCACCACGATGCCGACGAATCCCACCACGCCGCAGACGGAGACCGCAACGCCGGTCATCGCCGAGACCAGCACGATGGAGATGCGCTTCAGCCGCTCGACATCGACGCCGCTGTGAAACGCTTCGGCTTCGCCGAGCACCAGCACGTCGAGCCCGCGCGCGATGAAGAGGCACGCGACCAGCGCCAGCGCCAGCACGGGCGCCAGCGTCGCCGCCTTCGGCCAGGTCGCGCCGCTCAGCGAGCCCAGCATCCAGAAGGTGATGTCGCGCAGCTGGCGGTCGTCGGCGACGAACACCAAAAGCCCGATGCCGGCATTGGCGATGGCGGCAATCGCCAGCCCCGCCAGCAGGAAGATCGCAATCGACGTGCGTCCGCCGCGGCTCGCGATGCTGTAGAGGAGGATCGTCGTCGCCAGCGAGCCCGCGAACGCCGCCAATGGCAACAGCTCGTTCTGCATGAAACGGACGCTTTCGCCAAACCTGCTGTCGGTGAAGACGATCGCCGCGGCCGCGGCGAACGCTCCGCCAGAGGAGACGCCGACCAGCGCGGGATCAGCGAGCGGATTGCGAAACAGGCCCTGCATGATCGCGCCGGCGGTGGCGAGCAGGCCGCCGACCATCGCGGCTGCCGCGATGCGCGGGATCCGGATCGACCACAGCACGAGCTGGTCGCGCGCGGTCACGGGATGGGAAAGGTCGGATGAAATGCCGAGCGCCGCCGGCAGTCGCGCGAATGGAATTCCCGCCGCGCCCACGGTGAGTGCGATCATGGCCGCAATCGCCAACCCCGCGAGCAGGGCGGTGATGACGAGCGCGGCGGCGGGCCGCAACGAGCGGGCAGGGCGCGCGGCTTCGATCGTCGCGCTCATTTCCGGCAGTCGGCCGACAACGCCGCCGGTGTGAATTTTTCCGCCTGCGGTGCCAGCGCCGGATAGAGTCTTAGCGACAGATCGCGCGCGGCGGCGGCGGTGCGCGGCCCGAAGCCGAGCAGATAGAGGCCTTCCATCGAGATGAAGGCCTTGTTGCCCGCGGCCGGGGTCAACGCGAACGCGGGATGCGCGAACACCGCGTCCGCCTCGACCGAGTCCTTGCCGCGCGCGATCGAGAGCACGACCTCCGGCTTTGCAGCAATGATCGCCTCGTCATTGATTGGCTTGTAGCCGTCATAGCCGTCGATCGCGTTGACCGCACCGGCGAGCAGGATAATCTCGTTCGCAGCGGTGTTCTTTCCCGCCGCCATGGCGCGGCCGTTGAGCAGCGACATCACGAACATCACGCGCACCGGCTTTGCCACCTTGCCGCGCAGTTCGCGCAATTGCGCGAGATCCTCGGTGACCGCCCTGGCGAGGCAGGCCGCGCGCGGTCCAGCGTCCATGGCGCGGCCGACCAGCGCGATCTTGTCGAGCAGTCCCTGCTCGGAAAATGTTTCGGGCACCATCACCAGCGGCACCTTTGCCGCTTCCAGAACCTCGATGGTCTCCCTCGGCCCCGAGCCCTGCATCGCCAGCACTAGCGACGGATTGAGCCCGAGCACGCCCTCCGGCGAGAGCTGGCGCCAATAGCCGACGTTGGGTTTGTCGCGCAGCGCGGCTTCCGGAAACAGGCTGGTGGCGTCGACGCCGGCCAGCCGATCCTCGAAGCCGAGTGCGTAGAGGATTTCGGTGATCGCACCGCCTATCGAGACGATTCGCGCCGGGTTCTCGATCCGGACGTCGCGGTCGCGTCCATCGTGCACGACGATGCCATCCGCGCGTGCAACGCCGGCCGCGCAGGAGGCGATGACAAACGACAGCACGAGCGTGTGACAAATTGTCATGATCGGCATCACTTGGTCAGGATCAGCTTGTTTTGCGACGTCAACCGCAGGCGATAGGCGTCCCCGCCATGCGCGATGATGATCTCGCGCTCCACCGCAAACAGCTCGCGGCTGTCGATGCGGTTGCCGCCCATTGCGATGGAACGTGTTGCAGCAGAAGGATTATCTGAGGCTTTTCCCGCGCCTGCGACGTTGTCTGAAGAATTTGTCGCCATCTCTGTCGTTGCGCCCCGAGGTTCCCCGTATTTTCCGAAGTTGTATAGTTCGATCGGCGGGCAATCCAACGGGTGCAATTTACAATCGATGTAAAGTGCGTCCTGCGGCGATTGACGGTTCCCGCACTGCGACGTAACCAAGACGAGCACGATGCGGGCGGGTGGCTCGCGTCGTGAACAGTTGGTAGCCAGCAAGCTGCTGCATGCGATTGCAGCGCCCGCCAGCCGAACCCAAGAAGCAAATCATCAGGTCGGGGCATATGGCTTACGGGGCTAGGCATTTGCGCGCCCTCTTTTTAGGCGCGTCCGCACTTTCCATTGCGTTGATGTTTTCAACGTCTGCGATGGCGCAGACGGCGAACACCGATGCCGATCGCACGACGGAGCAGAAGAAGCCGAAGCAGGCGAAGCGCAAACCGGCGCAGCCGCAACGGGAAGTACAGGCGCCTTCCGCCGCCGCGTTGAACGCGAATGCGCAGGCCGGCACCTCGGCCGTGCAATCGCTCGACACCATCACCGTTGCGGTATCGAAGACCGAGGAGAAGGCGATCGACGCGCTGGCGCCGGTCTCCGTGGTGACGCTGGAGCAGATCCAGGGCCTGCAGCCGAACCGGTTGTCGGATATTTTCTACAACATCCCCGGCGTCACCTTCCAGGAACGCGGCGACGATCCCGCGACCGTCATCAACATCCGCGGCCTGCAGGATTTCGGCCGCGTCGCCGTCGTCGTCGACGGTGCCCGGCAGAACTATCAGCGCACCGGTCACAACGCCAATGGATCGTTCTTCCTCGATCCGGAGCTGGTCGGCGGCGTCGACGTGGTGCGCGGTCCGACCGCGAACATCTACGGCTCCGGCGCGATCGGCGGCGTGGTCTCGTTCCGCACCAAGGACATCCAGGATGTCGTGCGCCCCGGCGAGAAATGGGGCGTGGACATGACCGGCTCCTACGGCACCAACAAGGACCGCGGGCTCGGCTCGGTATTCGCAGGCGTGCGCGTCAACCCCGATGTCGACGTGTTCGGCGGTGCCGTCTATCGCACGCAGGGCAATTACAAGGACGGCAACGGTACCGAGATCGGCAATACCGGCAACGAGCTCGCCGGCGGCCTGTTCAAGCTGACGGTGCGTCCTGCCGAAGGCCACGAGATCAAGTTCGGCGGCGTCTTCCAGGACTACAAGTACAGCATCGGCCAGTTAAACCGCGGTCCGACCACCACGTCGGCGCCGGCGGCGGCGATTGCGGGCTCATCGGTCTATGCGTCGGATGCCAAGAACTACACCGGCACCATCACCTGGAAATATTCGAAGCCGGACGACTATTTGTGGGACATTAACGCTACCGTCTACGGCAACCGCACCGACAACGACCAGGTCAAGACCTACAACAACCGCATCAGCACCGGCGGCGGCGTGTGTACGCTCGGCAATCCCGGCAATAACATCTCGGGCTGCGTCGGCGATCGCCGCAGCTATTTGCTCGACACCATCGGCACCGACGTCAACAACACCACGCGTTTCAATTTCGGCGACTGGCGCAACGCGCTGACCTACGGTTTCGATGTGTTCAATGACAAGGTGAACACATCGGATACCCGCGGCAATTCCAACATCACCACGCCCGGCGGCGAGCGTACGGTGTCCGGCGGCTTCGCGCAGCTGAAGAACAACTACTCGACCTGGCTCGAGGTGGTCAGCGCCATCCGCTATGACCGCTACGATCTCGACTCGAGAACGGTCTCGACAGGCGGCGACCGCTTCTCGCCAAAAATCACCGTCGGCGTGACGCCGGTGGCGGGCTTTACGCCCTATGTCAGCTATGCCGAAGGCTATCGCGCACCGTCGATCACCGAAACGCTGATTTCGGGCGCCCATGCGACCGGCGGTGGTCCTGCCTTCTTCGTTTGCCCTGACGGCACCACCGGCCTGTTCTGCTTCCTTGCCAATCCGAACCTGCGGCCGGAGGTCGGCAAGAACAAGGAGGCCGGCGTCAATCTGAAGTATGACAATATCGCCGTCGCGGGCGACTCCTTCCGCGGCAAGTTCAACGTGTTCCGCAACGATGTCCAGGACTACATCGACCTCGTTCCTTTCGGGTTCGTGGCGGTGCCGCCGTTCGGATCGTTCCCGCAGTTCTACCAGTACCAAAACATCGCGCATGCCCGCATCGAGGGCGTCGAGTGGGAAACCATGTACGACGCGGGCCTGTGGTATTTCGGTCTGTCCGGCCATGTCATCCGCGGCAAGAACCTGCAGACCAATATCGGCCTTGCCACCATCACCCCGCGCAAGGTGACGACGACGGCCGGCGTGCGGCTGCTCGATCGCCGCCTGATCCTGGCTGCGCAGTGGTCGTCATTCTCCGGCAATACCGACATCCCGGTCGGCTATCTGCCCTCGACCAGCTACGAGCTGGTCAAGCTCTACCTGACCTGGAAAGCGACGCCGGACATTCTCTTCACGGCGTCGATCGACAATCTCCTGAACCAGTACTACCGGCCCTATGCGATCCCCGGCAGCGGCGCCGACGGCACCACGCAGAACGACGTGTTGTGGTCGAGCCCTGGACCGGGCAGGGTCTACAAGGCGGGCCTGAAGATTCACTTTGGTGGAGCGTAAATCGACAAGACGCGTTTCAACCAGGTTGCTGCCGGGCCGCGCTGATGCTCCAGCGCGGTTTTGGCGCGTTCAATAACACCACGGATGCAGAGAAGGAGAAGTTTGCATGTTTATCGCAATGAACAGGTTCCAGGTGAAGAAGGGTGCCGAGCAGGCGTTCGAGACCATCTGGGCAACACGGGAATCCTGGCTCGGCAATATGCCGGGCTTCGTCGAGTTTCATCTGCTGCGCGGCCCCGAGGCCGACGACCACACGCTCTATTCCACGCACACGACCTGGACCGACAAGGCGGCGTTCGAGGCGTGGACCAAATCCGAAGAGTTCCGCCGCGCCCATGCGCGCGCCGACAACAGGACCGGTGAGAGTCTCTATCTTGGCCATCCCAGGTTCGAAGGGTTCGAGGTGATCCAGAGCGAGCGCAAGGCGGCCGCGGCGTAAGGAGCTTGACATGCTGAGCACGGAGCTTGCGGAACTGAAGGCGCATATGGCGGAGAATCCCGGCGCCGTGATCGAGGACGTCGCGCGGCAGCGCAAGGTCACGCCGCGCGCGGTGATCGAGGCGTTGCCGCCGCAGATGCTGCGGCTCGGCGCCGGCAGCGAGTTCGCTGCCGCGATGCGGGACATTGTGGAGTGGGGCGAAGTGACGCTGATCGTGCACACCGACGATGCGATCTTCGAGTTCACCGGCGCGATTCCGGCTGGCGAGATCGGTCGCGGCTATTTCAACCTGATGCAGCCGAAGGGCCTGCACGGTCATCTACGTCACGATCGCTGCGGCGGCGTCGCCTTCGTCGAGCGGCCTTTCATGGGCAAGCAATCGGCCTTCATCGCCTTCCTCAACGTCGACGGCGGCATCATGTTCAAGGTGTTCGTCGGCCGCGACGAGATGCGTGCGCTGCGCGCCGACCAGCTTGCGCGCTTCAAGGCGCTGGCCGACCGCATCGC
Organism: Bradyrhizobium sp.; assembly: GCA_021732175.1. GTDB lineage: Bacteria > Pseudomonadota > Alphaproteobacteria > Rhizobiales > Xanthobacteraceae > Bradyrhizobium. The sequence goes on from JAKFVP010000618.1 coordinate 18,020, forward strand.
GCCGACCGCATAAAGCTTTTCCGCTACGGGAGACGACAATGCGACATGCAATGCTTCGTTGGACGGCAGGGATCGCTGCTGCGCTGTCGCCGGGGGCGGTGTTGGCCGCCGACAACGCGCTGCTGCCGCGCAATCTGTCGCCCTGGGGCATGTTTGTGGGCGCCGACATCGTCGTGAAGGCCGTCATGGTCGGACTTGCGTTCGCCTCGCTGGTCACCTGGACGGTGTGGCTTGCCAAGACCATCGAGCTGCGCCGTCAGGCCTCGCTGGCGAGGCGTCGCCTCGGCTTGCTCGAAAGCAACACTACGCTTGGCGAGGTCGAGCACGCCAGCCATGGCGCGGCCGATGCGGTCGCGCAAATCATCCAATCCGCCGCGCGCGAGACCAGCCTCTCCCGCGGCATTGTCGATGACGGATTGAAAGAGCGCATCGCGCTGCGGCTGGAACGCGTGGAAGCGGCGATGTCGCAGCAGATCGCGCGCGGCACCGGCGTGCTTGCCACTATCGGGGCCACCGCGCCTTTTGTCGGTCTGTTCGGAACGGTGTGGGGCATCATGAATTCCTTCGTCGGCATCTCCGAGGCGCACACCACGAATCTCGCCGTGGTCGCGCCTGGTATTGCGGAGGCGCTGCTGGCGACCGCACTCGGCCTCGTCGCGGCGATCCCCGCGGTCGTGATCTACAACCATCTCGTACGCGCGATCGCGGTGTATCGCGCGCTGCTCACCGATGCCTCGGCGCATGTGCTGCTGCTGGTCAGCCGGCAGCGCGACGCCGGCGCCTTCGCGCTGTCGCGGGCGGCGGAGTAGGCGATGGGCGCAGGACTTGGCAATACAAGGCTCGGCAAGCACGCGGAGGCCTACGATCTCGCGGAAGTGCACGAGATCAACGTCACGCCGTTCATCGACGTGATGCTGGTGCTTCTCATCATCTTCATGGTGGCGGCGCCGCTCGCCACCGTCGATCTCGGCGTCGATCTCCCGGCCAGCACCGTCGAACCGCGGCCGCGGCCGGACAAGCCGGTATTCGTCACGGTGAAACCGGATCTCTCCGTCGCCGTCGGCGAGGACATCGTCGCCCGCGACGCACTGACCTCCACTCTGGATGCCGCCAGCAAGGGCAACAAGGACGAACGCATCTATCTGCGCGCGGACAAGGCAGTCAGTTATGGCGACCTGATGGAGGTGATGAACCTCTTGCGCAATGCCGGTTTTCTGAAAGTCGCCCTGGTCGGCCTCGACGGGCGCAGCTAACGATGAATACGTATGCGCTGCATGATGCGGCCGACGACGGGCTTGCGCGACGTTGGGGCGTGTCGGCGCTGGCAATCGCCGCGCTGCATGCGGTGCTGATCGCGCTGGCGGTCACCTGGTATCGCCCGCCAACACCGCCCGGCATCACGCTGCCGGCAATCATGGTCGACATGGCGCCTGTCACTTCAGCCCCGCTGCCGACGCAACTCGATCTCGCGCCGGGTCCGGTGATGCAGCAGGCCGATGCCTCGCCGCCCGAGGTCGTCAAGCAGCAAGTGGTGGAGGAGCCGATTCCGCCGACCCCGTTGCAGGAGAAGGCTGAAGTCGTGGCGCCCGCCGAGCAGAAGCGGGTGACGCCGCAAAAGCCCGAGCCGGCCAAAGTGACGTCCGAACAGAAGCCCGCGCCGGTCAAACCAAAAGTCGTTCGCGCTGACGCGAAGAAGCCGACAGAGGCGACACCCGCACCGCGCACGTCAGCCTCGCCACGGGCCGAGCGCGAGGCGCCGGCCGCATCCGCCGTCAGCTCGGGCGCGTCGGCGGCGGCAGTCGCTTCCTACAAGCAAATGGTCGCAGCGCATCTGCAGCGCTTCAAGCAATATCCGCCGGCGGCGAAGGCCGCAGGCCAGCAGGGCACTGCGCGGGTCAGCTTTACGCTCGGCCGCAGCGGACAGGTGCTGTCCGCGGGACTCGGCGGATCGTCAGGGCATTCCGCGCTTGACGCGGAAACGCTCGCCATGGTCCGCCGCGCCCAGCCATTCCCGGCGTTTCCGCCCGACGTGAAGCAATCCACGATGAGCTTTGGCGCGCCGGTGGCGTTTTATATCCGATAGGCCCATATTTAGAATTCAGTCGATCTAAGGAACATGCACAGCAGAACAACAAGATTCCTATGATGAGCTTTGGCCGTATGATGCCGAATCGGGGTCGGCCGTATTGGCGGCCCTGCTTTGGGGCTACACTTGACTACGTCGACTTCCTCGCGACCGTTTGGAACGCGCTATTCCGTTCGGGCCGAAATCTGTCTCTTTGTGGCCGCCTTTGTCGCCTCGTCGCTTCTGCTTGCGGGCAGTTGGCCCTGCGATCCGTAACTTTCGCTGAAGCGGAAGTTTGGAAGCGCGCAGATCGGAAGGCTCAGGAAATCCTTGCATCAATCGAGCGCGAGACAGCCGGCGTGCTGTTGGCGTTGGGGATCTTGCCGGCGTCGCGTGGCGGAGAGCTGGCACTGGCACAATTTCAGCGCCGCGCCGCCGAAGTTGCGCTGCAACTCGACCTACGCAGCGTGTTGCGTGAGGTTAGCAGCGGCCAGCCAGTGATCGGCGCTTGTGCTACGTCACCCTGGAACCGCAGCGCTTCGTTGCGGGACATCGCTTCGGCGATCTCGAATACGTCATTCGCGACGTGCCATTGGCATTGGCGTGCCCCGTGGAAAACTCAACCGCTCCGCGGGTCAAAAGGGAACTTCGGCTCCGCGGCCGCTGTTCGTCGCTCCTTCAGCACCGTATCGCTCACAGCCAGAAAAATGCAACGTACCTGACGCAAATCTCGGTGATGTCGCATTCTTCGACAAGGCCGATGACACCGCCAGCCGCAGCCTCAGGAGAGACATGACCGATATTTTCGCATTGGCTGGGTGGGGTGGCAACGACTATCTTCGAGCGCACGAAGTAGGTATCCTTTTGGCGGATCGCGAGTTCCGTCGCCCCGCTTTCAGCGCCCATCGCATGCTCGAACGACGCTCCGCGCACGCAGTCGCTCGGCCGACATGCTATTGTCGTGCATCAACGACGAACTGCTGGAACAGTTCGATCTGTCCCCTTGTGTGTTGACGGGTCCGCCTCGAACGCTCGCTTCCCCTTTGCGGCCCATAGCTCGCGCGCCTGTTCGCCCTGTTCGCCCTGTTCGCTTTGGAGCTTGTCGGCCATCCAAAGCAGCGCGCCAAGGATGGTGGCGCGATCATCGCCGGTTAGGTTGACGAGTCCAGCTTTCACGACGAGGCCGCCAAGTTCGATGAGGTGCCGCGTGCGCTTGCGGCGCTCGACCTGCCAGGTGCGCATATCATGCCGCGCCCTTGCTGCCTGTCGCCGGTTGCGCGCCGCCCGGTTGCGCCCGAGCGCCGCCGCTGTGGCGCTCAACTGGCGGTGCAGTTCGCCGCGCTCGGCTCTGAAAGAACGCGGCCCCACGTTTTGCCCAAGCCTCCTTCCTTGCAGCGTCCTTTGTCTCGGCCATCATGATCAGCGCGCCTGCCAGTTCGTCGGCGCCGAGCACGTCCGCCCCGGCGGCAATCACCAGTTCGCCGAGCTGCTGCACCTTGCGGTTTTTCAGCCCGCGTGCCCTGTCGTCAAGTGCCTTCAGTTCCGCATCAAAGTCCCGTGGTTTGCGCAATGTCGTCTCCGTGAGTGTTGATGGAGAAATGATAGTCGAGCGCCTTGCCGAATGCTGTAAGGTCGCCGGAACGGTTTGAGACGGGGTAATCCCGCCCGAGAATTTTTCGAGGGAGGGCGCGCTTATACGTCGTTCCGACGTGCGCTTCGCTGTGCCACTGATCCGGTCGCGATGGCGATCTATCATCTTCACGTCAAGGTCATTGGCCGCAAGGCCGGGAGCAGCGCGGTAGCGTCGGCCGCCTACCGCTCGGCTTCACGGCTGCGCGACGAGCGCCTCGACCGCGGCCATGACTTTTCGGCCAAGCGCGGCGTCGTCCATTCCGAGGTGATGCTGCCGGAGAACGCGCCGGAAGCGTGGAGCGACCGCGAGCGGCTCTGGAACGATGTCGAGGCGTTCGAAGTCCGCAAGGACGCCCAGCTGGCCCGCGAGGTGGAATTTGCCATCCCGCGCGAGATGAGTGAGCGCGAGGGCATCGAACTGGCCCGCGACTTCGTTCGGGGCGAATTCGTTGACCGGGGCATGATCGCCGATCTCAACGTGCATTTGGACATGGCCGAGGACGGCATGCCCAAACCGCATGCCCATGTCATGCTCACCATGCGCGCGGTTGACGAGAACGGCTTTGGCAAAAAGGTGCGGGACTGGAACCGCACGGAAATGGTCGAGCGCTGGCGCGAACGCTGGGCGGAGATCGCCAATGAGCGCCTGACTGAACTCGACATCGACGCGCGCATCGATCATCGCAGCTTCGAAGCGCAGGGCATCGCGCTGGAGCCTCAAACCCAAATCGGCGCACCCGCGCAGCGTATCGAGGGCGAAGGGATCGAGGCTGCCGACCGCGCCGAGATGCACCGCGAGATCGCGCGAAACAATGGCGCGCGGATCATCGCCGATCCCTCCCTTGGGCTGGATGCGATCACCCAACAGCAATCAACCTTCACGAAGCGCGACATGGCTGTCTTCGCGCACCGGCACAGCGACGGGATCGCCCAGTTCAACGACGTCGTGGGAGCGATGCGTAGCGCGCCAAATCTGGTCGAACTCGGCAAGGACGCTCGCGGCGAGGATCGCTTCACTACCCGCGAGATGATTGAGGCCGAACAGCGCCTGCACCGCGCCGCTGAACTGATGGCGGAACGGAAGCGCCACGAGGTGCGTGACGCGGACCGCGAAGCGGCGCTGGCGCTTGCGGAAAGGCGCGGTCTTGTCCCTGTCT
>JAKFVP010000008.1 GCA_021732175.1 Bradyrhizobium sp.
GACGCGATGGTTGCGGCCCGAAAGCAGCCGCGGGCACTGCGCGGCTTCATCGACCAGATTGGCTTTCGGCAGGATGCGGCGGCCGACCGCGACAACAGTGTCGGCGGCGAGGATGAAGGCGCCGCGCAGCTCGTCATCGAGCTGCACTGATTTCAGCGCCGCGTCCGCCTTGGCGCGCGCGAGCCGATTGGCGCAGGCGCGCGGCAGCTCGCCCCGCCGCGGCGTCTCGTCGACGTCGGCCGGGCGCAGCGCATCGGGCTCGATGCCGGCCTGATTGAGCAGCGACAGGCGCCGGGGCGAGCCGGAAGCAAGAACGAATTTGGGGCGGCCGAGCATGCGGGAATATTTTGAAGGGAATCGAGGGGTGAATGCGCGCGGAACCTATCGGATGGGGCCTGCTTTCACAACCGGGGAACTGCCATCGCCCCTGCGAACGCAGGGGCCCATACGCCGTGAAAGTGCTGTTTTGGGAAGTCTCCATGGCAATATTGCGCTCAGATGACGACGGCCGGTGGTTATGGGTCCCTGCGTCCGCAGGGACGACACCGAGAGAGCATCATCCGCTGGCCGCGCCAACCTTGGCGAAGCGGCGGCGAATGCGCATCAAGAGGCCGTCGCAGACTTCGCGATAGGCGGCCAGTTTCTGCTCGCGGCTACCCTCGGTGCCGGTGGGGTCCGGGGTCGGCCAGTATTCGACTTCAGCTGCGACCGTGCGCGTCAGCTCCAGCGCCTTGTGATGCGCCTCGGGCGACAGCGAGATGATGAGGTCGAAATTCAGCCCCTCCCAGTCCTCGAGTTCCTCAAAAGTCTGCGGCTTGTGCTGGGAGATGTCCTGCCCGAGTTCGGCCATCACGGCGACGGCAAAGGGATCGAGCTCGCCCTTTCGCGCGCCGGCTGACCTCACATAGAGTCCCTGCGGGAACATCTGCTTCAGCAGGCTCTCGGCCATCGGCGAGCGCACGGAATTCTGGGCGCAGGCAAACAGCACCGCCTGCGGATTCTTCGCACGCGGTAGCTCGACCACGGGTCAGGAGTCTTTCGCTTGGCGCATGGCCTTGTCGGAAAACCGCGGCACACTTTTCCGGGCCATGCGCTAACCCTTCCAGTGCAGTACGCAGATCAGCGTGAAGAGGCGGCGCGCGGTCTCGAAATCGACCCGCACCTTGCCCTTCAGCCGTTCCTGCAGCGTGCGCGAACCCTCGTCATGGATGCCGCGGCGGCCCATGTCGATGGCCTCGATCTTGTCCGGCGTCGCGGTGCGGATCGCCTGGTAGTAGCTGTCGCAGATCATGAAGTAGTCCTTCACGATCCGCCGGAACGGCGTCAGCGACAACAGATGCGCGACCACAGGCGTGCCGTTCTCGTGGCGGATGTCGAACATCAGCCGGTTGCCGGTAATCGCAATGTGCAGCGTGTACGGCCCTTCGGCCGCGCCCTCCGGCGCGAACAGATTCTGCTCGATCAGGTCGTAGATCGCGATCGCGCGCTCATGCTCGATGTCGGGCCCGGAACGGCCGATCGATTCCTCGTCGAGCGTCACCGCAACGATGCGGTTGTTGGTGTCGGGCTCGTCCGGCTTCTGGGTCATGGCAGGTTGAGCCGCAGTCCAACGGAACGGGAATGGGCTTCCAGCCCCTCGGCCTTGCCGAGCGTCATCGCGGCGGGCCCGAGCGCGCGCAGCTGGTCGGGACCGCATTTCAGGATCGAGGTGCGCTTCATGAAGTCGAGCACGCCAAGCCCCGAGGAGAAACGCGCCGAGCGCGCGGTCGGCAGCACATGGTTGGAGCCGCCGACATAATCGCCGATGGCTTCCGGCGTGTGCGGCCCGAGAAAGATCGCGCCGGCATTGCGGACCTTTGCCGACAGCGCTTCCGCATCCTGCGTCATGATTTCGAGATGCTCGGCGGCAATGGCATTCGCAAGCTGCACGGCCTGGTCGAGATTGCCGACCATGATGATGGCGCCAAAATCGTTCCACGAGGCGCGCGCGATGTCGGCGCGCGGCAGTGTGTTGAGCTGCGCTTCGACGGCGCTGATGACATCGGCGGCGAGCCGCGCGCTGTCGGTGATCAGGATCGACTGCGCGCTCGTATCATGCTCGGCCTGTGCCAGAAGATCGGCAGCGATCCAGTCGGCATTGCCGGTGTCGTCGGCGATAACGAGCACTTCGGAGGGACCCGCGATCATGTCGATGCCGACCTTGCCGAACACGAGACGTTTTGCAGCGGCGACATAGGCATTGCCGGGACCGACGATCTTGGCGACCGGCGCGATCGTCGCGGTGCCCCAGGCGAGCGCGGCCACCGCCTGCGCGCCACCGACGCGGTAGATCTCGGCGACGCCGCCGAGATGGGCGGCCGCCAGCACCAGCGGATTGAGCTTGCCGTCGGGCGCCGGCACCACCATCACCACGCGCGGCACACCGGCGACCTTCGCGGGCACCGCGTTCATCAGCACCGAGGACGGATAGGCCGCGGTGCCGCCGGGCACATAGAGGCCGACGGCATCGACCGCGCTCCAGCGCCAGCCGAGCTCGACGCCGAGAGGATCGGAAAAGCGCTCGTCCTTCGGCATCTGCCGCTTGTGAAATGCCTCGATGCGGTCACGCGCCAGCTTCAGGGCGTCGACGGTCTTGGCGTCGCACGCCTTCACGGCGGCGTCGATCTCGGCCGAGGTCACACGCAGTCCGTTAGCATCGATGTCCAGCCGGTCGAACTTTTTCGTCGCCTCGATCAGCGCGGCATCGCCGCGGGCGGCGACGTCATCCACGATGGCGCGCGTTGCCTTCTCGACATCGGCCGAAACCTCGCGTTTCGCGGCCAGAAAGGCAGCGAATCGCTGGTCGAAATCGGCGCTGTTGCGGTCGAGGCGGACAGGCATGGTGGCTTTCTAAGGGGGAATTTGGCCTGAAACCTCAATGGCGCGGCGGGGGTGCTGCCGTCAACCCTCGAGGACGAGCAAAATCAAGCGTCGCCCCGGCGAAGGCCGGGGCCCATAACCACAAATGCCGGTTGGGGAAAAGGCGTCGGCCACCGCCTCTCTCGAGAGATCACGCGGTATGGGCCCCGGCCTTCGCCGGGGCGATAAATTAGGGTGTCACCACCTGCCCCGCCCCCAGATCGTCCTGGCCGAGATCGGTCAGCTCGCACTCCAGGCATTCCACGTCGAGCCGGAGCGCGCCGCCATGGCTGAACAGCAGCAGTGCGCTGCCGCCGGGCTCATCCCCGGGACAGAACTCGATGCCGACCAGCTCGAGCAGGGATTCCGGCGATTTCGGATCGATATTGCGCGACTTGCAGGCCAGCACCCGGTCGAAGCGCAGCGCCGCGATCAGGCGCTGTGGCTCGGCCTCGCCGGCCAGCGTCTGCTCCCAGTCCAGCCGGTTGAGCCCGATCACCAGCCGCTTCTCGTCCTGCCGCCAGATGATGTCTGACGTCTGGACACGGGCGGCCTGGACATGGGCCGAGATCACCGCGAGGTCGTCGGCATCGAGCGCGATCAGTTTGAGCGGAGCATTCATGGCCGAGATATAGGCGCGGTTCGGCCAGCGCAAAAGCGCGAAATTTCCGGCGCTGTCTGGAACCTGCGTCAGAAGGTGTTGATGTCGGCGCTCTCCAGGATCGGCTTGGGATAGCCGTTGCGGGCGACACTGATCATGGCGCGGCCGAGCTTCTCGCTTGTCGTCATCTGGTTGGGCGTGGCGTGCACCATCCAGGTCAGCAGCGGCGCGGTGATGGCGTAGACCACGTTGATCCATGCGGTTTTCGAGCGCACGCCATGCAGCGGCTGGATGCCGGACGGGCGGAACATGTAGGCGGCCTTGAACGGCAGTTTCAAAAGATCGTTCTCGGTCTTGCCCTTGACGCGCGCCCACCGCAACGAACCCTGTTCGGTCGAGTCGGTGTGGCGGCCGGTGACATAGGTGAAGACCATGCCGGGGTTGAGCCGCACCAGCGTCTTGGCCGCGGCCATGGTGAGGTCGTAGGTCAGATGCCGGTAGCGTTCCGGGTCCATGCCGATGGAGGAGACGCCCAGGCAAAAGAAGCAGGCGTCGTAGCCGGTGAGCTGCTTCTCGATCGCGGAATAGTCGGTGAAGTCCTTGTGCAGGACCTCCCTCAGCTTGGGGTGCTGCACGCCGAGCGGGCTGCGCCCGACCGACAGCACCTCCTCGATGCCGGGATCGACCAGGCATTCGCGCAGCACGCCCTGCCCCACCATGCCGCTACCGCCGAACAGGATGATTTTCATGATTTGACGAAGGCCAGCAGGTCAGCGTTGATGGTGGGAGCTTCTGCCGTCGGCATGCCGTGCGGAAAGCCCTTGTAGGTTTTCAGGGTGGCATTCTTCAAGAGCTTTGCCGACAGCGGCCCGGAGTCCGCGTAGGGCACGATCTGGTCGTCGTCGCCATGCATGACCAGCACCGGCACGCTGATCTTCTTCAGATCCTCGGTGAAGTCGGTCTGCGAGAAGGCGACGATCCCGTCGTAATGCGCCTTCGCACTGCCCATCATGCCCTGGCGCCACCAGTTGCGGATGATGGCTTCCGAGCGTTTCGCGCCCGGGCGGTTGTAGCCGTAGAACGGCCCGGATGCCACCGCGAGGTAAAACTCCGAGCGGTTGGCCAGAAGCTGCGCCTGCAGATCGTCGAACACCGATTTGGGCAAGCCGCCGGGATTGGCGGGGGTCTGCACCATCAGCGGCGGCACCGCACTGATGATCGCCGCCTTCGCCACACGGCTCTCGCCGTGGCGGGCGATGTAACGCACGACCTCGCCTCCCCCTGTGGAATGGCCGATATGAACGGCGTTCTTCAGATCGAGATGCGCGGTCAATGCCGCGAGATCGTCGGCATAGTGATCCATGTCGTGGCCGTCGGCGACATCGGATGAGCGGCCGTGGCCACGGCGGTCATGGGCGATGACGCGGAAGCCATTGTTGAGGAACAACAGCATCTGCGTGTCCCAATCGTCCGACGTCAGCGGCCAGCCATGGCTGAACACGATCGGCTGTCCCTTGCCCCAGTCCTTGTAGAAGATGTCGACGCCGTCCTTTGTCGTGATCACGGGCATGGGATTTTCTCCTCTTTGAAATGCAACAGGCGGCACGGAGAACGCGCCGCCTGTGTCGATGGACCGATCCGGATCAGGCCGGATGGAATCGCTTGATCGCGCGGAAGGTCATGAAGGCAAAGAACGCCAGCACGATGAGTTGCACGGCGCCGAACACCGGCCCGGACGGCGGCGCGCCGGGCGCGATCGCATGCAGCGGCGGGACCTTCAGGAAGGTCTGGATGACAAGCACGAAGCAATTGAGGTACAGCGAGACCAGCGCGGTCACCACATAGACCCAGCGCCACATCCCCGAGAGCTTCTGGCTGTACAGCGCGAAACAGGCAATCGCGAGCAGCACCAGCGACAGGATGCCGATCGCGTGCGACGGCAGGAATTTGTCGTACAGGAACGGCGGGATGATGAAGCCGGTGGCGTTGGTGAGGATGGTGGTCACAAGGAAAGTCGTGGTCCAGGCCGGGACGCTGGTGGCGCCGATCATCCCCAACATCACGATGATGCCCGTCACGATCGCAATCAGGCTGATTGCCACATGGATTAGGACGACTGCATTCATCATGTGGCTGCTCCCCGTTGAGACCTGGAATTCAGATTAGAACGGGTGGAAATAAATTTCCACATGGGCAGTCGCCAGTGCGGCGCAATTCAGCCATGTGCAGGCTAGACGAAAGTCTCCGATCACAACGCGCGGTACGTCACGGCGCGGTCACAACCGGGGCCGGCTCAATAATAGCGCGGGATCGGCCCGTTCTGCGGCGTCTTGCGCTTCGACAGGTCGAACACGACCTTGTCGACATAGCACCAGCCCCAGCCTTCCGGCGGATCGTAACCCTCGATCACGGGATGGCCGGTGGCGTGAAAATGAGCAGTCGCATGCTTGTTGGGGGAATCGTCGCAGCAGCCGACATGGCCGCAGCTGCGGCAGATGCGAAGATGCAGCCAGCGGCTGCCCGATTTCAGGCATTCCTCACAACCGAGCGCGCTCGGCGTGACGTCCTTGACCTCTGCAATGTGCTGGCAGCCCTTCGCCGTCACACCGTCAGACCTCCGCCGCCTCGAAGAAATTCATCTCGACGCCACCCGTTGCGAACTTCTGCACATCGGCCACCGCCGCCTGCCCTTCCGGACTGCCAAAGGCCTTCTGGATGTCGGCGATACTGTCGAAGGTCAATGTGGCGATCAAGTGAAAGGCTGACGGCCCGGCCGGCGTGACGACGGGGCCGCGGCTCACTTGGTATTTGCGCACGCCCGGAATCTTCCAGGCCAGCGGCACGTGGTGATCGAAATAGTATTTGTCGAAGGCCTTCGGATCGGCCGGCGTCTTGTAGGCGACGATGATCTGGGCAGCCACGGCGTATCTCCCTGCTGTTCTCACAACAGCCGATACGCGGGCTCAGAGCGCCGGTTTCGCGACCTCCCCGAGATAACCGTGCAGCGCCGCCACCACCTGCGCGCCCTCGCCGATGGCGCCGCCGACCCGCTTGACCGAGCCGGAGCGCACGTCGCCGACCGCAAATACGCCGGGCACCGTCGTCTCCAGCGGCGCCGCGGGCCGCTTGCCGTTGCCGCCAGCGGGAACGCCCGTTACCACGAAGCCGGCGCGATCCTTCTCCACCCCGCAGCCGTCGAGCCAGCCGGTGGCGGGATCGGCGCCGACGAACAGGAACAGGTTGCGCACGTCGAGCGTATCGATGTCGGGCGCGAGGCGGCTCTTCCATCGCACACGCTCGAGCGAGCCCTCGCTATTGCCTTCGAGCGCGGTCACCTCGGCATTGAAGATCAGTTCGATGTTCGGCGTCGCCTCGATGCGCTCGATCAGATAGCGCGACATGCTGGCCCCTAACCCGCCGCCGCGGATGATCATGAAGACTTTTCGCGCGTGACCGGAGAGGAAGACGGCCGCTTGCCCTGCGGAATTGCCGCCGCCCACCAGCACGACATCCTCGCCGGCACAGAGCTTCGCCTCGATCGGCGAAGCCCAGTACCAGACGCCCTTGCCCTCGAAATTGGCGAGGTTGTCGATCTCGGGCCGGCGGTAGCGCGCGCCGCTCGCGACCACGATGGCGCGGGCGCGCAGCAATTGCCCGCATTCGGTGGCGAGCGCGAAAAGACCGTCGCCATGGGCGCAATCGAGCGACCTCGCCGCGACGGGGATCAGCATTTCCGCGCCGAATTTCTGCGCCTGGGTGTAGGCGCGCCCCGCGAGCGCCTGGCCGGAAATACCGGTCGGGAATCCCAGATAATTTTCGATGCGCATGCTGGCGCCGGCCTGGCCGCCGAAGGAGCGCTGGTCCAGCACCGCGACCGACAGGCCTTCGGACGCGGCATAGACGGCAGTGGCAAGCCCCGCCGGTCCGCCGCCGACGACCGCGACGTCATAGAGCTTGTCATGCGCGGTCTCGCTGATCATGCCAAGCGCATGCGCCAGCACTTTCTCGGACGGATTCTTCAGCACCGTGCCGTCGAGGCACACCACCAGCGGCATTTCATCCCGCGAAGTGACATAGCGCGCGACCAGATCGGCGGCGTCCTTGTCGGTGGCGGGATCGAGCAGATGATGCGGGAGGCCGTTGCGCGCCAGAAAATTCTGCAGCCGCGCCATGTCGCTGAGCGTTTCCGGGCCGATCAGCACCGGACCGCCATAGCCACCCTGGATGAGACTGACGCGGCGCAGGATCAGCGCGCGCATGATGCGCTCGCCGAGATCGGCTTCGGCAACCAGCAGCGCGCGCAAATTCTCCGGCGTGATCAGCAGCGTTTCGACTTCGCCCTCGGCGTGGCCGTCGACCAGCGCGACACGGCCGGACAACTGGCCTATCTCGGCCATGAACTGGCCGGGGCCCTGATCGATGATGTGCGAGACATGGCCGAGCCCGTCGCGATGGCTGATGACGACAGTGCCCGACAGCACCACGAACATGCCGGGGCCGGGCTTGCCGGCTTCGAACAGCGCCTCGCCATCGCTGTAATGATAGACTTCGCCGAAGCGGCGCATGCGCTCGATTTCGGACGCCGTCAGCGTCGGAAAGGTCTGCTCGTATCGTGCAAAGGAAGCGGCACCGCGCGGGAGATTTACAGTGCTGACCTCAGTCATATCGTCACCCGCTACTCTATTCCTATGCTTCGTTTCCCTCGTCATCTAGGGAAGGTTTGGGGCGAGCGGAAGATGCGGCAGTCTCGTCGCGGCCCCGCGCCTGCGACTTGCGCCGCTTGAGATTTTCGCGGAGCGCAAGCTTCAGCCGGTCCTGCCGGGAGCCCTTTTTCTTGTCATCCTGTGCCATGGATTGCCGGTCGAACAGCCTGTTATATCGCCAGCCAATATGACGGCTTGATCACGCGAGGCAATCCGCCGGAAGGCTTGCGGAACCCGGCCGGGCGGTCTCGGGCCGCCACGGGCGGGTCTCAGTCGAAAACAGGCCGCTTTTGGCGCATTTTCGTCGGCCCTCCGTGCTCCCGCGCGCTTGCGCGTGGGGGGTCCTTGTGGCAAGAACCGGCCGCCCGAGGGGGCCGCGAGCGGCCGATTCTGTTATTGTCCGGGCATATGCTGCCGTAGCTCAGTGGTAGAGCACTCCCTTGGTAAGGGAGAGGTCGACAGTTCAATCCTGTCCGGCAGCACCAGAACCATCAAACAGATCAACAAGTTCTCATCGCGACCTTTTCGGTACCGGCGCTTCGATCGGCACGTGCATGCGGAACCAAGCATGAAAGGCGTGCAGGTCTGCGCAAAATCGGTGCAGTGCTTTGGCGCGCAAGTGTTAGGCTAACGCATCGAGTGTCCTTGCAATGGCCCTGCGATGTGCAACGTTCCGCTGATCAGTGTCCTGTTCATCGCGGCGCAACTCAGTTTCGCGATCGCGATGGGGCTCGTTGCCGCGGCCGGCGCGCTCAATGCGAGTGTGTTCCTTGCCGGCAAATCGCCCTTCGTCCTCGCTGCGGCCATTGCCGCCCTCGGCGCGGCCATGGCATCGCTGCGCGCCGCCTACTCCGAGTCCATCAAATGCGCCTTCCCGTCATGCATTTCGCCCGTGATGAGATTCATGTTGCGGGTCGACCAACTGCTCACGGCTCTTGCCGCGCTTGCCATCTCGATCGCCGTCACGATCGCCTTTGCCGGCATCCCCCTGGCGGCGGTCGTCGCGGTCTCGCTGATCCTGACCGGGTCGCTCGTGGCGGTTGGTTTGTTTTTCTACGTGGGTGCGGAGCTCATGTCGGTTGCGGTTTGCATCGCGACCCGCCCGGTCCCGCTTCCACCGGCGACGATCATCGCGGGAATTCTGACCGTTCTTCTTGTGATCGCAGTCGGCGGCCTGGTGATATCAGGCGCCTTGGCCGGTCTGATTCCTCTCGTCCCGCTCCCGCTCGGATGACAGATCTCCAGCGAACGCGCGCGATCACTCGCTTCCCACCGTCCCGGCATCTTCCCGGAAATGCACGACATGCTGCAGGCTGCGCAGCGTCGTGGACTCGCGCGTCACCGACGCGCCCGAGCCGGTCGCCACAGTGATGCCGGTTTTGCGCGCGAGATTCTCGCGCGATTGGTGATTCACATAGAGGGTGCCCGCCACGGCCATCACCGCGACGTAGAAGACGAACATGCCGCCGATCCACGTCCAGGAGATCGGGCGTTCGCCAGGGGTCAGACTTTCTATCAAACGGCGCATGGGTGCCTCCTGAAGGCAACGGTTTCGCGGGCGGTTTAGCCCGTAATTGCCCGGGTCCATGTGATCTGCTTCACACTTTAAGTCATTGGAGACACAAGCAATCGTGACCGGACCCGAATTCAGGCAATTGTGCATCGATCTGGGGGAGGCCATCGGCCGCCCGCTGACCCTGGCCGACATGGCCAAGCTCTGCGGCCTGCCGGCGGCCGACGGGGTCGAGACCGTCCGGCGCTGGGAAATCAAGGGGCCGCCGACTGGGCCAGTGGCCGAGCGGCTGCGCATCCTTGCCATGGCGAGCGATCGCTATCCGATTCTCGAAAAATTCAACGTGTTCGACCGCCACGACGTCGCCGAGAAGGATCGCCCGGCGAAGCGGGCGGAATTCCGCAGCAAGCTGCGCGTGGAAGTGCTGGAACGGCTGGACTAGGCCATGAAGGCGTATCTGGTGCTCGACCTGACGGTGAACGATTTCGTCGGGTTCCGGAAATACATCGCGGAGATCCCGGCCCATATTGCCAGACACGGCGGCCGGTACATCGTGCAGGGCGTCCAGCCCAAAACGATCGAGGGCGACTGGCACCCCGAGCGCATGGTCATCCTCGAATTCCCGGCGCGGGAAAAGGCGGAAGCCTTTCTGGGCGACCCTGATATCCAGGACCTGTTCAGGATCCGCCACAGCACGACGACGAGCAAGCTGGTGCTTGCCGAAGGCTGCACCTAGGCGTGCGCAGGCGGAAGTGACCCAGATCACGACCCGACGGAAACCGCATGAACTATGACGGCGCTCCCCGGCGACCAACAGGCCGCAGAGGAGAAGGTCCCATGATCAGGCAATTGATCGTCGCGCTGGCAGCACTTGCCGTGCTGACAACGGCGAATGTCGCGGCGAAGGCGCAGCGCCAGATCGGCAAACCGAAGTTCGGGGATATCAAGCTTCAAACCGGTGTGGCGCAGAACGGATCGCCCTTAATTGTTCGAGGTAGCGGCTATTTCAAAGTCCGCGACGAAGGTGGTTAGGACGCAAGCTGCGCAGCCCTCGCCTTAACCATTCGTTAAGCACAAGAAATGGTTTCCACGTTGGCGCACGCGCCCATGGCCGCGAGTCACCGCGTGTTAGGCAAACGGCCTCTTACTCCCAGGCATGGATGTGCGCCCGTGCGGGCGCCTGGAATGACCGGGGAACTTCGACATGAAAAAGATCCTGTTTGCCGCCGTGGCCGCCATAGCGCTCACATCAGCCATGCCCGCCGCGGCCGCCGATATGGGCGCGCGCTACAACTACAACAAGGCGCCGGCCTATGCCGCGCCGATCTACACCTGGACCGGCTTCTATCTCGGCGCCCATCTCGGCGGCGCCTTCGGCGGCAACAACAATTTCAACGGACTTGCGCTCGGCGACAATGACGCACGCTTCATGGGCGGCGTACAGGCCGGCGCGGACTGGCAGTTCTACGGCAACTGGGTGGTCGGCGCGGAAGGCCAATATAGCTGGCTCAGCCGCAACAATAACAGCGTCGTGTTTCCCGGCGGCTTCGTCTACGGCAACGACCAGCGCGGCCTTGCCTCCGTCACCGCCCGCCTCGGCTATTCCTTCGGCCCCGCCCTCGTCTATGTGAAGGGCGGCTATGCCTATGCCGACAACCGCGAGACCGTCACCTTTGCCGGCGTGCCGATCGGCTTCACGCTCGACACCAATCACAACCATGGCTGGACCCTCGGCGGCGGCGTCGAATACATGTTCGCGCCGAGCTGGGCCGTGAAGGCCGAGTATCAGTACTATGATTTCGGCGACAGCCGCTTCACGGCGCCGGCGCCGCTGGTGCCGTTCGGCACGTTTCACAACGACGAGCACTCGCTCAAGGTCGGCGTGAACTACCGCTTCAACTTCACGAGCCCCGTCGTGGCTCGCTACTGACGCGACCGTCGCGCGCTACTGATTTGTTGGAACATGAACTCCACCGAATACCGGCGCCGCTCTTCGAGATGATGCTCTGAGCGTTCACAACGGGATCAAGGATTGTTGAAGGGCTGGCGTTACGCCGGCCCTTTTTCATCAATTATGCGCAATTCGCAGCAGGAAACGCTGACGAAATGCGGCAGCTTTCTGGCTTGTTCCCGGCCACATTCAGCAAGCGGCAGTGTGACCTATCGGTGACAGCATTTCGCTGCGAACGCAGTTAATCAGCGCGCCCTCGGATGGGCGTCTGCAAACGGCGCTTTCTCTACCCTTCTGTTTGGAGACCAATACGAAAATGAAGAAGCTTCTTCTCGCTACTGTGGCGCTCGTCGCTCTCGGCGCGCCTGCACTTGCAGCCGACATGGCTGCGCGCCCCTACACCAAGGCACCGCCGCCGGTCATGGCGCCGATCTACAACTGGACCGGCTTCTACATCGGTGGTCACATCGGCGCCGCCTTCGGCAACGACAACAACTTCAACGGCCTCGTCGTCGGCAACAACAACGACGCGCGCTTCCTCGGCGGCGTGCAGGGCGGCTTCGACTACCAGTTCGCGCCGAACTGGGTGCTCGGTGCCGAAGCCCAGTACTCCTGGCTCAGCGGCAACGCGATCAACGCCGCGTTCCCCGGCGGCTACGTCTACACCAACGATCGCCGCGGCATCGGATCGGTGACCGGCCGTCTCGGCTACACCTGGGGTCCGGGCCTGCTCTACGTGAAGGGCGGTTACGCGTTTGCCGACAATAACGAGAACCTCCGGTTGGTCGGCGTTCCCGTGGCCTTCAACTTCGATGGCGGTCACAAGGACGGCTACACCGTCGGCGCCGGCTTCGAGTACATGTTCGCCCAGAACTGGTCAGGCAAGGTCGAGTACCAGTACTACAATTTCGGCGACAGCCGCTTCGTGAACCCGGTGGTGCTGGCGCCGTTCGGCAGCTTCCGCAACGACGAGCACACCGTGAAGGTCGGCATCAACTACCGCTTCAACCTCGGTGGTCCCGGCCCGGTGGTTGCAAAGTACTAACCATCGTAAGTTCCGCTCTGCGGAAAAGGCCGGCGAAAGCCGGCCTTTTTTGCGTTTACCGTCCCGCAAAACTTGGCGGGCCTGCCTCAGGCGTTCCCGACTTGTTAACCGGGTATCGCGATACTGCCGCCCCGATAGTTCATCTGGAAGTAGCGGCGTGGGGCACAGCGCGATGGCGTTTCGGTTCGGTTTCGGCAAACTCTCTTTTCCCAAATTCAAACTCCCGAAATTCGGCGTCAGGGGCAACCTGTTCTCCGCCTTCGCCGTCATCGCCGGCATGGCCATCGTGATCTCGGCCGGCGCGGGCCTCGTGCTCGGACATCTCGGCCGCGTCATGGTCGATCTCAGCGGCACGGATATTCCGCGGCTCACCGCCAGCCTGCAGCTCTCGGCGCAGAGTGCGGCTCTCGCGAGCCAAGGCCCCGGGCTGCTCGCCGCGCGCAGCGAGGAATCGCTCAACGAGCGCACCAAGAAGATCAACGAGACTCAAACCGCCGCCGTCCAGAAGCTGAACGAAGTGATCGCGCTCGGCGCCGACAAGTCGATCGCGACCGCGCTCACCGAAACGGTGAAGAACATCGACGACATGACCAAGAGCCTCGGCTCGGCAGCGCGCGAGCGCCTCGAGGCCGCCGCCATGCACGACAAGAAGTACGAAGCCCTGCGCAAGGCGCAGACCGATTTCGTCACCGCTTCGATTCCCGAGATGGTCGACGCCCAGAGCCGGCTCAATGCGGTCCTCACCGCCGTCGAGCCCTCGATCGACGATGCCAACAACGCAGCGCAGATCGTTGTCCAACTCGGCAACGTGATCGCCGGCGGCAACCTGATGGCCTCCAACATGTTGGCTGCTCTGTCCGCCAACAGCAGCGACACGCTGGAGACGATCGAGCGGGACTTCAAGGACACGGTCGAGCGCGTCAAATCCAACCTGGAGATGCTGCCGAAGGGCGCCGGCGGCAAGACCATGGGCGAGGCCATTGCGAAGCTGCGCGCGCTCGGCGAGGGCAAGGAGCGCATCTTCAAGATCCGCCAGAAGGAGCTCGACGCCGCCGACTATGGCGAGACCATCCTGGAGGAAACCCGCAAGCTCAATGTGGGCCTCGGCATCAGCGTGCAGCAACTGGTCGACGGCGTGCGCAAGGAGACCGATACCGCGACCGCGCAGGCGCGCGAGGAGATTTCGCTCGCCACCGTCGTGATGCTGGCGCTCGGCGTCGGCACGCTGCTGGGCTCGGTGCTGTTCGTCTGGCTCTATGTCGGCCGCAGCATCATCCGCCGGATCCGGGCCCTGCAAAGCTCGATGAAGATCCTCTCCAGCGGCGACCTCGAGTCGGAGATCTACCGCTCCGGCCAGAACGACGAGATCGCGGAAATGTCGGAATCGCTGCAGGTGTTCCGCGAGAGCATGATCGCTGCCCGCGCACTGACGGCGGAGCAGGACAAGGACCGCATCGCCAAGGCCGAGCGTGCCTCGCGCATGGAAGCGCGCATCGTCGAGTTCGAGGCCACCGTGCGCAGCGCGCTGGACAGCCTGCAGGGCGCGGCCAATTCGATGCAGACGACCGCGCAGAGCATGTCGGCGACTGCTGATCAATCCAGCGCGCTGGTCAGCGCGGTTGCCTCCGCCGCCGAGGAGACCTCGGTCAACGTGCAGACCGTGTCCGCCGGCACCGAGCAATTGTCGTCCTCGATCGCCGAGATCGGCCGACAGGTCGTCTCCTCGTCCGAGATCGCCCGCAAGGCGGTCGACGAGGCCGGCGCCACCGACGCCACCATGCAGGGCCTTGCCGACAACGCCGCGCGCATCAGCGTCGTGGTCGACCTGATCCAGACCATCGCCTCGCAGACCAATCTGCTCGCGCTCAACGCTACCATCGAGGCCGCGCGCGCGGGCGAAGCAGGTCGCGGCTTTGCGGTCGTTGCCTCCGAAGTGAAGAATCTCGCCAGCCAGACCGCGAAAGCAACCGACGAGATCCGTCAGCAGATCGGCGACATGCAGAACGTGACCTCGACGGCGGTGACCGCGATCCGCAACATCTCCTCCACCATCGGCGAGATCAACGACGTCACGACTGCGATCGCAGCCGCGGTCGAGGAACAGGGTGCAGCGACGCGCGAGATCGCCCGCAACATCCAGCACGCCGCCGGCGGCACCAGCGAGGTTTCCTCCAACATCGTCGGCGTCAGCAACGCCTCCAGCGAGGCTGGAACGGCGGCCGGCGAAGTCCTGACCGCCTCCGACGCGCTTCGCCGCGAAGCCGACGTGCTGCGGGCGGAGATCGACGCCTTCCTGTCCAACATCCGGGCGGCGTAAGCCTTACTTGTCATTCCGGGGCACGCGAAGCGTGAGCCCGGAATCCATAGCCGAGGGCCAAGTTGTTTGGAACGCCTGGAGCCATCGCGCCTCAGCATAAGCATTTGTGGTGATGGATTCCGGGCTCGCGCCAAGGGGCGCGCCCCGGAATGACAGAACCCCGCTTTTTCGGCTGGCGCCGCGCCGCGTGTAGCGTTAAGCCGTAACCATGCACACCAAGACCGACAGCAGCATCCAGTCCTCCGCCGAGGCCCTGCGATACCCCTGGGAAAATCACCCCGGCCCCGATCAGGTCGTGGAGGTGATGCCGGGCGTGCTCTGGGCGCGGCTGAAACTGCCGTTCCGCCTCAACCATGTGAACATCTATCTGCTCGCCGATGGCGACGGCTGGGCCATGGTCGATGCCGGCTTCGGCAATGAAGAGTCGATCGCGGCCTGGACCACGCTGTTCGAAGGCCCGCTCAAGGGCGTGAAGATCACGCGGTTGATCGTGACGCATTCGCACCCCGACCATGTCGGCCTCGCCGGCTGGGTCACCGAGCGCTTCACCTGCCCGCTCTACATGTCGCAGGTGGAATATCTGCAGTCGGTCTATCACCAGAACCGCGGCACCGAGGAACGGCGCAATGCGCAGCGCAAGTTCTTCCTTCGTCACGGCATGGACGAGAATCTGGCCGAGCAACTGCTCAGCCGCGGCCAGGACTATCTGAAGCGCGTCTCGATCCTGCCGCCTTCCTACCACCGCATCTCGCATGGCGACGAGGTCGTGATCGGCACGCGACGCTTCAAGGTGATCACCGGCGGCGGCCATGCGCTGGACCAGGTGATGCTGTACTGCGCCGACGACAAGCTGTTCCTCTCGGCCGACCAGGTGCTGAGCAAGATCTCGCCGAATGTCAGCGTCTGGGCCGTCGAGCCCGAGCAGAATTCGCTCGGCGAATATCTGTTCTCGCTGGCGAGCCTCACCACCACGCTGCCGTATGACGTGATGGTGCTGCCCGGCCATGGCGTGCCGTTTTACGGGCTGAAGACGAGGATCAAGCAGCTCGCCGACCACCACGAGGAGCGCTGCCGGCTGATTGCGGATGCCTGCCGGCATGTGCCGCAGACCTCCAAGGCGCTGGTGCCGGTGGTGTTCCACAAGCACACGCTCGACCCGCACCAGATGGGTTTTGCCGCGGGCGAGCTGATCGCCCACGTCAATTACATGCTGGTGGAGGGGCGGCTGACCTCAGAGGTCGCCGACGGCGTGCTGCGGTTCAGGACCACGTGATTTCGACGTGAGCGGTTGCCACCGACCCGGGTCTAGCGCCTTGACCGGGATCAATTTTTGTCGCGCCTCCGGTGCATTCCGTACCCCCGCTTAAACGGGCGATTTCGGCTCGACATTAAAGCTGGAAAAGCTCTAAAAAGCTGGGACGACCCCCGCCGATCCTTGCATCCCAGGTCTTGCGATGAATTACACCCAGTTCTTCCAGAGCGCCCTCAACACCCTGCATCAGGAGCGGCGCTATCGGGTTTTTGCCGATCTCGAGCGCATCGCCGGCCGGTTTCCGCATGCGGTCTGGCACTCGCCCAAGGGCAAGCGCGACGTCGTGATCTGGTGCTCCAATGACTATCTCGGCATGGGCCAGCACCCCAAGGTGGTCGGCGCCATGGTCGAGACCGCGACGAGGGTCGGTACCGGCGCCGGCGGCACCCGCAACATCGCCGGCACGCACCATCCGCTGGTACAGCTCGAGGCCGAGCTCGCCGACCTCCATGGCAAGGAAGCCGCGCTGCTGTTCACCTCGGGCTACGTCTCGAACCACACCGGCATCTCGACCATCGCCAAGCTCATTCCCAACGTCCTGATCCTTTCGGACGCGCTCAACCACAATTCGATGATCGAAGGCGTGCGCGAGGCGCGCTGCGAGCGCCAGATTTTCCGCCACAACGACGTTGCCCATCTTGAGGAACTGCTGATCGCGGCCGGCGACCGGCCCAAGATGATCGTCTGCGAGAGCCTCTATTCCATGGACGGCGACGTGGCGCCGCTGGCGAAAATCTGCGACCTCGCCGAGCGGTACGGCGCCATGACCTATGTCGATGAAGTGCATGCGGTCGGAATGTACGGCCCGCGCGGCGGCGGCATCGCCGAGCGCGACGGCGTCATGCATCGCATCGACGTGCTGGAAGGCACGCTCGCCAAGGCCTTCGGCTGTCTCGGCGGCTACATCGCAGGGAAGGCCGAGGTCA
Organism: Bradyrhizobium sp.; assembly: GCA_021732175.1. Lineage (GTDB taxonomy): Bacteria > Pseudomonadota > Alphaproteobacteria > Rhizobiales > Xanthobacteraceae > Bradyrhizobium. The sequence goes on from JAKFVP010000008.1 coordinate 17,267, forward strand.
TCGACGCCGTGCGCTCCTACGCCGCGGGCTTCATCTTCACGACCGCGCTGCCGCCGGCGATCTGCTCGGCCGCAACCGCGGCGATCCGCCATCTCAAGACCTCGAACTGGGAGCGCGAGCGCCACCAGGACCGCGCCGCCCGCGTCAAGGCCATCCTCAATGCCAACGGCCTGCCGGTGATGTCGAGCGACACTCATATCGTGCCGCTGTTCGTCGGCGACCCCGAGAAGTGCAAGCAGGCCTCCGACCTGCTGCTGGAAGAGCACGGCATCTACATCCAGCCGATCAACTATCCGACGGTGGCCAAGGGAACCGAGCGGCTGCGCATCACGCCCTCGCCCTACCACGACGATGCCCTGATCGATCAGCTCGCCGAGGCGCTGCTGCAGGTCTGGGAGCGCCTGGACCTGCCGCTGAACCGCAAATCGCTGGCGGCGGAATAACCTTAACGCCGCTCGAAGCACCGAAAACGGGCCGGCCGCGCGGTGCGCTGCCGGCCCGATGCGTCTATACTGCTTCCCGCGGGAGCTCCGACCGAGTGGCCCGAGGGAGACGACATTAGATGTTGCACGACTGGGGCGTGATCGCAGCCGCCTTCGGCTACATCGGCCTGCTGTTCCTGGTCGCAAGCCATGGCGACCGCCTGTCGCCGCTCAAGCGCAGCCGGGCCAGCGCGCTGATCTACCCGCTGTCGCTCGCGATCTACTGCACCTCCTGGACCTTCTTCGGCTCGGTCGGCTTTGCCAGCCGCACCAGCATCGACTTCCTTGCGATCTATATCGGCCCGATCCTGATGGTCGGCCTCTGCACGCCGCTGCTGCGCCGCGTGATCCGGCTCGCCAAGTCGCAGAACATCACCTCGATCGCCGACTTCATCGCCGCGCGCTACGGTAAGAGTCAGGCGGTCGCCGCTACCGTCGCACTGATCGCGATCGTGGGGTCGGTGCCCTACATCGCGCTGCAGCTCAAGGCGATGGCCTCCTCGCTGGAAACCATTTTGAGCGAGGACAAGGTCTTTTCCACAATCCCGATCATCGGCGACATCGCGCTGGTGGTGATGCTGGCCATGGCGGTGTTCGCGGTGCTGTTCGGCACCCGCCAGGCCGACGCCACCGAGCACCAGCACGGCCTGATGCTGGCGATCGCCACCGAATCCATCGTCAAGCTGGTGGCCTTCCTCGCCGTCGGCATCTTCGTCACGTTCTGGATGTTCTCGCCGCACGAACTGGTCGAGCGCGCGATGAAGACGCCCGAAGCGGTGCGCACCATCGAGTATCAGACCTCGTGGGGCAACTTCCTGACCATGACGCTGCTGTCGTTCTGCGCGATCATGCTGCTGCCGCGCCAGTTCCATGTCAGCGTGGTCGAGAATTCCACGGACGCCGAGGTCGGCCGCGCGCGCTGGCTGTTCCCGCTCTATCTCGTCGCCATCAACCTCTTCGTGATCCCGATTGCCATCGCGGGCCTCGTCATCTTCCCGTTCGGCGCCGTCGATCCCGACATGTTCGTGCTGGCGCTGCCGCTGGAAGGCAATTCGCCTTCGCTCAGCATTATCGTGTTCGTCGGCGGCCTGTCGGCTGCGACCGCGATGGTGATCGTGGAATGCGTGGCGCTGTCGATCATGGTGTCGAACGACATCGTGCTGCCGCTGGTCTTGCCGCGCAGCGACCAGAACCGCGCCGCCGGCAAGGACTTCACCGACTTCCTGCTGCGGGTGCGGCGCTTCGCCATCTTCGCCATCATGGTGATGGCCTATCTGTACTATCGCGCGCTGGGCAGCGCCCAGCTCGCGGCGATCGGACTGTTGTCCTTTGCCGCCATCGCGCAGCTTGCGCCGGCGTTTTTCGGCGGCCTGTTCTGGCGGCAGGCCACCGCGCGCGGCGCACTGGGCGGCATGATCGTCGGCGTTGCGGTGTGGGCCTACACGCTGTTCCTGCCTAGCTTCCTCGAAGGCACGCCCGCCGGCCTGCTGTTGCTGCAGCATGGCCCGTTCGGCATCGAGGCGCTGCGCCCGCGCGCCCTGTTCGGCGCCGACCTGCCGCCCTTGCTGCACGGCGTATTGTGGAGCCTTGCGCTCAACATCCTCACCTATGTCGTGCTGTCGCTGGCGCGGCGCCCGTCATCGATCGAGCATCTGCAGGCCGACCTGTTCGTGCCGCAGACGCTGGCGCCCATCACGCCGACTTTCCGGCGCTGGCGCTCGACCGTCACCGTGCAGGACATCCAGAGCACGGTCGCGCAATATCTGGGGCAGGAGCGCGCGCGTCAGGCCTTCGAGGCCTTCGCCGCCCGCCATCCCGGCAATCTCGAGCCGCAGGCATCGGCCGATTTCGAGCTGCTGCAGCATGCCGAGCGCCTGATTGCCTCCTCCATCGGCGCGGCATCCTCGCGGCTCGTGATGTCGCTGCTGCTGCGCAAGCGCGCCGTGTCCGCCAAGGCTGCCCTGAAGCTGCTCGACGATTCCCACGCGGCGGCGCATTTCAGCCGCGAGATCCTGCAGACCGCGCTCAACCATGTGCGCCAGGGCATCGCGGTGTTCGACGCCGACCTGCAACTGATCAACTCCAACCGCCATTTCGGCGAGATTCTGGCGCTGCCGCCGCATCTCGTGCAGCTTGGCATCCCCCTAACCGAAATCCTCGAATATTTGGGCGCGGTCAGCCCGCCGGAGAGCGGCGATGCCGCCGCCGAACTGGAGAAGCGGCTTGCCGCCTACACCAGCGAGGGCGAGCCGTATCTGGAGCGCTTTCCCGACCGCCACATGGTCATCGAGGTGCGGACCAACCGCATGCCCGGCGGCGGCCTCGTCATCACTTTCTCCGACGTTACGCCGAGCTTCGAGGCGGCCGAGGCGCTGGAGCGCGCCAATGCCACGCTGGAAAAGCGCGTACGCGACCGCACAGAGGAGCTGACCCGGCTCAACTCCGAGCTGGCGCTGGCCAAGAGCGCCGCAGAGGATGCCAACAATTCCAAGACCCGTTTCCTTGCGGCCGCCAGCCACGACATCCTGCAGCCGCTCAATGCGGCGCGGCTCTATGTCACGAGCCTGGTCGAGAAGCAAAGCGGCGGCGACGACGGCAAGCTCGCCGAGAACATCGACGACTCCCTGGAGGCGATCGAGGAGATTCTCGGCGCGCTGCTCGACATCTCCCGCCTCGATGCCGGCGCCATGACGCCGTCGATCTCGAGCTTCAAGATGGCCGACCTGATGCGCTCGCTGGAGATCGAGTTCACGCCGATCGCGCGCGCCAAGGGACTGGAGCTGATCTTCGTGCCCTGCTCGCTGCCGGTGCAATCCGACCGCGCGCTGCTGCGCCGGCTGCTGCAGAACTTCATCTCCAACGCCATCAAATACACCCCGCGCGGCCGCGTGCTGGTCGGCTGCCGCCGCCGCGGCCGGTCGCTGCAGATCGGCGTCTATGACACCGGCGTCGGCATTCCCGCGCTCAAGCGCGGCGAGATCTTTAAGGAGTTTCATCGCCTCGAACAGGGCGCGCGCATCGCGCGCGGCCTCGGCCTCGGCCTGTCCATCGTCGAGCGGCTGGCGCGGGTGCTCAACCACGGCATCGCCATCGATTCCGTGGCCAGCGGCGGCTCGGTGTTCTCGGTGACGGTACCGGTCGCAGAGGCAATCAATCACACCGCGGCGGTGCTCAGCACCACGGCGCCGCGCGCGCCGATGAGCGGCGCGCTGATCGTCTGCATCGAGAACGATCCGGCCATCCTCGACGGCATGAAGACGCTGCTGACGGCCTGGGATGCCGAAGTGATCGCGGTTACCGATCCCGAGGCCGCCATCGCCGCGATGGAGGATGTCGGCGGCAAGGTCACTGGCCTGCTGGTCGACTACCACCTCGATCGCGGCAACGGCGTCGCCGCGATCCGCGAGATCCGCCGCCGCTTTGGCGAGAACATACCGGCGACCCTGATCACGGCCGACCGCAGCCCCAATGTGCGGGCCGCCGCGCGCGAGGAGAATATCGCCATCCTGAACAAGCCGGTGAAGCCAGCCTCGCTGCGGGCCGTGCTCGGGCAGTGGCGCACCCAGCAGATGGTGGCGGCCGAATAGGCAAATGGCGGCAGCCGAATAGGACATGTGGCTGCAAAACCACTGTTTGCGGCCAATTACCTTGAGTGCATATCCGGCAACTGTTCAAACCAGGCGTGTTGCCCTAATCCTTGTCCCGGACATTTGCAGCGGGAACCGCAATGATCAGAAGCTGGATGATCAGGCGTTGGATGGGCAGCGTCGCCGTATTGCCGGCCGTTTTTGCCAGCTCTGCGCTGGCAGCTCCGCCGGCGCCGGTACCCTATAGCTGGACCGGCTTTTACATCGGCGCGAATGCAGGCGGCACCTGGGGCCGCTTCGGCAGCAGCACGACGGTCGACTGCAGCCTAATTCCAGGATTCAATCCCTATTTCTGCAGTCCCGGATTTCCCGGGGACAGCGCCTTGATCAACCGCGCGGGTACCGGTACGGCCGACGCCAACGGTTTCACCGGCGGCGTCCAGGCTGGCTACAATTGGCAAACGGGCAATATCGTCACCGGCATCGAGGGCGATTTCGGCGCGTTCCGGTTGCGAGGCACAAGGCAGGCTAGCGGCTTCCTGGTCAGTTCTTTTACCGGGACCGCCTTTACGGTTACCAGCTCGGCCAATACCGATTGGCTCGCCACGCTCCGCGGCCGGGTCGGCGTGGCAATACAGCCCAATCTGCTGGGCTATCTCACCGGCGGCTTGGCCGTGACGCGGCTAGGGTTCACGACCACCTATGCAGACAACAACTTCGGGGGTGAAGCCAGCAGCTATGGCGGCACCGCCACCAAAGTCGGCTTCGCAGTAGGCGGCGGCGCGGAATATGCCCTGCCGAGCAATTGGACCGTGAGGGTCGAGTATCTCTATCTCGATTTCGGTCACGTCACGGCCAGCGGAACCGTTTTCGCCGCCGGTGGCGCCTACCGGCAAGGCATAAGCACGAGTACGGACCTGACCGCACATGTGGCCCGGGTGGGCGTCAATCGCCGCTTCTGACGTCCCGGCCATCGTCGCCATCACCGGGAGAGCGTGATGCACGACTGGTTCGACCACATCCTCTACGCAACCCGCGCCCAGCCGGAAGCCTCCGCCATGCTGATGGAGGACCGCGTCATCACCTATGGCATGCTGGGAGAGGCGATCGCGTCCTGCGCGTCCCGGATCATGGGACTTGGCCTTGCTCCAGATGGGCTGACGGCGGTGTGCATCGAAAATCCCATTCGCCACATGACCGTCAGTCTTGCGCTGTTCTCGATCGGGCGTCGGGCGATTTCAATCGATGCCGGACACAAGGGCACCGCCGTCAGCCCATC
>JAKFVP010000244.1 GCA_021732175.1 Bradyrhizobium sp.
GATGGGCAGCCACTGCCGTTCGAGCAACTGGCCAAGGCAATCGCCGAGCGCCGGTCGCTTTACGGCCGTGCCAGCGGACTGAGGATCGATCGCGTCGCGCGCGGCGAGGCGTGGTCCAGCCTGCCCTACCAGTCGGTCTTTGTCGGCGACATCGAATCGGGCGTGCTGCACGGTGGCGTGGTCACCGCCATGCTCGATGAAAGCTGCGGCATGGCCGTGCAGCTCGCGCTCGACGGCAGCCGCGCCATTGCGACGCTCGATTTGCGCATCGACTACCAGAAGCCGGCCAAGCCCGGCCTCGATATCAAGGCGCATTCGGTCTGCTACCGCGTTACGCGCTCGATCGCCTTCGTGCGCTCAACCGCCTATCAGGAAACCGAGGACGATCCGGTCGCCACCGCCGCGGCATGCTTCATGGTCGGCGCCAACCGCACCAACATGCTGAAGGACCGGGAATCCTACGAAGTGCCGGTACTCGATGCGCCGCCGGACGATTCCGGCCTGTTCGCGGGAAGCCCGTTTGCGCGCTGTCTCGGCATCCGCGACGCCGAGGATGGCGTGCTCACGATGCCGTTCTCGGCGAGGATCATCGGCAATCCGATCCTGCCCGCCATCCATGGCGGCATCACCGGCGCCTTCCTCGAGACCACCGCGATTGTGGGCCTGGCGCGCGAGCTCGGCGTTGCAACGCCGCCGAAGCCGATCGGGCTCACCATCAACTATCTGCGCTCGGGACGCGCACTCGACAGTTTTGCCAACGTCTCCATTGTCCGGCAGGGCCAGCGCATCGTCGCGTTCCAGGCGCAGGCCTGGCAGGACGATGCGACAAGACCGATCGCCACCGCTTTCGGGCATTTCAAGGTGCGGCACTCCGCGGACTGATCATGCGGCTTCGACGCAGGCTTGCATGATCGTGTGGACCTCGGCGCGCGAGAGCACGCCGATCTCCGCGATGAACACGATGCGTGTCCGCGGCACACCGGGTTTCACCTCGCCGCCCGGCGCCAGGGTCGCGCGGCCGCCCGCCAGTTGAAACAGCGTCAACCGGCCGGGCTGTTCCACCGTCTCGAACAGGCCTTTGGCACGGGCAAGCTTTGGCGCCAGCTTTCCGATTGCCTGCTGCAGGCGTGGCAACGACAGCGGATGCTCGGATGTCCAGCTCAGCGTCTCGAAGCGTTCCACCGCCGGCCGGCGCGGTGCGACGTCGCGTGGCATCGGCGCGCGATCCATGTCCAGGGGAAATACCAACTCGACGGGGACTTCGCCATTGAGGGCATCGACAACCACTGCGGCAGGGCGCAGCGCGCGGACGGCATCCCGCAATTGTGCGCGATGTACCTCGTCCGACAAATCCACCTTGCTCAGGGCCACCACATCGGCGGCCCGCAGTTGAGCGCGCACCAGCGCGTCATCGTTCAATGTCGCCGCCGATGTCGTCGCATCGACCACGCACAGCACGATTTCCAGCGGCGCCTCCTTCCAGATCACGGGATCAATCAGGTTGCGCACGATGTCGGCGGGATCGGCAACGCCGCTGGTTTCGATCACGATGAATTCGGGCTGCGGATCGCGGCGCAGCAGCGCGGCGAGCGTGCGCAAGAGATCGCCTTCCAGCGTGCAGCAGATGCAGCCATTGGCGAGGCTCACCACGCCGTCGCTGGCGCCCGATATCAGCTCCGCATCGATGTTGATGGCGCCGAAATCATTGACCACGGCGGCGATCCGCCGTCCTTGCGCGTGCGCCAGCAAATGATTGACGACCGTGGTCTTGCCGGCGCCGAGGAATCCCGTCACCAGGACGACCGGGACCGGCACAATCAGCCCGCAACCGGCCGGCGCACCGGTTTTCCCGGCCGCGCGGCAACATCCATGACGCCGTCGCTGATCAGGGGAAAGCCGCTGACCACGAGATGCCGCACGCCTTCCGACGGGCGGTTCATTGCCGAGAATGTCGCGCGGTCGCTCAGCGACTCATAGTCGAACACGACGATGTCGGCATCGGCGCCGGCCTGCAACCTGCCCTTGGCGCGCATCGCGGGCGTGCTGGCGGAAAGTATTTCTGCCGGGATGAGCGCGCATTTGCGGATGCCTTCGAGCAGCGAGACCTTTCTGCGCTCGCGCACCCACTCGCGGATGAATTTCGTGAAGCAACCGGCCGAGCGCGGATGCGAGGTGGCGTCATTGGGCAGCGGCCAGGCGTCGCCGGTGTAGGCCTTGCCGTCGGACAGCGTCCAGGGCATCGCGTCGGAGGCGATCGCGCCGCCGGGATACAGCACCGCCATGTCGAGGAGGTCGCGATGATGCGCATTGTTCTCGGTATCGAGCACGTGCCACAGCACCAAGGTCGAGGGCTCTTCCTTCTGCGCCGCCAGCAACTCCTCGCGGTCGCGGAAGCGCCGGCCATCGGTCACGCGCTGCACGGAATCGTAGCCGAGGCCGTTGCGCTCCTCGAATTTGGGGTCGCTGAAGAACGCCGCCGCCAGCACCGTCGAGCCGGTGCCGTACGGATAAGCCTCGAGCGTGATCGGCAGGCCCTGCGCCTGCGCCTTCTCGATCAGCGCCACGCAGCGCTCGATGTCGGTCTTGCTCGACGAATTGAAGTGGCAGATGTGCATGTGCGCGCCGGTGGCGCCGGCATAGCCGATCAGGCGAATGTACGCTTCGGCCGCGCTCTCGGGATCGATGCGCGACATGTAGGCGACATGGGTGAAGGTCGGGACATTCTGTGCGGCCGCGAGCTGGCACACGGCCGTGAGCTCCTGCACGCCGGCACCCGGCGCATAGGCGTTGAGGATGCCGATGCCGATGCCGCCTTCGTTGAGGCCAATCGCGAGGCGGTCGAGTATCCCTGCCACTTCCGCATCGCTCGCCACGTTGTCGATCCAGCGGCGATCGCGCATGGCGTTGCCGAACGCTTCCAGCGAGCTCTCCGCGTTGGAGCCGGTCATCGCACCGATGCGCGCGAACGCCCAGTTGGCGGCGGCGCCGTAGTTGAGCACACGGCCCTTGTCGGCCTGGCGCTTGTACCAGGATGCGACCGGCAACACGCCGGCCTCCAGATCGAGCGTCGTCGTCACGCCATCGAACGCCTGCATGCGATCGGCCGGGATCGACTGGCCGTGCGCGTGCAAATCGATGAACCCCGGCGCGACCACAAGGCCTTTCGCGTCGATGACGCGCTCGGCGCCGCCGAGGGCGGTGCCGACGGCGGCGATCCGGCCATCCACCACAGCCACATCGCCGATCGCGTCCATCCCGCTGGCGGGATCCACCACCCGGCCGCCACTGATCACCAAGCTGCTCATGTCGTCACTCCCGCCCCATTCGACTGGAATAGAGCCAGATTCAGGGACCGGCAACCACCCTCACCGAGGCTGACGCAGCATGCGTGTGGCGTCGGCTGTCCTTCCCGCGCGCGGTGTGCTCCAGTAAAGGAACCAGCCCAAGGGACTCCCATGCAGAACGCCATGAAAGCCAAAATCCACCGCGGCGAGGTCGCGCTTGGCGTTTCCCTGATGTTTCCCTCCCCGCAACTCGTCGAGATGCTGGCCTATGCGGGCTTCGACTGGGTGCTGATCGATTGCGAGCACGGCTCGATCGGCCCAGCCGATATCGAGGTGATGGCGATGGCGGCCGATGCCTCGGGAATCACGGCGATCGCGCGGCCGCGCAGCAACGACGCCGCCGACATCCAGGCGGTGCTCGACCGCGGCGTGAAGGGCGTGCAGATCCCGCACATCAATACGCGCGCCGATGCGGAGCGCGCGGTCGCCGCGGTCAAGTTCGGGCCCGGCGCCGGACGTGGCCTTGCCGCCGGCACGCGGCCGGACCGCTGGGGGCTTGGCGCGCGCATGCCCGACTTCGCCGCGCAAGCCAACGCGCAGTCGCTGGTCTGCGTGCAGATCGAACATCAGGAGGCCGTCGGCAATGTCGACGAGATCCTGAAGGTCGACGGCATCGACGTGTTCTTCATCGGACCGTCCGACCTGTCGCAGTCGATGGGCCATCCGGGCAATCCCAAGGCGCCGCCGGTTGCCGATGCGATCGAACGGACGCTCGCGAAGATACGCGCCGCAGGCAAGGCGCCGGGCATGCCGTCGACGACGGAGACCCTGCCTGAGGTGATAGGCCGGGGCTGCCGCTACACCTACAACCACCTGCCGCGCATCCTCGACGCGGGCGCGAAGGCATTCCTGGGGAAAGCGCCAGCAGGATGAGGCGGTTGCAGGGGTTTTGGAGCCGTCCAACGCAAAAAATCGAAAACAACCCCATGCAAAGTAGCCGGCGCCAGCCGCCAGTTCGGAAAATCGGTTGACACGTCGGGCGACTCGGGTGTATTGTTCCAATATTCCGAACCCGTGTAATCACGCCACCCGCCATAGCGGGCGCGTCTGTTTCTGCGCGGCTCGCAATCCCCTCACCCGCATCTGAAAACTGCACCGGGCCGCCGCGGCAAGTGATCGTCCGCGCGCGGCCGAACCTGCGCGCTTGACGGCGCGCGAAGGAGTATCGACATGGAAACCGCTTCCGACTTCGTGACGACGACGATCGCCGCGCCCCCGCCCGACGCGACCCCGCGAATAAAGCTGTTGCCGCACGGTTTCGCCATCGACCACCCCGATCCCGAAATCGGCGAACGGCTGATAGCAAACGCGCTCGGGGTCAACGATCGCGACGCGATGGACGGCATCCTGCGGCAACTGGTCAGGGCCAGCGGGATCGGCGGGCGCGTTGACGAGGTCAATCTGTCGTTCATGATTGCGATGGCGAAGAGCCTTCGCCTGCGGGATTCCGTCGAGGCCATGCTGGTGGCGCAGATGGTGTCGGTGCATGTGATGGCGATGCGATGTGCCCAGCAGCTTGCGGCTGCGGACGACCTCGCCCGGCACGACAGCGCCTCGCGCGCTTTGGGCCGGCTGGCCCGCACGTTTCCGGCGCAGATCGATGCGCTCAACCGCTATCGCAGCCACAGTGAGCCTGCCGTCACCGTGCAGAACGTATCGGTCGCCGATGGCGGCAAGGCCATTGTCGGCAACGTCACGCAGCATCGCAATTTGATCGTGGCGGACAAGAGCACGGCAGCCGCAGCGCGCAAGGCGCGGAAAGCTGCGCGACGCAAGCAAAGGCGCGCTGCCGCCGATACCCGGCGGGAAGCATCGGCATGAGCGACCACATCAGAAATACCGGACCGATGCGGGCGAGCCCGCGCTGCGGCGCCAGAACCCGCAGCAGTGGCGCGTGCCGCGCACCGGCGGTGCACGGCAGGAAGCGCTGCCGCATGCACGGTGGCGCAGCTGGATCCGGCGCGCCAAAAGCCAACCGCAACGCGCGCAAGCATGGGCTGTTCGCGGCGGATGCGATCGAGGAGCAGAGGCAGATACAGGCGCTGCTGGGGGAAACGCGGAAGCTGCTGGCGGAGATGAAGTGATGCGCTGCCCTTCGCCACCACCAGACTGCCTTTCAGGTGGAGATGGTTTCGAAGCGCGGCTTGCATGCCCGGACAAAACGCCGCGCTGCGGAGCGGCCCTTATCCACGCGGCGCCGCTGGACGGCGTATAATTTTGCGTGTTCATTATATGGATTGCAATCCCTAAATGTATCGAGGCAGTTCATGAAACCCCCTCCCCGCATCGCTGAAGCCGCCCGACGGCGCATTCAGGAAAAGATGGCCGAAATCCAGAATTCGGTCGCCGCCATTGCCGACGGACGACCGGGTGACGCAGAGCCGGACAAGGTGCGGAAAGCGCAGGTCTATCAGGCCCGCATGGGCGGCTCGCTCGATGCTGCGCGCCGCATCGCGGCACAGCCGGATGCGGGCAAGGAGCGCCGCTTCGGTGCGACGGTCGATTTTGTCGATGTTGCATTCTTCGAACGTGGAATGCGAACCGCTCGCTCGGTGGCGCGGATCACGACGAAGGACGGCTTCGGCTTCGGTACGGGATTCCTGATTTCGCCGCGACTTCTGATCACCAACAACCATGTGATCCCAAGCGAAGCCGACGCCGGCAACGTTTTCGCCGAGTTCGATTATGAGCGCGATATCAACGGCTCGCCGCTCAAAGTGACACGCTTCAACCTGGCGCCGAGGCTGTCCTTCCTGACCAATCACGAAGATAATCTGGACTATACCGTCGTGGCGCTGGGCGAACGCCATAGCGGCGACAAGAGCCTTGCACATTTCGGATTCATTCCCCTGAGCAGCGCGCGCAACAAGCATCAGCTCGGCGATTTCGTGAACATCATTCAGCATCCCGACGGCCGGATGAAAGAGGCGGTGCTGCGGGAAAACCAGCTTGTCGCGCGCGCGCCGACAGCGCTGCACTACCTGGCCGACACCGATGCCGGCGCGTCCGGATCGCCGGTCTTCAATGTGCAGTTCGCGCTCGTGGCACTGCATCACTGGGGAACCCCTCATCGCGAGCTGAAGGACGAGAACGGCAAGATCATTCCGAAGGCGGTCAATGAGGGAATTCGCGCAAGCGCGATCTATACCGACCTGACAACGCTGAAAGACGGTCTCGGCGCGCAAGCCAAGGCCTATATCGACGAGGCGTTGCAGGCAGGCCTCGAAGCCGGTCCTGCTGCTCCGGCCGGCGGACATGCGGAATTCGCGGCCCGTCCGGGCCCTGGAAGTACGCCCGGCGCCGGCGTCCGGGTCGATTCCGACGGCACCGCCGTCTGGAATATTCCGTTGACGGTTGCGATCAACCTCGGCGGCCAGTTCGCGCGCGCCGCGCTCGCAACGACGCCGGCCGACCCCGTGGTCAGTCCGGCCACCAGTCCGGCCGCTTCTGCCCGGCCCGGTGACCGCGAGAAGAAGCTGCAGCTCGACCCGGATTACTCGAATCGGGACGGCTACCAGCCGGCGTTCCTCGAGGACGTCGTCGTGCCGCTGCCGACGCTGTCGCCCGCACAGAAGCGCGTCGCAGCCAAGAACACGACCGCCCGGCCGGGTGAGGACCCTTACGAGCTGAAATACTATCACTACAGCGTGGTGATGAACGGCGCACGGCGACTGGCATTCTTTTCCGCGGTCAACATCAATGGCGCGCTGGCCAAGGATTACAGCCGCGAGGACGGCGTGGTGTCAGACCCGTTCGAGGACGAGGAAGGCGGTCAGGAGGCGGCCGAGCTCTGGTTCGCGGAAGACCGCATAGGCGTCGACCAGCAGACCCCTCGCGACTTCTACAGCGGGCAGACGACGTTTGATTCCCATGGCAATGAGATCACCGACAAGAAGACCGGCGGCCTTCACCTGAAGAACATGTTCCAGCAAGGTCATCTCACGCGCCGCCAGGATCCTCTTTGGGGAGACGAAAAGCTGATCCCGTTCGCCAACGGCGACACGTTCCATGTGACGAACTGCGCGCCCCAGGTGGGATTCTTCAATATGGGGTACGCCAAGAAGCTGCAGGAGGCACGCGCGGCCGAGGCAAAGAAACCGGCAAAGGGAAAGAAGAAGCATCCCGGCGGCGAACTGCACTGGCGGGCGCTCGAGGATTACGTCATGACGAATGCGCGCGCGAAACGCGAGAAGGTCAGCGTATTCACCGGCCCGATCTTCAACGACGCCGAAGACTTCGATTGGGATCGCGGCCGCGAAGACGTGAAAGGCTTCAAGGCGCCGCGCGAATTCTGGAAGCTGATCCTGCGCGTCGAGAACGACGCGCTGCAGGCGACGGCCCTCATCGCCGACCAGGCGCCGCTCATCGACTACCTGCCCGAATACGTCCGCCGCGGCGAGGCCGCGGCAAAACCGCTGCCCTACAGCAAGGTGAAGCAGTATCACGTCAGCGTCCCTAAACTGGCGGCTCGTACCGGCCTGATATTCGACGACGGGATCGTGCAGGCGGACACCTATGTACCGCGCAACGGGGAAGAGGAAATGCGCGAAGTCCATCGTGTCGACGACGTCAATCTTGTACGCGCGCGCAAGGGAGCAACGCGCGCAGCGAAAAAGCCGGCGAAGGCCGCAAGAAGGCGCAAGTAGGGGGTCAAGCCGTTCGCAGAAGTGATTGGCTTTCGGCGCTTGTGATGCCATCAAGTGCGGTGTTGAACCGAAGGTCAGCCCAGCAAGGCTTGCGCAAGACGAAAGCCTTGGTCCCGAAGCTTTGGGCCCGAACGAAAAACCCTGGACCCGGAGGTGGAGCGGAGATGCCGAAGCACGACACGTCGGCGGCTGAAATCGAAATAAGGGCGCTGCGCGCTCAATCGAATGCTGCCATTGCCCGGCACGATGCTGCGGCGGCTGTCGCCATCATGCGGGATGACGTCCGGGTTATTGCAAGCCATGGGCGCCTCGTTGAAAGCTCCTCCGCGATGGCGCAGGCATTCGCTGAGGTATTTGCCGATGCAAATTTTGTCACCTACATCCGGGAGCCGGAGTCGATTGAAGTCGGCGGGGCGACGGCCGCCGAGATCGGGCGATGGGACGGACGGTGGCAAGACAAGGTCGTTCGAGGCAGGTACCTGGCAAGATGGCAGCACAGCGACACCGGCTGGCGCGTAGAAGCAGAGCTCTACATCCCGCTCGTCACTGACAACGAGCGAAGATAGCTTGGCAGATTCCTCCCAATCATGCTCAAATAGCATCCAATACTTGAGGAATCTGTCATGGCATCGACATCGAAGCCAAGGTCTTCCCGGGTGAAGGTGCGAGAGCATCGTAAGGGGCTGTGCCGGCAGGGACTGCGACCGATCCGGATTTGGGTCCCGGATGTACGTGCGCCAGCGTTCCGGTCGGCTGCGCATCGTCAGTCGCTGGCCGTTGCCGCCGGTTCTCACAGTCGGGCCGATCAGGCGTTCATCGATTCCGTGTCCGCATTCGGTAATGCAACATCTCCAAGAACAAAACGGTGGTGAGCCAGGCCGCCGTCATACGGCGTTGCGAACGTGCAAAAGAAGATGGGGAACGTTCCGTTGCTGCAGTCAGGAATGCACCTTTTCAAGAAGCTTTTTTTCATCGGCACATTTGCCGTTTGCGGGACCGCTGCATCCCTTGCAGCGGAGCAACCGTCCGACATTCCGGCGTGGCTGAAGAGCCATATCGGCGAAGGCCAGGGCCAGATCGCCGAGGTGGTCCTGCAGCGGGCGCGCACGCTTTATCTGAAAAAGGTGGCCGCCGGCATCGTCAAGAACCCCTGCTATTTCGCGATGGACGCAACGCGCCCCCACGGCGGCGGATCGGGGAAGCGGTTCTACACGATCTGCGAAGCGGAGCGGACGTTTCGTGCTGATGGCACCGGCCATGGCAGCGGCCGCAACGTCAAGGGCGCGAACTTCGGCAACGGAAAGGAATGCGTGAAGAATTTCGGCAATGCGCAGGATTCGTATCTCACGACCGGCGGCGCCTATGTGACGGCCGAGACGCGAACCCTGTTCAAGGGCTATTACCGCACCTCCGCGAAACAGGAAGCCGCCCTGGTGCGCTCGTTCGTCCAGTTCGACGGCGAGGGCGAGACCGCCAATGCCAGGGAGCGCGACATCGGCGGGCATGCGGCCGTCCTGCTGCGGCAGATACGTTATCGATATATGCCGAAAAGTCCCTACGCGAATGAAAACGGCTGCGTTCCCGTCGGCAATCTCGAGGACTACGCCAGCGGACGCAGCAACGGCTGCACAAGCTGGTCGTGGTCCAACGCCGAACAGATCGTTCCGTTGATGAAGGATCCGACGACGATCTACATCTATCCGGAATCGCAGGACATCAAGGCCGTGGCGCAAGCCGTCTCGGCGCGCAAGCCGCCTTCATCCGACAGACCTTACTGGAACGCCGTTTGTCTCAAGCAAATCGGCGCGCCGAAGTTCTGGTCGAACGAGCAGCTCAAACCGATCCTCGCGAAGTACCACAAGGAGCCAGCCCCGACGCCTGGGCGGCCGGCGACGTGCAAGAGTGAGCGCTAATGGGAAAAGCCTCCTCCAACTTGTGCCGGACGGAAGCGAAGGAATGGCTCAAATAATGGCACGAGACCTTTGATCTTCGTTCTTTCCCTGCCGCGCGGAAAAGAATGGCTCGGAGAGACTTCCCTTCCCGCTCATGCGGACTTTGGAGAATGGTGCTCCCTAGGGGAATCGAACTCCCGTTTCAGCCTTGAGAGAGCCGCGTCCTAGCCACTAGACGAAGGCCGCTTGCGACGCACAGCCCTGAAATCGGCTCGCTGGCCTCCCCCGTCCCGCGTGTGCCTCACGCATCCTCATGTTCGCGCTCGCGCGCGGGATGCTGGATGGAAAGCACGATGATTTCTCCGGCTGCCTCGTCGGCGGAATAGTACACCAGGTACGAATAGCGCCGCGTTACGAGCTTGCGGACACCTTCCAGGTTCTGCAGCCGGCCCACCCGCGGGAACAGGACGATGTTCTGCAGGGATTCCAGGATCGCTGCCCGCACGCGCAAGGCGCCGGCAGGGTTGTGCTGATTGATGTAGTCGGCGATATCGATGAGGTCCTGGGTCGCGCGCGGTGTGAAGCGCAGCTTCATCACTCGAAGCGGCGGAAGGCGGCCTCAACATCCGCGTCGCTGGCAAACTGGCGGCGCCTGGCTTGCGCAAGCCCCTCTAACACCGACGGCAGATGCGCAGCATCGATTTCCTCGGGCTCGCCTTCGTTGCCGCTGAGAGTCAGCATCGCCATGGCGATGTGGTCCTGCCCTTCAGGCGGCAGCCGCTTGACGGCCTCAAGGGCCTTTTCGAGAAGCTTTGTCATGGCTCGAAAGATAGTCCCCGACAGGCAAGGAGAAAAGGGGTTCTAACGCTCGGGCGTCGACGAACAGGATGATCGCTGTGTGGCGCTCCCTAGGGAAGCGAGACAAGGTAACGAGTTCAATGCGTTACGGAGTTGTTTGGGCAAGACGAGCGTCATTGTTTTTCAAGGCTTTTCAGAATGGCCGCCCAAACGGAAAGACGACGCTCAAGGTCTCGCTCAGCTTCCGCGTAACAGGCCGCGACAGGCAGCCCGGGCCGTCACTGCGGACACGAGCCCGGAACAACAAGGCCCGGGCGTTACCACCAGCCGATCCCGGGCAACCGGACATCGTCCCGCGGATCAGGGCCGGGGCCGGACTGCCCGCCTTGCTGCGCGAACAGACGCGTATTCGAAGCAGCGAGCCGGCCAGGAGCGACCTGAGTGCGTCAAGGGCCCAAAGCCGCACGCGGCGCTCAAGCCCGTTTTCCCCCTCTCGACTCGACCCACCAGAAGAAAAGGCCGGCGCCGGCCGCGAGAGCCGCAAACCAGACGCCGTCGGGCACTCCCGTGATATCCGGCAACCGAACCTTGCCCAGGGTCCAGACGTTGAGCACGTGGCTCTTCAGCCAATCGAAGGTCAGCGCATAGAGGATCGCTCCGCCAACCATTCCGAGCGCGCCGACCAGCGCGTGGATACTTCCGGTGGCAATCGCGCCAAGTGCCGTTCCCGGGCAATAGCCGTAGACAACCATTCCCACTCCGAAAAGGGCCGCGCCGATCGCCACGGCCAGCATGTTGGCGTCCTTGACGTAGTACTTGGAGTTGCCGGTATCGACCAGCAGCAGGACCCCGAGCCCGCCGACCACGATGGCCGTGCCCATCACCTTCAGGACCGTGAAATCCCGAAGCCTGAACTGGTTCTCGATCACGTTGCAGCTCGTGACCTTGCCTCGCTGCAACAGGAAGCCGAAGGCAGCGCCCATCACGATGGGTCCGATGATTGCCAGAATGTTCATGAATTCCTCCTCAGGACTTGCGGAACAACACGGCCGAAACGGCCAGGCCGGTCGCAAACATCACGGCCAGGAACAGCCAGCTCGAAAGTGCAAGCTGCAGTCCGCCGGAAATCCCGTGCCCGCTCGTGCAACCGCCTGCGAGGCGCGCGCCGTACATGATGACGACGCCGCCGAGAAAGGCGGCAACGAAGCGCTTGATCACCGAAGGACCAAAGCGCTCCTCCCAGACCTCGGGCACCAGCTCCAGCCGCCATGTTCCGGACAGCACGGCCGAGAGGAAGGCACCCAGGGGAATGCCGACGAGGAACCACACACCGTAATCCCATTTCAGCGGCATGCTTTTCCAGTAGCTGTTCTGCGCCACCGCTTCCGAACCGATGATCGGGACGGCAAACCACGAGGCGACGCGCGAATAGGCCGTGGTAACGCCGAGCGGGTCACCGAACAGACCGAACGCGACCCAGCTCAGCACGCCAATTCCCGCGCCGACCAGATAAGGAGACCAGTCGATCCGGCCTGTGCCCGATCGTTCAAGATCAATATTGTGAGTGACTGCTGTCATGCGCAAGTTCTCCTATCGGGTGTTCAACTTGTTGAAGCGATCGAGCGGTGCTGCCACGGCATAGAGCCGGTCTTGCCCACGGCCGAGACCGCGGTCGACGAACAGGTCCGTCAGAGCGGCGCCAAGCCACATGCCGATCAGGACGATCCACGCCGTGAGAGCAAACACCGATGCGCCCGTGATACCGGCCCCGACGGCACAACCGCCGGCCAGCATGGCGCCGAATCCCATCAGCACGGCTCCGATGAGGTACCGTCGCATCCCGAGACCGTCGGAAAATCCCTCCAGCCGCAGCTCGTTCGCCAGCGCGGCTGCGGCAAAGGAGCCGAGAAATACACCAGGCACAATTCCGAGATCGAAGCCGAGACGGACCTGGGTGCTGTTCAGCACCAGCATCAAGACCTCCGCGGAGGGGCCGCTGAAGGTCAGGCTTTTGACGGTGATCGGAGAGAACGAGGATTGAAACATCTGATACGTGAAGAGCCAACCGGCAACGACCGCCGCGCCCGTCGCCAGCGCGGACCAGAGCAACCGCGGCGGGAGATGACTCCGGAATGCAAAGAACAATCCTGCGAGAAGCCAGACAGCGCCGAAGGCGATCTTCCCGGACGTTCCGCCGCCCACGAGGCTCATGATATCGCGCGATGGTCCGCCGTCGATCAGCCAAAGCGCGGTCAACCATTCCCGGGCGGGCGACAGCAGGCCGCGATAGGCAGCCTGCGCGGTGACGGCGAATACGAGCCCCGACAGCAAGGCCCGCAGGTTGCCATTGGCCGAAAGCACCAGCAACCGGCTTGCGCAGCCGCGCGTCAGTATCATGCCGCAACCGAACATCACGCCGCCGATCATGGCGCCGGACACGCTGCCTTGCTGCGCGAGCTGACGGGCGTTCGAAGTATCGAGCCAGCCGAGGCCCACGATGATTTGGGTACCGGTCAGGGCTGCGGCAAAGGTCAGGAGCCAAACCGACAGGCGTTGCCCGAATTCGCCGCGGGAAAATTCGACCGCAGCGGCTCGGAGGCAGAAGCGGCTTCGTTGCGCGAAGAAGCCGAACAGGCCGCCGACAAACAGTCCGCCGAGCCACGACAGCAGGCTTTCTCCCACATAGTCGACAATCGCGGTCAGCACGACAGTCACGGCTCCTTTCAGCCCTGGCAATTCTAGCGGTCCGTACATCGCGGCACATGAGCCAGATCAAACGGCCTTCTGCGCCTGTGCGGTGACGGCCGATTCCTGCAGGGCGTCGCTGATGCCGTCGCGCAGACGCTTGACCCCGGAAAGATTCTTCAACCGGGGAAAAGCAGCTTGCCCAGTCAGCCTGATCGAACATCGGCAGCCTGCCCCGTTCTAATCCACCTTCGGCCCGGATTTCCCGTCAGGCGTCACGTCGATCGATATCGCCCTGCCGGTAATCCTGGGCACGTCGCGGCAATTCGCCATGCACGGGTCCTTCGTCCAGAACTTCTTCTCCGAAGTCTCCCGGTCATCCTCGAAGAAGGCGGACGCGTTCGGCATCCTGATCGAATTGAAATTCCTGTCGCTCAGCTCGAAATTGTCGTCCTTGACGATGTCGTTGAGGCTGAGCAGGAAGGCGACCACCGCATAGGTTTCGTCGTCGGTGAGCGATCGCGCGTTGCCGTAGGGCATTGCACGCTTGATGTAGTCGTAAACGGTCGACAGGTCCGGCCAGAACGAACCGATGGTCTTGTCGGGACGATCCGCCTTCAATGTTCCTTGTCCGCCGGCGAGCGCGGGCCAGCGCCCGGCGCCCTGTCCGAATTCGCCGTGACAGGCCGCGCAGCGCTCCTGGAAGATCTCGTCGCCCTGCTTCACGGTGCCACGGCCGACCGGCAGGCCACGGCCGTCCGGACGTATGTCGGTGTCCCATGCTGCGATCTCTTCCGGCAGCGCCGGCCGCCCCAATCCCAGCTTGGATGTCTTGGCGGCGACGCCAGCCGCCTGTTGCGGCTTTTCGGCCGGCGCCGCCAGCGCCAATCCGTTCGCGCAAAGGCCGGCAAATGCGCCGGCCGCCATCAACCTAACCCAGCTCGACATTTTCCGACTCCCCGTTGCCGCGGACCAGCCAGGTCTGGATGCCGTTGTTGTGGTAGATCGAGTTGACGCCGCGAACCTTCCTCAGTTCGCTCTTGGCCGGCTGCACGTACCCGGTCGAATCCATGGCGCGCGACTGCACCATCAGTTCCTCGCCGCCCCAATCGAAGTCGAGGTAGAAGCGCGTCATCGACTTGTCGAGCACGGGTCCGTCGATGCGCGCCGTCCTCCAGTTACGCCCGCCGTCGAGCGAAACGTCCACGCGGGTGACCGTGCCGCGGCCGGACCAGGCGAATCCGCTCAGCACGTTGCGCCCCCTGTACTTGAGTGGCGCCTGCGGCGACGGATTGGTGACGACCGATTTGGCGTCCATGACGAAGGTGTGCTTGCGAGAACGACCGTCGGCGAGCAAGTCGGTGTATTTCGAGGTTTCTTCACGGGTTTGCCACGGCTGGTCGCCTACCTCGATGCGGCGCAGCCATTTGACCCAGAGATTGCCTTCCCAGCCCGGGATGACTGCGCGCAGGGGATAGCCCTGCTCGGGCCGCAGCGCCTCGCCGTTCATCGCGAAGGCGAGCAGCACGTCGTTCAGGCCCTTTTCGAGCGGCAGCGACCGGTTCATGCCGGAGGCGTCGCCTCCCTCCAGCATCAGCCACATGGCATTCGGGCGCAGGCCGGCCTCCTCGAGCAGAACCTTGAGCGGCACGCCGGTGTACATGACGTTGTGCACCATGCCGTGCGTGAACTGGCAGCCATTCAGCTGCGCGCCGCGCCACTCCATGCCCGAATTGGCGGCGCATTCCAGGAAATGGATCCGGCTGGTGCGCGGCATGCGCTTGATGTCATCCATCGTGAACACCAGCGGCTTGTCGACGAGACCATTGATCATCAGCCGATGCTTGGCCGGGTCGATCTCGGCGACACCGCCATGGTGGCGTTCGAAGCAGAGGCCGGACGGCGTGATGATGCCGTCCAGTTCGTGCAGGGGCGTGAAATTGACCGAAGACTCGGCCGACGCCGTCAGCCACGATACGTCGCGCCGGATCACGTGCTTCTCGAATTTGGAGGGCGATCCGTAAGGACGCTTGTCGACGCCGTCGCCGAGATAGCGCTGCCAATCCTGCACTTCGGTGATAAGCGGATCCGGCTTGGCCGCTTCTCCTGCCAGGCCGCTGCGAACACCTGCGAGTCCAGCGCCAGCGGCAGCAGCCGCTGACAGCAATGCGCGGCGGCTGAGATTGCCCGGCGGTCGATGCTTTTGCATGAGGCTCACCCTTTGCAAGTAATCTGATGACCGGGTTCAGGCGCCGGTAACGCGCACGGCGGAGTTCGGCGCGATGCTGACGCTTCCTGTCCGGGCAACGTAGGCGGCGATCACATCCCAGATCGGCGGCCCCTGCGTATTCTCGTTGACACTGGCCCAGCCGGCAACGGTGTAGGTCCTGGCCGCGTCGATCGGCTTGCCGCTCTTGAGGTGTGTCATCCCGGATATCCGCGATCCCATCGGTCCGGAGACGTCGATCGAATAGCCCATGCCGCCGAGGCGCACCATGTCGCCGCCGCCCTGGAAATAGGGATCGGGATGGAAGATGTTGTCAGCGACGTCTTCGAGCACTTCCTTCAACTGCCGTCCGGTCATCTGGATCCGGTAGCAGTTGGGATAGGTGATCGCGGTCGCGTTGGTGACGTGCTCCCACGAGATCGTATCGCCGGGAAGCAGGGTGCCACCCCAACGGAAGCCCGGGGACAGCGCAATCTCGGCGTCGCGCTCCGCCAGCATGGCGTCGCAGATCAGATCGTCGAACGGGCCGTTGAAATTGCCGCGGCGGTAAAGCAGCGATTCGGTCTTGCCGATCGGCCGCGCCAGTTCGGCCGCGAACGGCGCGCGCACCTTCGCGATCAATGCCGCCATGGCCGCATTCGGCGCGATGGCGTCGGAGAATACCGGCATCAGCTTGAAGCGGACACCCGCCACCTTTCCGGCCTTGACGTCGATGTCGAGCCGCGAGACGAACTTGGCATGCGAGCCGGTGGCCACCAGGACGGTTTCGCCGACCCGGATCAGGCCCGGCATCGCATCGTGCGTGTGCGCGGTCAGGATGACGTCGATGCCCTTGACGCGGCTGGCGAGCTTGCGGTCGACGTCGAACCCGTTATGCGAAAGCAGCACGACCACCGAAGCGCCGTCGGCGCGCGCCTCCTCGACCTGCTTCTGCAGATCCTCCTCGCGGATGCCGAACTCCCACTTGGGAAACATCCAGCGCGGGTTGGCCACCGCAGTACGCGGCAAGGCCTGTCCGATGACGGCAATCTTGGCCCCGCCGCGCTCGAACATCTTGCGACCTTCGAACACGGGCTCCTGCCACTCGTTGTCGCGGATGTTCTGGGCCAGGAACGCGAATGGCGCGTTCTTGGCAATTTCCATCACGCGGTCGGCGCCGTAGGTGAATTCCCAATGGCCGACCATCGCATCGACCTTGAGCTGCGACATGACGTCGACCATGTCCTGCGCCCCGGTCTTGAGCGACGTCCAGCTTCCCTGCCAGGTATCGCCGCCATCGAGCAGCAGCACGTTGTTGTCGCCTCGCTCGGCGCGGACGGCGCCAATGAGGGCCGCGACTCGATCCATGCCGCCCATGCGGCCATAGTTGCGGGCCAGCGCCGTGAAATCGTCCGAGGTCAGCGCGAACGCATCGGCCGAGCCGGCGGCGATCTGGAAGTGCTTGCGGAACTCGTCATCCGTGATGTGCGGCGGAAGCCCCCTCGCCTCGCCGACGCCGAGATTGACCGACGGCTCGCGGAAATGCAGCGGCATCAGCTGGGCGTGGGTGTCGGCGACGTAGAGGATCGTCAGGGCGCCGAGCGGATCAAAACGGAGAATATCCGCCTGGGTCAGCCGCTGCTGCGCGGCGACCTTGCCGAGCGGCCCGAGCCCGCTACCGAGCAGCATCGCCGAGGCTGCGGCCGTCGCCTGGAGGAATTCCCGTTTCGAAATCATGCTCGCGCGCCATCCGTCGCCGAAAGCGACTCCTGAAGAAGTTACGGGAAGTGGCCGGTCAGGCTACCGTCAGCTTGCTCTTGGTGACGTATTCGGAGCCGTCGTCATCCTTCCAAGTGAAGGCGAATTCGCCGCTCTCCACCGCCTTGAAGAAGAACGACTGGTACGGATTGGAAGAGACTGACGGATACCATTCCGCTTCGAACACCGGCTTGCCGTTGAAGGCCGCCGTGAAGCGATTGATGATCTTGCGCGGGATCACCTGGCCGGATGCGTCCTTGCGCTGCCCGGACTCCATCTCGTGCGCAATCAGCGTCTTGACCTCGATGATTTCGCCGGCTTTGGCCTGGGATTGCAACCGCACCTTCCCGATCGGTTTTGTCGACATCTTTTAACTCCGGTTCGAAGTCCAAACGAGCGCGACCTGTCAGCCGCCGCATCCGCCAATGGTGACCTTGATCGTTGCTTTCGCCTTGTAGAGGCTGCCGTCGGACATCTCGGCTACGCAGACCACATCCTGCGTCTGGGCGAGACGCATACGCGCCGACGCGGACGCCTTGCCGCAAGCCGGAGTGAACTTGTAGCTGATGACATTGGGCAGCGGATTGCCTTCGGCGTAGACGTGAACGGCCTTCACGTAATCCGCGTCCGTCATCGGGCTCTCGACCTCGACGTTGATCGGGACGACGAGGCCGTTCTCGGCGATCTCGGGCACGTCCATCTTGATCTTGCCGCTGGCGAACTTCCTGTCGCCGTACGCCTTGCCGATGGCGGAAGCGACTTCCTCCGGCGTGGCGAGCGCCGGCGATGCCACCAGCAGGCTCAAGCCAGCCAGCCCCGCCAACTTGAACGCATCGCGACGCGATTGTTCCGATGACATGAAAGACATTGCCCTCTCCCTTGGTTTCGCGCCGGGCGCCGTGTCGCGCCTTTAGTTTGTCTTGACGGCCGCGCTTGCCATCACTCATTATATCAACATATCATTATATTGTTTTTTTTGAATGTAAAGCGTTACGTCGAACGGAAATGCAGCGGGTCGCGTCAAGACGGCCCTAACAGGCGGAGGAAACTGATGAATCGCACCGCAGCCGTGGTTGCGGCCTGTGGATTGACGGCGCTGGCGCTCCTGTGGGGCCGGCCGACTCAGGCCCAGGACGCGGCGGAAAAGGAGATCGAACGCTATCGCGCGATGATCTCCGATCCCATGTCGAATCCCGGCTATCTCGCCGTCGATCGCGGCGAAAATCTTTGGCAGGAGAAGCGCGGCAGCAAGAACGTCTCGCTCGAAGGCTGCGACCTCGGTCTCGGCGCGGGCAAGCTTGACGGCGCATTTGCGAAACTGCCTCGTTACTTTTCCGATGCCGACCGCGTCATGGATCTGGAGCAACGGTTGCTCTGGTGCATGCAGAACCTTCAAGGCCTCGACACAAAGGACGTGGTGGCGCGCCGCTTTTCGGGACCCGGCAAAGCCTCCGACATGGAAGACCTGATCGCCTTCATCGCCAACAAGTCCAACGGCATGAAGATCGACGTCTCGCTCTCTCATCCCAGGGAGCAGGAAGCGGCCGCGGTCGGCGAGGAGATGTTCTACCGCCGCGGCGGCGTGAACGATTTCTCCTGCGCGACCTGTCACGGCGAAGAAGGCAAGCGCATTCGCCTGCAGGGATTGCCGAATTTCTCCAAGCCCGGCCAGGCGGCGCGCGAGACAATGGCGAGCTGGCCGACCTACCGCGTCTCCCAGAGCGCGGTGCGCACGATGCAGCATCGCCTGTGGGACTGCTATCGCCAACAGCGATGGCCGATCCCCGAATATGCGTCCGACGGAATCACGGCGCTGACGGTGTTCCTGCAGAAGCAGGCCGCCGGCGGCGAAATCAACGTTCCCTCGATCAAGCGCTGAGCACAGAAATGACAAATATCGCAACACCGATCCTGTTGGGAGCGCTGCTCTGTCTAACGGCCATCCCGGGCGCAACCGCGCAGACCGCAAAGAAACCCATTGATGACGCCATCGTCGAGAAGTACCTGGCGTCGACCTTCAGCAAGGCTCCCCCTGAATGGCAGTCGCGGATCAAGCCGGACGAGACGCTGGCGGCCTGCAACAAGTTCCGCAACGAGGTGCCGCCGGCCGAAGCCGAAAAGATCGTCGCGCGCGAAACGGCAAAGGTGAAGTTTCCCGCCGACGGCAAACTGATGGGCGACTGGAAATCGGGGGCGAAGATCGCCAACGAAGGCCGCGGCAACCAGTTCTCCGACCCGCCAGGCACGACGGCCGGAGGCAATTGCTATGCCTGTCACCAGATGGAAGCGGCCGAACTGAGCTACGGCACGCTGGGTCCGAGCCTGACCGGTTACGGCAAGGCCTGGAAAAACGATCCCGAAGCCATCAAGCGAGCCTATGCAAAGGTCTATGACTCGCAATCGCAGGTGGCCTGCTCGAACATGCCGCGGTTCGGCGCCAACGGTGTGCTGACCGAAGCGCAGATCAAGGACATCATCGCGTTCCTGTTTGATCCGCAATCGCCGGTCAACAAGTAATCAGCAACGGCCTTCGGCCGCGGCTAAGGCTTGTCGCGGCTGAACAGCCGGCTGACATTGCGCGACAGCATCGTTCGCGGCGAGTCATCTATCAGAAACGCGATGCCGAGGCGCGCGCCGAAGATCATGCCGCCGACCGCAATGGGCCATGACAAGGCGAGCATCGACCCTGCCGTGATGCCCTGACCGATGGTGCAGCCACCGGCAAGAATTCCACCCGCCCCCATCAGCGCGGCGCCGCACAGGTGCCGCCGCATCTCGCGGTCGTCGTCGAACGCTTCCC
The DNA here is from genome assembly GCA_021732175.1 of Bradyrhizobium sp. Taxonomy (GTDB): domain Bacteria; phylum Pseudomonadota; class Alphaproteobacteria; order Rhizobiales; family Xanthobacteraceae; genus Bradyrhizobium. Next base: position 20,130 of record JAKFVP010000244.1, read on the forward strand.
AGCGAAATTCGTCCGCCACGCGTGCGCCCAGATAGGCGCCCAGCACGACGCCGATGACGCTGCCGACACCGAAGTCGGCGAAGGCCTGGGCGCTCATCAGACCGGCATAAACGGTCTTGCCGACCGTCGAGACGAACGTAAGGCTTTGCGGACGCACGGGGCCGGCAAAATCGTCGTGCAAAAGCGCGGTGAGACACCATCCGGCCGTCACCAGCACGCCCAGTGCGACACCGGCCGCCACGAGCCGCGGTGTGCGCCGCAACCGGGCGTCGCGCAGGGCGACGATGCAAAGCCCAAGTCCGATGGCGGCGGCAACCAGCGATCTCGCCTCGAAGCCGAGCGCCCGCGACGTCAGCGCCGGCAAGTCCATGCCGGGCTCCGGGAGGCTGATCGCGACCTGTTCGAGAACGCCGATGCGGAAATCGGCGAAAATGCCACGCAGCATGGCATAGGCGGTCGCACCCAGCATCACCACGACAACGAGCCCGCGCAGGTCGCCCGTCCCAAGCCTGACCAGCGAACCCATGCCGCAGGTCCCGACCAGCGCCATGCCGATTCCGAACGCGACGCTGCCGATCATGATCGAGAGCACCGGCAGTCCGCCCGGCACATAGGTCGTGTCCGCCGGCTTCAGCAGGCCGGCCAGCACGAGCGATTGGGTACCAAGGATGGCGATGCCGAGCGCCAGTGCGAAAACACGAAGCCGCCGGCTGTCGCCGCCGACCAGAAAATCCTCGATCGCGCCGAAGGTACAAAGTCTGGAGCGCTGAATGGCGAAGCCGAGCGCTGCGCCGATCGCAACGCCGCCCAAGGCCTGCATCCAGGCGGAGAACTCCAGCACCAGGCTCCTCCCGCTCGCGGCAGTTCTCTGAAAAGGACCGCGGAGGCGTTACTTCGCCTTCTCCGGCTCAATTGCACAGAAGATATCGTAGATCACCGCGATGACCCTGCGCACGTCATCATTGGCGAGGCAGTAGTAGATCGTCTTGCCGTCCCGACGGGTGTCGACCATGCCATCGTAGCGAAGCCTGGCAAGCTGCTGCGACACCGCCGATTGGCGCAACGACAGTATGTTTTCGAGTTCGGAAACGGAGCGTTCGCGCTCGGCCAGCAGGCAGAGCAGAAGCAACCTGTTTTCGTGCGAAAGCGCCTTGAGAAAGTTGCTTGCTTTCCTTGCCTTTCGCATCAAAAGGTCGAGCTCAGGCGAGTATTCGGCCCCGTCCCGCAGTTCGCCTTCGATATCCGATGGAAGAATAGAGGTCATGGCATCTCTTTGAGAATTGGCGGCGCGCCGGATGCCGCACCATCAATATATGCACATATACACGTATATGCATGTCTAGAGAAGGACCTCGTTCCCGGGCAGATTCCTTGCCTCATAGGCTTCGGTATCGGGATCGAACGCCAAGCTCGCGCTTTGATTTTCGATCTCGGCGGCGTCAGCCATTTTGCCAAGGCAAACCAGGTGAAACTCTCAGGCGCGCGCGAGAAGGTCGCGAAAAAAACCTACATCCGCTTACCCAAGTTTCCAATGGCTGCGTTGGACAAGGCATCTGCTGATTGCAAGGCGGACAAGTCTTGGACGGTGTTGGAAAATACGACCTCCGGCCATCCCGTTATGATCAACGAACCGGATTGGTTGACTGACGTTTTGCTGAAGGCAGCCTGATTGAAGAACGGTCTCCTCGTCGTGTCGTCCCCATCAGACGCGCAACATCGACGACCGACGAGGTGATCGAACAGCGCGATGAAACGTCTGCTCGTGGCCCTTCGCTGCCATACCGGTCTGCCGGTCAAATGTCCGAAGTTGGAGGTAGAGCGGTCGTAGCTGGTTGGAGGCCGAATCGACGTGAATGACCCCGAGCAGACATCCGACGCTTGGACGCTCGACGCAAATTCGCGTACGCTCGGTTCGGGATTTTGGAGGGCATGACCGGCAATGATGCGGCGCGAGTTCATCACGTTAATCGGTGGCGCGGCCGTGTCTTGGCCACTCGTTGCGCGGGCGCAGACTAGCACCAAGATTTTTCGAATCGCTATATTTCCCGATTTCGCTACGCCGCAGATCGCTGATTGGTTTTCGGCTGAAATGCGCAACCATGGCTGGACTGAGGGACGTGACCTAGCAGGCTGTTGAAGAACTCGGTCGCGTACTGCGAACCGAGCCTGTCGGCTGTCCAGGCGTCCATGTCGACGATGCGCCAGGACCCTGCGAAGGCCTTGGCGAAGCCGGCACCTTGGCCATCAG
>JAKFVP010000581.1 GCA_021732175.1 Bradyrhizobium sp.
TTACCGGGCTGCACGGCGGCACCATGCGGCTGCGCTCCAAGCTCGGCACCGGCACGGTCGTCCGCGTAACGCTGCCGCTGGATGCCAGCAAGGTGAAGGCGAAGGCGGCGTAAGCGGGTCTATTTCAATTTGTCATTCAAAAGATTGGCCAGCCGCGCGGCTGCCAGGGCCGCCTGACTTCGCGCGACATTTCGGGCATTGGTCTCATACGCCCTGGTCAGTTCCACGGGCGTCTTGTCGAGCCGGACAGGCGCTGCATACGCATGCGTCTTCGCAAGTTCGAAACTTTCCTGCGCCCACATGTCCGGGTCCAGACTCTGGGCCTTTGCCGCGTCAGGCGTGATGCTTCCCAGTCCCGCATGATCGTCGGCATCGAAAATGGCGCCAAACACGGAAGAGTACCCGCCAAACATGCGGTCCCAGTAGAAATGAAGCGCTAAGGTCTCGCCCGTAGCGGGCGTCACAAGCTCAAGGTTGCCGCCCCTGTCGCCACCATGGTCGGAGATTTGAGCGGTGTAGCGGCCGATGGCGTGCAACGGCTGGTGAAGGTCACCCACCAGGTGAAGCAGCCAGACCAGGTCATAGGAACGCAAGTCATCTGAAGCACCCGACGACGCCGGAAGCTTGGCGATCAGCAGCTTCGCCTGGGTGACCGCATCGACGGGATCCGGCGCGGGAAATGCCGTCCCGTCCGGCGAATAAGGCAGATCCTTGTAGTGCCAGTATTGGTGCTTGAGATGCCCGTACGGCACGTTCTGGCCGGCGGTCGAGTCGGTTACGCGATCATCGTAATAGTCGGACTTCATCTTGATATCGTCGGCCCAGGTCGACGCATGAACGAACGCGTACAACGGCTCTTTCCCTTCCGGCGCGCCCGCAACCCAGGTCTTGTAGTCAGGATTGAGACGCAGCAAGGCATCGGCCTTGTCCTTGACCGCAGGATCAAGACGCTTGTAGGCCAGATAGGCGATTTGCATATGGCCTTCGTCCCACCAGGCAAATGCGCCCTGCGGATGAAGTGAAAGAAGGACGGCAACCGCCCACGCCTTTGCGCGCATCGTACGACTCCTGTCGCCAAGTGCGTACTATCTACCTATGAATGCATGTCTCCATATGACACGCAACGGGGTTTCTGTAGTTCTCGCTGTTCTTCATCAGACCGCGCCCCACTTTCCGGCCGCACGGCCACGCGACCGCGGTTGGCAGACCGGGCCTGGCGCGGTAGGCTGCAACGGGAACGACGCCGCAACGCCATGCCGTGAAGAGCTGGAGGGTCGAATGAACCAGCGCGATTTTGAAAAGCAATTGAAAGCCGACGGTTTCCAGGAAATCGAGTTTCAGGAACTCGCGCCCCGCCCCGGCAAGGGCCGGCACCGGCATCTCTTCGAAATTCGCGGCCTTGTGGTCGCGGGCAAGTTCGTCGTCAAGCAAAGCGGCGATCCCGTCGCTTACGGCCCCGGCGAAATGTTTTCAGTCGCTGACGGTGAACTACACGACGAGTGGATCGAGGGCGACGGCGCACACGTTCTCGTCGGCCGCAAATTCTCGGACGCGCGAGCGAAAGCCGCCGGCTGAAAAGCCGCCACCAACATCAGGACTGGAGCGACGGCGCCACTTCCCGCGCAACCTGCGTCAGCGCCGCGAGCAGCGGCGTCATCGGATCGCGCTTCGGGATAACGAGACCGATCGAATAGGTCACGTCGGGATCGACGATCGGAATGCTGCGCACGGCGTCCGATAGTCCCAGCGTCTCCGCCAGTTTTGCCGGCATCACGCTTGCCCAGCGTCCGGTTTTCACGTGGGTGTAGAGCACGAGCAGCGAGTTCGAAGTCAGCGTCGGCGTTGCTTCCGCGCCTACCGAACTCAAAGCGCGGTCAATAATGCGGCGGTTCTGCATGTCCGGCGTGAGCAGGCACAGCGGCACCTGCCCCACTTCTTTCCATGTGACCTGCTCTCGATCGCCAAACATCGCGTCGGGCGCGGTCAACAGACGATAGCTCTCATTGTAGAGCGGGATAGTGCGCACGTTGCCGATAGGTTCGTTCTCGATATAGGTGAGCCCGGCGTCGACCTCGAGATTTTCCAGCAGGCCCAGCACGTCCGACGACGTGCAGGACTGGATGCGGAAGCGCACGTCGGGATGTTTGGCGCGGAAGGGCGTCGTCAGCTGCGCCACCATGCCGAGCACAGTCGGAATCGCGGCAATCTTGAGTTCGCCGGAAAGCTTCTGCTTGAGGCTCTTGATCTCCTGTCGCATCGCGCGCGCATCGCCGACAATGCGCCGCGCCCAGTCGAGCGTGCGCTCGCCCTCCGGGGTGAAACCCTGGAAGCGCGAGCCCCGCTGCACCAGCATGACGCCGAGGATTTCCTCGAGCTGTTTGAGGCTGGTGGACATGGTCGGCTGCGTCACGCCGCACGCCTCCGCGGCGCGGCCGAAGTGACGCTCCTTGGCGAGGGCGAGCAGAAGTTCGAGCTTGTCGATCAAGAGAGCAGTCCCCGTTCAATGGCACCCCAGGGATACCACGACCGGCAGCGGACAAATAAGTCAAAACAGGGCTTTAGACGGCTCTCGTCGTCGTTATTGCATTTCCATATTGGGCGATTGAGCCAACAAATCCCCTAACCCACGACCGCCGTGAACACCCGCCGCACCTCGGCCTGCGTTTCGCGCAATCGCGCCTGCAGCGCCGAAAAATCCGGCGTGTCCCCTGCCCGCGCCATCACGCGCAGCAAAGCCTCGCCCGACGTCGCCGGGTTGAATTTGCCGCTGACGCAGAGCCTGATGATCTGGGTCAGGTCGTGATAGAGCCGCCCGGCGCTGCGCAGCACCGCGGCGTCCGAGGCTGCGAGCACGCCGAGCCGCGCGGCGTTGTCGATCACGGCAAGCGTGGACACATTGAGGATGTCGGGCCTTTCGGCGGCGTGCACGAGTTGCAGGTGCTGCGCGACGAAGTCGATGTCGACGGTGCCGCCGGCGGCGTATTTGAGGTCCCAGACATCGTCCTCACCCTTTTCCTGGGCAATGGCGCGGCGCATATCGGCGACATCGGCCGCGGTCGCGACGGGATCTCGCGGCCGGGTCAGCACGGCGCGGATGACGTCCTCGATTTTCTTGGCAAAGGCGGGGGAAGATGAAATCACCCGCGCCCGCGTCAGCGCCATGTGCTCCCAGGTCCAGGCCTCGCGCTCCTGATAGTCGGCAAACGAGTCCAGCCGCGAGGCCAAGGGGCCGGCGCGGCCGGACGGGCGCAGCCGCATATCGATCTCGTACAGCACGCCGTAATTGGTGCGCGTGGTGAAGGCGCTGATCAGCCGCTGCGTGAAGCGGGCAAAATATTGCGCGCCGTGCAGCGCGCGTTCGCCGTCGGAGTCCGGCTGCTCGTGGTCGTAATCGTAAAGCAGGATCAGGTCGAGATCGGACGATGCCGTCATCTCCCGGCCGCCGAGCCGGCCCATGGCGACGATCGCGGTCTCCTGATCCCTGATCCGGCCGTACTGGCCGGCGAACTGGTTGGTGACAAGGCCATGCACGGTGTGGACAATGCCTTCGGCGACATCGGCGAAGGCCGTGCCGGCCTGCTGCGCGGAAACCGTGCCGGACAGGATGCGTGTGCCGATCAGGAACAGGCTCTCCTGCCCGAACAGGCGCAGGCGATCGAGAAAGTCTTCGTAGGAGTCCGCATCTTCCAGCGTTGCCGCCAGCCGCGCGGACAATTCCTTCTGGTCCGGCATGGCGCCGAAGAAGCGCGGGTCGATCAATCCGTCCATGATCTGCGGCTGGCGCGCCAGCATGTCGCCGAGCCGGGGCGCTGCTCCCAGGATCAGCGCCACCAGCGCGACGAGGTCGGGGTTCTGGCTGAGCAGCGAGATCAGCCGCCCGCCGCGCTGCAGGGCCTGCAGGAAGCGGTCGAACGCGGTGACCGCATTGTCCGGTTCCTCGGCATGGGCCAGGCCGTCGATCAGCCCGGGCACGAACTCGATGAAGGCATTGCGCGTTGCCTCGTTGCGCAGTCCGCGGTAATCCTCGGTCAGCCATTGCTGCACGGTGGTTGCCACCATCGCCGGCTTCTTGAAGCCGAGCGAGAGCAGATGGTCGAGCAGGCGCTGGTCTTCGGGACCGGCGGCGTAGTTCACATCCGGCAGCTTCTCGGTGCCGGCCGGATCGCCCTCGAACAGCCGGCTGTAGTGCCCCTGCACGATGTTGAGCTGGCCGACCAGCTCCCTGGCGAAGACATCGCGGCTCGCATAGCCCATGAAGTTGGCGAAGCGCTCGACCGCCTCGGGCTCTTCCGGCAATGAATGGGTCTGCTCGTCGGCGATCATCTGCAGGCGATGCTCGACCCGGCGCAGGAACTCGTAGGCCACGGTGAGCTGGTCGCGGGCCTCAAAGGTGATCCAGTTGCTGTTCGCGAGCACGTCGAGCGCCTGCAAGGTCGGCCGCACCCGCAATTCCGGATGACGGCCGCCGGCAATCAATTGCTGGGTTTGCGCGAAGAACTCGATTTCGCGGATGCCGCCGCGGCCGACCTTGACGTTGTGGCCCTCGACCGCGATCTCGCTCTGGCCGCGAAACGTCTGCATCTGCCGCTTCATGTCATGGACATCGGCGAGTGCCGCGAAATCCAGATGCTTGCGCCAGACGAACGGCGCGATCTCCGCCACCAGCGCTTCACCGGCGACGAGATCGCCGGCGCAGGGCCGCGCCTTGATCATGGCGGCGCGCTCCCAGGTGCGCCCTTCCCGCTCGTAATAGTGCAGCGCGGCTTCAGTGGATATCGCGACCTGCGTCGAGGCCGGATCGGGCCGCAGCCGCAGGTCGACGCGAAACACGTAGCCCTCGCCGGAGCGCTGCTGCAGCAACCGCGCCATGCCCTGCGTGACCCGTACGAAAAAGGGTTGCGCCTCGATATCCTCGGCAAGCGAGGTCGCGTTGCGATCGAAGAACACGATCAGGTCGATGTCGCTGGAATAGTTCAATTCGCCCGCGCCCATCTTGCCCATGGCGAGCACGATCAGGCCGCTGCCGACCTCCGGCCGCTCCGGATCCGGCGGCTTGATGCGGCCGCGCGCCGCCTCGTTGCGCAACAGGAAGCGCAGCGCCATCTTTACCGAGGCCACCGCAAGATTGGTCAGCGCAGCCGTGACCTGCATCACCGGCCAGACCCCGCCGATGTCGCACAGCGCGATCAGGAGTGCCGCTTCCGCCTTCATGTGGCGGAGCAGATGCATCGCATCCGCCTCGCCTGAAGCGGACCACACCGCCCGGGAGGTCACGTCGATCAGGGCGCTGAGATGCGACTCCGGGTCGCACGAAAGAATACGGGTCAGCCGCGATGCGTCGGCACGGACGAGATCGAACAGGTACGGCGAGAAGGCGGAAATGCCGAGCAGGATATTTCTGGCATGGGCGTGGTCGAGCAGCGTATCGATCGCAGCCGACTGCGCGGGCTCAAGCTCGGAGAGCCAGTCGCCAAGGCGTTGTTCGGCAATATCGGGGGCGGCGACATACGGGCCCTCGACGAAGCGAGCGGCCAACGGTCGATGTCGTTCCGCGTTTCCCGGCGCGGATGCGTTCATGCCACCTTCTGTGGCACATCCTGCGTTTGCGCTGCAAGCCTTTCGCCCGCGCGTGCGGGAAGCACGAGCGTCGCCACGAGGCCCGGATGCGCATCGCCGAGGCGCAACTCGCCGCCATGCAGGGTGGCGACCGCGCTGGCAAGGCTCAAACCAAGGCCGGATCCCGGCATGGTGCGGCTGGCTTCCAGCCGGACGAAACGCTCGACGGCATGCTTGCGGTCGGCCTCGGGAATGCCCGGACCGTGGTCGGTGACGCTGAGCAGCGCCTGGTCGCCCTCGCGGCGGGCCTCGATCACGATCTCCCTCGCCGCCTTGACGCCAAGCGGCTGCGCGGCGGCGGATGGCTTGCCGTATTTGATGGCGTTCTCGACGAGATTGGCCAGCGCCTGACTGATCAATTCACGGTTGCCGTGAACAGGTACGGCGGACGCCTTGACCGTCAGCGTCATGCCGTCATCTTCCGCCAGCGGCTCATAGAGCTCATGGATGCCGTTGGCGACGTCGGCGGCATCGAAATCGTCCATGTTGCCGCGGGCCTGGCCCGACTCGGCGCGCGCGATCATCAAGAGCGCATTGAAGGTGCGGATCAGCCCGTCGGATTCCTCGATGGTGCGTTCGAGCGCCGCTCGATAGTCGGCCTCGCTGCTTGAGCGGGCCAGCGCCTCCTCGGCGCGGTTGCGCAGCCGGGTCAGCGGCGTCTTCAGATCATGGGCGATGTTGTCGGAGACTTCCTTCAGCCCGTTCATCAGCGCCTCGATGCGCTCGAGCATGGCGTTGAGGTTGCCGGCCAGACGATCGAGCTCGTCGCCGCTACGCCCCACCGGCAGGCGGCCCGAGAGGTCGCCGGCCATGATGCGCTGGGCCGTGCCGGTCATGGCGTCAATGCGTTGCAACACGCGGCGAGACACGAAGATGCCGCCACCGATGCCGAGCACGATGACGACGAGCACCGACCATTGCGTGCCCTTGGCGACGATACCGAACAGCCGCCGCCGCTCGTCCAGGTCGCGCCCGACCAGCAGGCGAAAACCGTTGCTGAGCTCGGTGACCTTCACCAGCGCACGGTGTTCGGTCTTGTCGTTGTCGTCGAGCCGACGGTACAACGTTTCCGACCAGCCGGTGGTCGCCATCACCCCGGGCGATAGCGAGTCGACATTGCCGCCGACCGATACCCCGTTCGGTGCAGTGATGAGATAGAGATTGGCGCCCGGCCGCCGCGTGCGGCGGTCGATGGTCCAGCCAAGGCCGTTCAGCCCGCGGCGCAGGTAGATCTCGTTGATCTCCGAGGCTTCGGCGTTGACGATCGTGGTGATCTGCTCGGTGATCAGCCGGCGCGTATTCCAGGCAAAAAACGCCAGCAACGACGCTGCAAACAGCGCGAACAGAAACAGATAGACCAGCGTCAGGCGGAACGCCGTGGTGCGGATCAGTTTGCCGAACGCCCCCACGGCATCGCTACCGGATGCCGTCGCGGATCATGTAGCCGGCGCCGCGGATGGTGTGCAGCAGCGGCCGGTCGAATCCCTTGTCGATCTTGGAGCGCAGGCGCGAGATGTGCACGTCGATGACGTTGGTCTGCGGATCGAAGTGATAATCCCAGACGTTCTCCAGCAGCATGGTGCGGGTCACGACCTGGCCGGCGTGCTTCATCAGATATTCGAGCAGGCGGAACTCGCGGGGCTGCAGGGTCAGCTCTTCCTTGCCGCGCGCAACGCGGTGGGAGAGACGGTCGAGCTCGAGATCGCCGACCTTGTAGACGGTCTCCTCGGCCGGTCCGCCATGGCGGCGCGACAGCACCTCCACGCGCGCCAGCAGTTCGGCAAAGGAATACGGCTTCGGCAGGTAGTCGTCGCCGCCGGCGCGCAGGCCCTTGATGCGATCATCGACCTGGCCGAGCGCGGACAGGATCAGCGCCGGCGTACGGTTGCCCTTCTCGCGCAGCGTGCCGATCAGCGACAGGCCGTCGCGCTTGGGCAGCATGCGGTCGACCACCAGCACGTCGTAATCGCCGCTGTCGGCGAGCGACAGCCCCTCCTCGCCGTCCGTGGCGAGGTCGGCGACGTGGCCAACCTCGCGGAACGCCTTGACGAGGTAGTCGGCGGATTCGCGGTCGTCTTCGACAATCAGAAGGCGCATGCTGGGATTGGTACTTGAAATGGCGGCGGGGGCCACCGGATTGAGCTCTGTCACCATGGCGTGACTGACCTCCTCATGCAAGGCGGGGAAACGTGCTCTCGACGATGTGAAAAAAGGTGGGCGGTGAAGCTGGGGGACCTCACCGCCCTTAGACCCTTCCGACGGAGGGGGGCGTATTCCACCGGAAGGTAGCCAGAGGGAGCGAGCTTTGCACCCGCTCCCCGGAAAGCGCCGCGGCGGGGGCGACTAATGCCGACGACACTCTCCATCTGGGTATCCTTTACTTAACCCTTGGCCAGCGGCACTGCCACAAAGCGCGACGAACCGCCGCTCTTCACGCGCATCAGCACGCTGTTCTTGTTGTCAGTGCGCGCAGCCGAGATCGCATCGCGGACATCGTCCGCGCTCGCAACGCTCTTGCCGCCGACTTCGAGGATCACGTCGCCTTCCTTGAAGCCGCGTTCAGCCGCGGCGCTCTTCGGATCGACTTCGGTGACCACGACGCCTTCCTTGCCGGCGCCGGCGACGCTGTTGGCGGGCGCAACCGTCATGCCGAGCTTCGGCACGTCAGTTCCGCGGGTGGACTTGCCGCTGTCCTTGTCGAGGTCGGCCTTGGCCTCAACCGTGTTCGGCAACTGGCCGAGCGTCAGGTTGACGACCTTGTCCTGGCCCTTGTGCAGCACGTTGAGCTTCACCGCGTTGCCGGGGGCGAGGCCACCGATGGTGCGCGCGAGTTCCTTGGCATCCTTGACCGGCTCGCCATTGACGGCGGTGATCACATCACCCGATTGGATACCGGCCTTGGCCGCCGGACCGTTGGCCTGCGGCTCCGCAACCAGCGCGCCCTGGGCCTTCTTCATGCCGAGGCTGTCGGCGATGTCGTCGGTGACGGGCTGGATCTGGACGCCGATCCAGCCGCGGCTGACGGTGCCCTTGTCCTTGAGCTGGGCGATCACGCTCTTCACCGTGGACGCGGGGATCGAGAAGGCGATGCCGACGCTGCCGCCGGACGGCGAGTAGATCGCGGTGTTGACGCCCATCACCTCGCCCGACACGTCGAACGCCGGACCACCGGAGTTGCCCTTGTTCACAGGCGCGTCGATCTGGATGAAGTCGTCATACGGGCCGTTGCCGATGTCGCGGCCGGAGGCCGAGACGATGCCGGCGGTCACGGTGCCGCCGAGGCCGAAGGGATTGCCGACCGCGAGCACCCAATCGCCGATCCGCGGCTTGCTGTCGGAGAGCTTGGCGAAGGGGAAGTCGGTGCGACCGGCGACCTTGATCAGCGCCAGATCGGTGCGCGGATCGGTGCCGATCACCTTGGCCGTGTAGGTCTTGCCATCGTCGGTCGTGACCTCGACCTTGTCGGCGCCGTCGACCACATGGTTGTTGGTCACGGCAAAGCCGTCAGGCGAAATGAAGAAGCCGGAGCCCTGGCCGGTCACCGGACCGCGGCCACCGCGCGGACCGCCCTTCAGGCCCGGGGGCAAGCCATCCGGACCGCCAAAGCGGCGAAAGAAGCGCTCCATCGGAGAGCCGGGCTGGAACGGCGAATCGTCCTTGTCGGCGCTGTCGTCGTTCTTGGCGGTCTTGTCGCCCATCGCGACCTTCACCGAAATCACCGAAGGCTTCACGCGTTCGACAATGTCGGCAAAGCCGACAGGCTGGCCGACCTTGCGCACCTCGTTGTTGACCTGCGCATGCGCGGTCGAGGTGAACACGTCAATCGGGCCGTGCGAGGGGCCGAAGCCGTAGACCGCCGCGCCGAGGCCGGCGACGACGGAAGCCATCAGCGCGAATTTGCGCAGCGAAAATACCGAGCGCTTCGGCGCCTGATAGGAGGGGAAGTTCGAGAGGTCGATGGGGCGTTCAGTCATCCTGGTAAATCTCCAAGTGAAGAGAAAATTCGACGGTGCGGGGGCGTGCACCTGACCCGACAGAACATGGCGATTCCCGCCTTACGGCGCGCTGGCGAGGGAGTTAAATTTTTGTAATGCAGGGCTATGCGGATGCGGCAGAATAGCGCAGCTGCTTCAATGGCTTACGGATGCGGTTCTTCCGGCTGCGGCACGGGCTCCGCGCCCAGCAATTTTTCCAGCCGGGCTTCCTCGTCCGGACTGAGCTTCATGAGCGATTCCCGCTCCGAAACCACTGCCCGGCGGCGCCGGTCGCTGTAGACCCACAGCGCGATGCCGCCCCCCATCAAGGCCAGCGGCGGCAGCAGCCACAGCAGCATCGTGTGCGGGTTGAAGCGCGGCTTGAGCAGCACGAATTCGCCGTAGCGTGCCACCAGGAATTCGATCACCTGCGAGTCGGAATCCCCGGCGGCAATGCGCTCGCGCACCAGCAGACGCAGGTCGCGCGCCAGCGGCGCGTCGGAATCGTCGATCGACTGGTTCTGGCAGACCATGCAGCGCAGCTCTTTCGACAACTCGCGCGCGCGGGACTCCTTCACGGGATCTTCCATGATCTCGTCCGGCTGCACGGCATGCGCAAGCGAGCCGATCGCCACGGTCGCCGCCAGGGCGAGGATGATGCTCCAGCGCTTCATTCGGCGGCCTGCAACGCTCGGGCGGCGCGCGCGGGCTTCGGGGCGCCGACGCGCAAGCGCCGGTCCGACAGCGACAGCACGCCGCCAAAGGCCATCAGCACCGGCCCCCACCAGATCAGCAGCACCAGCGGCTTGTGATAGATGCGAACCGCGATGCCGCCGTCGGCAGAGGCATCGCCAAGCGAAACATAAAGCTGGCTCGCGCCGCGCGTCAGCAGTGCAGCCTCGGTGGTCGACATGCCCCGCGTCGTGAAGCTGCGCTTGGAGGGTGTCATGACCGGCAAGGATTTTCCATCGAGGCTGACGGCGAACTGCGCCAGCGTTTCGCGGTAGTTCGGCCCCTGCCGCTGCGTGAGGCCTTCGAGCTTCAACTCGTAACCGGCGACCCGGGCAACCTGATCGGGTTTCATGGTCGCGATATATTCGCTGTTCCATGTCGTCTCGCAGACGACGCCGATCAGGGCGACGCCGAGACCGGCATGGGCAAACGCCGTTCCCCACGCCGAGCGCGGCAGGCCGCGCGCCCGCCGCAGCGACACGGAGAAGGGAATCCGGAACAGCCCGGTCCGCTCGGCAATGTCCGACAGCACGCCTGCGATCACCCACACTGCAAGGCCGATGGCGAGCGGCGCCAGCATCGGCCCGCCACGCTGCCATGCAAACAGCAGGGCAATCGCAACCAGCGCAGCAATGCCCGCGGCGGTCAGACGCTGCGAGGCCGCCAAGAGATCACCGCGCTTCCAGGGCAGCAATGGCCCGAAGGGAACGGCGATCAGGAGCGGCACGAATAGCGGGCCGAAGGTCAGATTGAAGAACGGCGCACCGACCGAGATCTTTTCGCTGGTCAGCACCTCGAGCCCGAGCGGGTACAGCGTGCCGACGAACACGGTGGCGCAGGCGGTGGTGAGGAAGAGATTGTTGAGCACCAGCGCGCCCTCGCGCGAGATCGGCGCGAACAGGCCGCCTTGCTTGAGTGACGGTGCGCGCAGTGCATAGAGCGCAAGACTGCCGCCGATGAAGATGCAGAGGATGAGCAGGATGAACACGCCGCGCGCGGGATCGGTGGCAAACGCATGCACCGAGGTCAGCACGCCCGAGCGCACCAGGAAGGTGCCGAGCAGCGACAGCGAGAAGGTCAGGATCGAGAGAAGGATGGTCCAGACTTTCAGCGCATTGCGCTTTTCCATCACCAGCGCCGAATGCAACAGCGCCGTGCCGGCAAGCCAGGGCATCAGCGAGGCGTTCTCCACCGGGTCCCAGAACCACCAGCCGCCCCAGCCGAGCTCGTAATAGGCCCAGTAGGAGCCCATCGCGATGCCGAGCGTCAGGAACACCCAGGCCACCAGCGTCCACGGCCGTACCCAGCGCGCCCAGGCCGCATCGATCCGCCCTTCGAGCAGGGCTGCGACCGCGAAGGAGAACGAGATCGAGAAGCCGACATAGCCGAGATAGAGCATCGGCGGATGCACGGCGAGGCCAATGTCCTGCAGGATCGGGTTGAGGTCGCGGCCCTCGATCGGCGGCTGCGCGATGCGCGCGAACGGGTTCGAGGTGAGCAGGATGAACAGATAGAAGGCGCCGGCGACCCAGGCCTGCACCGCCAGCACATTGGCGCGCAGCGAGACCGGTAGATTGGTGCCGAAGGCGGCGACCATCGCGCCGAACAGCGCCAGGATCGAGACCCACAGCAGCATCGATCCTTCGTGATTGCCCCAGACGCCGGTGATCTTGTAGAGCAGCGGTTTGGCCGAATGCGAATTCTCGAACACGTTGACGACGGAAAAGTCCGAGGTGACGTGCAGCGCCGTCAGCAGGCAGAAGGACGCGCCGACGAAGAGCAGTTGCGCCAGCGCGGTCGAACGCGCCATCTCCATCAGCGCGATGTCGCCGCGGCGCGCCCCGACGATCGGTACGACCGACTGGATCAACGCCAGCCCAAACGCCAGCACCAGTGCGTAATGGCCGGCCTCTGCGATCACTTCGATGCTCCCTGCGTGGGCTTGGACGGTCCCTGCGGGGCCTTGCCGTAATCATCCTTCCAGTGGCCCTGCTTCTTCAAGGCGTCCGCGACTTCCTTGGGCATGTAGGTCTCGTCGTGCTTGGCAAGCACGGTATCGGCGCGGAAGGTGCCGGCGGCGTCGAGCGCGCCCTCGGCAACGACGCCCTGCCCCTCCCGGAACAGGTCGGGCAGGATGCCCTTGTACGTCACCGGCAGAGTGGTGCTGCCGTCGGCGACGGCAAAATTGACCACGAGATCGTCGCCGCGCTTGAGCGAGCCCGGCTGCACCAGACCGCCGAGACGGAAGCGCTTGCCGGCCGGAATCTGCTTCTCCGCGGCCATCGACGGCGTCGAGAAGAACACGATGGAATCGCGCATCGCGTTCAGCACCAGTGCGGCCGCCACGGCCAGCACGGCGAGCGAGCCGCCGATCATCGTCAATCGCCGCTGCTTGCGAGTCATGTCCGGCCTCTGTCGCTCCGCTCGATCCCGATCATCCATCCACTCCGAGGTTCTTCAGACCCTCATTGAGCTGGCGCAAGCGCTCGGCGTCACCGCCAACGGCCTGCCGCGCATCGGTGCTCGCCATCACGGCCTTCTCGCGCTCGCCCATCACAAGATAGGCACGCACCAGCCGCAGCCAACCCTCGACGTCATCGCCATTCTGCTTGAGCCGGGTGGCCAGCCGCTCGACCATGCCGCGCACCATGGCATTGCGGTCAGTGTCGTTCATATCTTTGGCAGCGGCCATCGCTTCGTTGGACAGCGCCGGCGCGACGCCCCCGACCCGGGTGAGCGCGGCCTGAACCAGCGGACGCCACGGCGCATCGGGCGGCGCTCTGGCGAGCATCGCCTTCCAGATCGAGGCCGCATCGCCCGTGCGCCCGTCCTGTTCGGCCGCAAGCCCGAGGAAATAGCTTGCCTTGACCTCGTCGGGGTTCATCGCGACCGAGCGCTCGAACTCGGCTTTGGCATCACCTGTCACGACGCCGTTGGCGGCCCCCACCAGGGCTTCGCCGAGATCGGCTCGGCGCTCGGAGCTGTCGCCGCCATAGGTAATGGCATTGCGCCAGGCGCGCACGGCATCGTCAAAGCGGCCGAGCCGCTCCAGCACCGGCGCCAGCACGGTCCAGCCGCGGGCGTCGGTCGGATTCTTCTCCAGATGCGCTTCCACCTGCGCCACCAGATTGACGAGCGGCTGCTTGCCGTCGGGCGCTGCTTGCGAGCGCGCGGCCAGCGGAAAGTCGCCGAGCTGCGGCGAGCCGAGCGGCAGATACAGCGCGATTGCCGCCAGCGGCAACACAACCAGCGCGACGATTGCAACGGCGCGGCGCAATGAATGGTTCGGGCCTGCTGCCGGCACCGCTTCCTGATCGGATGCGGCCAGCAGGCGGCGGCCGATCTCGATGCGGGCGGCTTCCGCTTCCGCCGCGCCGATCAGTCCGCCGGCCAGGTCGCGATCGACCTCGGCGAGTTGATCGCGGTAGACAGATGCCTCCGTGCCGCCGGTCTGCGACGGATAGCGCCGGCCGAGCGGCCACAGCACGGCGAAGACCGCCGCGACCGTCATCAGCGCGAACACGAACCAGGGATTCATCTAAGCGGGTTCCGGTGAAACGGCGCTTACCGAGAAAGCGCCGCTGCGCCGCTTTATACTATTGGCGGCAGACCCGGCAATTGACATTTCGCATGCTTTTCCGGGCGAAGGGCCCTTGAGAAAGCTTTGGGAAATCTACCGAAAATCGCCGGATTGCACCCCGTCAGCCGATGCGAAACGGCAGGCTCTGCGCGATGTGCTCCCCGTGGCCATTGATCGCACGAAGGCAGTAGCTGCCGGGCTTGACGGAAACCGGCAGCCGCAGCCGCACCGAGCCGTTCGGGGCCGGTGAGGCGATCCTGGCGACGGGCTCGGGCAACGCTTCGCCGTTATCATTGTCGACGAGCACGACCTTCGCGCCGATCATCAGATTGCGGTACGTCGCCAAAACTACCTGATGCTCAAATTCAACAAAATTGATGACTGAATGCATTCGGCATTGGTAAGTCGCACCCGCCGCATCGTCAACTAAAAATTGAAATGCTTACAATTTGTCACTTTTGACTGGCGTTGGCCTGCTTGCGGTCCACGACAACAGCGTTCTCCGCCGCCCTTCGCATCAGTGCCGCATAGTCGGTGCCGAACAGCACTTCGCAGAAACGGATCGCCGCCTTCACCTGCTGTTGCCGGTAGACGCGTCCGCGTTCGTTGCGTAGCGACTGCACCAGCGCCTCTGTGGACTGCTCCACATAATGTTGCAGGTCGGAATAGGTGCGCAGCGTCACCTCGTTGATGGCAAGCTCGCTGGCATAGGAGCGGCACACCGCCACGAAATCGATCAGGCCTGCCGTCTCCTCGACCTCCGATGGATCGATCTTGGGGGCGGCGGCCATGTCCTTGTCGGCGCGCTGGCGCAGGATGCGGCGGACACGGCCGGGGACGCTCTCGATTTCCGACTGCAACGAGTTGGAGATATCGGCGCGGATCGAGGCGAGTTGTTTGCCCCAAGTGGAGTCGTTGCGCAGATCGAGTTCGGTGCGCAGACCGCGCACGCCGTCATGCAGCGTCTTCAGCTGTTCGCCGATCTCTTCGAAATGTCCGCGCCTGATGTCGGTGCGCAGGCATGCCGCCACGAAATAGAGATCGTGCAACGCGATGGTCACTGCGACGCCATAGGGCGTGGCGGCGACGCGGATCTCGTCATCGGATGCCGCCATCTTTACGGCAAGGCGAATGATCTGCCAGGGCGCGGTGAGCCGCAGCATGACGAGCGACAGCGCGAACGGCAGCACCTGCGGGGTCTGCAGCGAGGGTACGTTGAAGGCGGCGATCACCTGGGCGATCTGCGATTCCCCGAATACGCGCAGATTGCCCGGAAGCTTGCCGCTGATCGAATCCAGCGCCTCGCGCGCCCCGAGGACCGAACCGATGGAGAGCAGATCCTCGACGACGTTGGGCGCGCCGATCCGGGCCAGCGCGCGGTGCTTGTCGTCCCCTTGCGCTGGCGCCGCAATCGTGACGATCGCCTGCGCCGCAGCAGTCTGCAGCTTGCGCACGTCGGGTTCGATGCTTGCCCCTGTCTCCCGCGCCTTGGCGCATGCGTTATCGAATTCCTTCACGGCCTCGGGGGCGCCATCGCGCTCGAGCCATTGCCACACGGCCGCCAGCGAGGCGCGCCTGATCTGGCCAGGGCGGATCGGGAAATTGCCGTCAACGAGGAACGGCTCCAGTGGCCGGAACAACAGCCGTGCCGGATCATCGGTCCGCGGCCGGTCGTAGTCGTCCTCATCAGTATTGCGTACAACCTTGCGGAGCTGCTCGAGCACGAAGGTCGCAACGATGGTGTCTTCACCCCGCTCCAGCGCGCGCTCGAACTCCCGCATCAGCAGCGCCTGCGACTGTGGCGGAAGCTGTGCGAGGTATTCCCTCAGACGCTCGGTCGATCCCTGGCTCATACGGCTGTGGTGGCGTGCCCATGCGGACGGCAAACGCGTCCACCCGGCATCATAGAAGGGGGTGCGTTAAGAACTCGTTTAGCATTGCGGCGTGGACGGGCAACCGGGCAGCGAAATGCCCAGTTCCGGCAGCCGTTTACATGCCCGGAAGGCGCAATTCGGCGCGCAGACCGCCAGTCGGGGCGCTACCGAGCGTCAGATTGCCCCCGTAAAGCGCCGCCAAATCGACCACGATCGACAGCCCGAGGCCCGACCCCGGCTTTGATTCGTCGAGCCGCTGGCCGCGCCGCGCGACCTGGGCGAGCTCGGATTCCGCGAGCCCCCGCCCGTCATCGTCGACGATGATGCGCAGCAGCGGACCTGCCCCAGGCTCGGCTTCGGGCTCGACCAGCACCTCGACGAATACCTGCGAGGCCGCCCATTTGCAGGCGTTGTCGACGAGATTGCCGACCATCTCCTCGAGGTCCTGGCGCTCGCCGCGAAACTTCGCGCGCGGGTCGGCCTTCGCCTCGATCGTGATGCCCCGATCGCGATGAATCTTCTCCATCGTCCGCCGCAGCGCCTCGATGGCGGGGGCCACCTCCGTCACCGTACCGACGATGGTGACGCGCGCGGCGATGCGGGCGCGCTCCAGGTGATGGGCCACCTGACCGCGCATCACATCGGCCTGCTCCAGCACCTTGCCGGCGAAGGGGTCGGCCCGATGGGCGGCAGCCTCGTTGACGATGACCGACAGCGGCGTCTTGATGGCATGGGCGAGATTGCCGACATGGGTGCGCGCGCGTTCGACGATCTCGCGGTTGGCGTCGATCAGCGCGTTGGTCTCGCGCGCCAGCGGGGCGATCTCTACCGGAAAATCGCCCTCCAGCCGCTCGGCGCGGCCGGAGCGGATATCGGCAATGGCGTCCGAAATGCGCTTCAGCGGCGCGAGGCCAAAGCGGACCTGAAAGATGGTGGTGAGCAGCAGCACGATGCCGAGCGAGGCAAAGGTGCCGCCGAGGTAGTAGTCGAAACTGCGCGTCTCGTCGAAGATCTCGCTGGCATCGCCCGCGACGGTGACCAGGAATTTGCCGTCGGCGCCGAGATCGACCGGCCGCTCCACCATGCGCAGCGTCTGTCCCTCCGGTCCCTCGACATAGCCGAGGCGGATGCCGGCAGGCGTCAGCTCCGCGCCGTTGTCCTCGAGCCGCGGCAGCTTCTTGTCCCACAGCGAGCGGGAAGCGCGCGTCTCGGTCTTTTCGGTATCGGTGCGGGTGATCTGCCAGTACCAGCCGGACAGCAGGAGCTCGAACAGCGGCTCGCCGAGCGATTGGAACTGGCGCTCCGGCGGCTCGTCGGGGGTGGCGACTTCTGCGATCAGGGTGCGCAGATAGAGATTGAGGCGGCGGTCGAAGGCGCGCTCGGTCGCGGCGCGATAGACCGACGACAGCACTATCCCCGTGAGCAGCAGGATCACCACCACCCACGCGGTCGCCGAAAGGAACAGGCGGGTGGCAAGCGAGCTGCCGCGCATCAGGGCTCGATCCGAGAAAATGGCACCGGTTTTCCGGATAAGACCATGCTCGCGGTAAAAAGAAAGCCCTGCGAGGACGGCTTGATCAGTCACGTTCCCGTCGTCGGCGGCGTCAGCAGGTAGCCGAGCCCGCGCACGGTCTGGATGATGTCGACCTCGAGCTTCTTGCGGATGCGGCCGACAAACACCTCGATCGTGTTGGAGTCGCGATCGAAGTCCTGGTCGTAGAGATGCTCGACCAGTTCGGTGCGCGACACCACGCGGCCGATATGATGCATGAGGTATTCGAGCAGATTGTATTCGTGGGACGTCAGCTTGATCGGGTTGCCGTTGACGGCAACGCGCTTGGTGCGCGTGTTCAGCGTCACCGGACCGCAGGTCAGCTCGACCTGGGCATGGCCGGTGGAACGGCGCAGCAGTGCGCGAATGCGGGCGAGGATTTCCTCGAGGTGAAAGGGCTTTGCGACATAGTCGTCGGCGCCGGCGTCAAAACCCTGCACCTTGTCGCTCCAGCGGTCGCGGGCGGTGAGGATCAGCACCGGCATCACGCGCTTGTTGCGCCGCCAGGCCTCCAGCACCGAAATGCCGTCCATCTTGGGCAGGCCGATATCGAGCACGACGGCGTCGTAGGGCTCGCTGTCGCCGAGATAATGCCCCTCTTCGCCGTCAAAGGCGCGATCGACCACATAACCGGCGTCGGTCAATGCCGTGGTGAGTTGGCGATTGAGATCCGGATCGTCCTCAACGACGAGCAAGCGCAAGCTGGCCTCCGATGGTGAGCACCTAATGACGCCACCAAGAAAAGGGTTTCCGGCGTGAACCGGCAATGAACATGAACGGCGCGCCAGATTACTTTTTGTTCATCCGGCAGCGGCGAATGGCCGGTGCCTAGCACGTCGAAGCGACGGCCTCCAGCCGCGCCCAGGGCCGTCAGGTCCGGAAGAAAACGAACCAAATGATGCCCAGAATCAGGATCGCGAGCCCCGTCGAAGCCGTCAGCAGCGCAAGCACCGACGGGCCCGGCTCAGCCTGACGGGCCTCGGTCGGGGTTTCGACGATCCGGCCCTTTTGTCGAGTTGCCATTGTAGCCTCATTCCGAAAGATCGTTGCGGCGGCCGATACCTCCGCTCGGCCGTCCCGGGGGCAACGCGCGGTCCAGATCGAGGTTCCGGCCCTGAAAAGCTGCGGCAGGGCGTCGCGGATGATGGCGGGAATGTCGGATTGGCGGCGAACCGAACGTCCTTGGATCGGTTAACGCCGTTGGGAGATTCCCCGGCACCCTGCGTTCAAACCGCGCGCCGGTCGTGATATCCTTAACGGTCGGCTGTTGCGTATTTCGGAGTAGATTTCATGGCCCCCCGCGCCAACTGGAAGGGCTTTTTGCGCCTTTCGCTGGTGACCTGCCCGGTCGCCCTTTATCCGGCGACCTCGGATACCGAGAAGGTCTCGTTCAACCAGATCAACCGCAAGACCGGGCACCGCATCAAATACGCCAAGGTCGACGCCGATACCGGCGAGGAAGTGGCCAATGAGGACATCATCAAGGGCTACAAGGTCGACACCGACACCTACATCGAGGTGACCAAGGACGAGCTCGAAGACGTCGCGCTGGAGTCCACCCGCACCATCGAGATCGACGAGTTCGTGCCGCGCAGCGACATCGATAGCCGCTATGTGATCCGTCCCTACTATCTCGTGCCCGACGGCAAGGTCGGCCACGACGCCTTTGCCGTCATCCGCGAGACCATCCGCAACATGGACAAGGTGGCCATCGGCCGCGTGGTACTGACCAACCGCGAGCACATCATTGCGCTCGAGCCGCTCGACAACGGGCTGATGGGCACGCTGCTGCGCTATCCTTACGAGGTGCGCGACGAAAAGGAATATTTCGACGACATCCAGAATGTGAAGATCACCAAGGATATGCTTGATCTTGCAAAGCATATCGTGGAGCAGAAGTCGGCCCCGTTCGAGCCGGAGAAGTTCGAGGACCGCTACGAATCCGCCCTCGTCGACCTGATCAACCGCAAGCGCAACGGCCAGCTCACCGGCGCCAAGCCGGCGCCGAAGAGCAGCGGCAATGTCATCAACCTGATGGATGCGCTGAAGAAGAGCCTTGCCGGTGCCGGCAAGGCCGCCCCTGCTTCCACGAAGGCCCCGGCCGCAGCGAAGGCCAAGGGCAAGAAGAAGCGCGCCGAGGGGCAGCGCGAAATGCTGCTGCCGATCTCGGGAGGCGGCAGTGGCAAGCGTGCCGCCAAGGAAGCGCCGAAGAAGGGGGAAAAGCCGGTCCGTGCCCAGGGCAAGGCAAGGAAGGCCGGCTGATCACGCGGCGGCTGAACAGCTCAGCCGCCCCTCGCCTGTACTCTCAGAGGTCGCCGGACGGATCGCCGCACACGATCTGCCGCACGCCCGCCGCCTACTTCAGCGACGTGTTTATGTCGGTGAATTTGCCGTTCAGCGTGCTGCCGATGCCGTTGACCGAGAGCAGGATCACGATGCTGAGTCCGGCCGCGATCAGCGCGTATTCGATCGAAGTGGCGCCAGCCTCGTTCTTCAGAAATCCGGAAATCAACTGTCGCATATGAAACTCCTGTCGACGCACCCTCAGGTTCTCCCCGCGCGAAATCGGTGGCAAACGTAAACTGGAGTGGTTGCCAGCTGATTGCGGAAGACGGTCAATTAACCGTAAAGGCGAACGCCGGATAATCGGCCGCAGTATTCATACGGGCGCGAAAATTTACCCCGCTTCCCGGCGGCCGTTGCATACTCGCACCATCAGTTCGGAAACCGGGCCATGGCAACGCAGAAGCGTTCATCACACCGCAACTACATCGACCTCGTCGACGCCGACGAGATCGCGCAAGCCCCCGCTGAACTGCAGATGTCGTCGATCCGGCCGATCAGGTACTTGCTTGGCCTGGTCGCCGCCATGCGCTCGGCCCGCGGCGAGGCCCGGTGACCTCGCGGGCGCCGCTGGCCCTGCCTCAAAAATTACGCTGCGCGCGGAATTCGAGCTGCACCGTATCCTGATCCCTGAACTCATAGCGGGCCCCCGGCTTGGGTGCGGAGGGCGCGAGCACGGCCGTTCCCTGGAATTTCTGGTCGAGGTGGAACCACTGCACCTCCGCCGTGAAGCTCAGGTTCTTCACCGGCGTCCAGCGGGTGAGAAAACCGAGCTGCGAGACGTTGAAATCGGGGTTGCAGACATAGTCTGCGCTCACCGCCTTGGCCGGCACGGTGTAGTTGGCGCAGATCGAGGCCTTGGCGACGGCGTCATAGCGTACGCTCGCATAGCCGCCGTAGATGCTGCTGGACCAGTGCGGATCCCAATTGTGGTTGAAGGCGCCGCGGATGCCGTAAGACTCCGTCAAATGCAGCGCACCGTCGCCGCCGCCGGCAACCGGGAGATAGACAGCATCCGTGGTCGCGCCAAAACCGACGCTTTGATAGGCGCCGGCAATGCCGGTGCCACCGAACATCGCAAAGCTCGGCGAGGTCGAATCCGTCGAGATCACGTACTTCGTGGCGCCCTTGGCGTAGCTCGCATCCATCTTGATGTCATCGCCGGCGCCGGTCGGCAGGTTCTTGATCTGCAGCGCCGCCATCACGGCGCCACCCCACTTCGTATCGGGATGGCCTGACGGTTCGGAAGGTCCGGTAGGCACGGGCGCTGCGCCAAGCCCCGTCGGCAAGGCGTTCAGCCCAAGTGAGTTGTAGGACGCGTTGACCTCGTGTGCGGCACCCGAAATCTGGAACAGGCCCCAGGCCTGATCGATGCGGATGTTGCCGACGACATCGGGCGCATGAACGCCTGCATAGGCGTTGTTGCCGCCAAGTGTCGCGTTCAATGCCAGCGCAGACCCCAGATTGTAGACCACCGTCCGGTCCCACACCGTCGGATCGTCCAGCCCGATCGTGGCTGACACGCCGTTGCCGAACTCTATCTTGTACTGGATGTTGTTGGTGCCGGTGCCGTCGCCGCTGTGGCCGCCCAGCAGGAACGACGAGAGTTGCCCTGCCGGACTGCCCTGCCACGGCGAGGCGTAGGCGGAAGCCGACTTGCCGAAGGTGAATCCGGCGAACTGGACGAAAAGATCGAACACCGCGACATAACCGCCGCCCGGCGTATCCAGGAGATTGGTATTGGCGACCAGCGAGCCGAGGCCGTAGGAGGCGGCGGAGTTCACGTTGGGAACAGCGGTGTTCAACACATTGGGATTGAGGCTGCTGCCGCCGAGATTGGTGAACTGGAACTTGGTCGAAGCAAAGGTGCGGACGACACCGTATTCGGTGCCGGTACGCGTATCCACCGCCAGCATCATGCGCACGCGGTCAACAAAGTTGGCGTAGTAGCGGTTGTGCTGCCCGGAATCGCCGTTCCAGGCCGGCTGGCCATGGGCGCCGCCGCCATTGAAGACGACGTCGGCGCGCATATAGCCGCTGAGCTTGATGCAGGTGTCGGTGCCCGGGATGTAGAAGAAGCCCGCGCCATAGAGCGAGCAGACCTTTACATATTCGACCGCCTTGGCCTTGACCGGAAGGTCGGCCGCCTGCGCGGCGCCGGCCCCGGCGAGGCCGGCTGCGGATACCAGGATAAGGCTACGAAGCCCTCACGAAATGCCCTCTGCGATTCAAGCACCTATCCTTGCCTATTAGCGCAGGAAGCCGTGATCGCGATGACAAGACTGTGAGTGGCGGCCATTTCGGACGGCGATGTGACGTTCGAGCAACGCTTCGGCTTGTGCCCCCAACCGGTCGTATGACCTGTGTCAAAGGAACCGGCCGGTAGCGCTGCTAGCTTCCTTCAAATGCCCCTTGCCGACCTCAATCCAGCCCAACTCAAGATCCGCCGGGTCTCCCTCGATACCGGCCGGGAAAACGTCATCGTCCTGTCGCGGCGGTCGAAAGCCCTGCGCGCCGAGATCTTTCGCGGCTTCAGCCGCGTCGAACTGCGCCGCGACGGCAGGGTGCTGCTTGCAACGCTGCTGATCACCGACGACGGCCTTGTCGGGCCTGACG
>JAKFVP010000186.1 GCA_021732175.1 Bradyrhizobium sp.
ATGCCGAGCAGGGCTTGCTGCCTTATCCGCTGACGTCGGAACGCATTCACGCGCTTGTGGCTCGGAGCGGACAACTCGCGATCAATGCCGATGCCCCCAATTCCGATCTCCCCCAGAACATCAAGGAATTCGCCCGGACTATCGGCTGGCGCAGCATGCTGGTCGTGCCGATGCTGCGCGACGGCGTCGCAATCGGCACCATCGGCATCACGCGCCGCGAAGCCGGATCGTTCGACAACAAGACGATCGATCTGCTGAAGACCTTCGCCGACCAGGCTGTGATCGCGATCGAGAATGCACGGCTGTTCAACGAGACAAGGGAGGCCCTGGAGCGTCAGGCGGCGATGGCGCAGGTGCTGGAAGTGATCAACAGCTCGCCCAACGATCTGACGCCGGTGTTCGACGCGGTTCTCGAGAGGGCAACGCGACTCTGCGGGGCCAGCTTCGGTGTCCTTTCCATCTACAAGGGCAACGACATGCATCAGGTCGTCGCGCACATGGGCGCGCCGCCAGGGTTTGCCGAAATGTTCAGGGATCATCCAATCGAATTGGGCCCCGGAACCGGCGTCGGTCGCCTCGTGCGCGGCGAGAGTTATGTCCACATTCCCGATGCTGCCGACGACGATGCTTATCGGAGCGGTCACCCGGTCCGTCGCGCCCTCGTCGACATCGCCGGCGCCCGCACTTACCTCGCGGTGCCGATCCGCCGCGACGACGTCATGCTCGGGTCGTTCACAGTCTATCGCCGCGAGGTTCGGCTGTTCTCCCCCGACATGATTGCGCTGCTGCAGAGCTTCGCGGCGCAAGCGGCCATCGCGATCGACAACGCGCGGCTATTCAACGAGACAAAGGAGGCGCTGGAGCGGCAGACGGCGACGGCCGAGATTTTGAAGGTGATCGCAAGTTCGCCCGACGATGTGCAGCCGGTATTCGAGGCCATTGTGGCCAGCGCAAACCGCCTCATTGGCGGGTTTTTGACTGCGGCGATGCGCTTCATCGACGGCACGGCACATCTTGCCGCGTTCACGCCGCTGAATCCGGAGGCCGACGCCATCCTCCAGGCCGCATTTCCGGCGCCGGCCGCGGCCTTCCCGCTCTTCAAGTTTGCAGCGCGAGGAGTGCCGACACAGATCGAGGACACGGAGTTGTTCGGCGAGGAACGATTATTGGCCGTTTCTCGCGCACGCGGCTTCCGCAGCGCGCTCTATGCGCCTTTGATGAATGCAGGCCGGCCGATCGGCGTTATCGGTGTTTCGCGCGCGATGCCCGGCTCTTTTGCCGAGCACCATGTTCAGCTGCTGCAGACCTTCGCCGACCAGGCCGTGATTGCGATCGAGAACGTGCGCCTGTTCAATGAGACCAGGGAGGCGCTGGCGCATCAGACCGCCACATCGGAGGTGCTGCAGGCCATCGGCAGCTCGATGGCCGACACGCAGCCGGTGTTCGAGCGCATTCTCGACAGCGTCGAGCGGCTGTTCGAGATCCGGCAGTGCTCGATCATCCTGGCCCGCGAGGGGATGCTGCATCTGGTGGCCCGCCGCGGCATCGACATCGAGGACACCGACCGCTTGTTCCCCGCGCCGATGGCGCAGACCACGGGCAGCGAGGTCATCAGGACGGTGCGGCAAACCTACGTTCCCAGCGCGATGAGCCCGCAAGGATCATCGCTGATGCGCCGGGTTGCGGAGCTGATGGGCGATTACTCGGTCGTGATGACCCCGCTGGTCTGGGAGGGGCGGGGCATCGGCATCATCTCGGCCGCACGGGCGCCGAACGCGGTGTTCAGCGAAAAGGAAATGGCGCTGCTGCGCACCTTCGCCGATCAGGCGGTGATCGCAATCGAGAACGTGCGGCTGTTCAACGAGACAAAAGAGGCGCTGGAGCGGCAGACCGCGACGGCCGACATCCTGAAGGTGATCGCCAGTTCCCCCGACAATGTGCAGCCGGTGTTCGAGGCGATTGCGGAGCGCGCCAACAAGCTCATCGGCGGCTATACAGCCACGGTGCTTCGTATCGTCGGGGATATGGTGGACTTGGACGCTTTCACGCCTGTCAGCGAGGAAGCAGACGCGGTACTTCGGGCATCATTCCCGCTTCCGATCAAGGGCAATCCGGATTTCGACCGGCTCCGCCGCGGCGAGATGGCCGAGATCATCGACACGGAGTCCGCACATCCCGAGATCAGAAAGATCGCGCGAGCGCGGGGCTTTCGCAGCGTGCTTTATGCGCCGCTCCTGAATGATAGGCAATTTATTGGCGCAATCAGCGTCGCGCGCGTCGAACCCGGCGCGTTTGCCGCCCACCATGTGCAGCTGTTGCAGACCTTTGCCGACCAGGCTGTGATTGCGATCCAGAACGTGCGGCTGTTCAACGAGACAAAGGAAGCGCTGCAACGGCAGACCGCCACCGCCGACATCCTGAAAGTGATCGCCAGTTCGCCTTCCGACGTGAAGCCGGTATTCGATCAGATATTAAGCAGCATGGAACATCTGATCAAAAGCGATGAGCGGGTCATCGTTCTGGCGGGCGATGACGGCATGGTACGCGTCGGTGCCGCGCACAGTGCCAGGGGAGACGAGCTGTACAAGTTCTTCCCGCGGCCGCTGAGGGGCAGCGCTGTCGAAACAGTGATCGGCGAGCGAAGGGTGCTTGCTTTCGCCGATGCGCTCAACGATCCCGAAGTCCCGGCCTCCCTGCAGACGGTTGCCTCTCTTAGCGGGGCTCGTTCAGTCATGATGGCGCCGTTGCTCTCGGAAAGCCGCGCCATCGGCTCTATCGTCGTATCGCGCACGACTGTCGATCCATTCAACGAAAAGGAATGGTCCCTCTTAAGCACCTTTGCCGATCAGGCGGTGATTGCCATCGAAAACGTGCGCTTGTTCAACGAATTGCAAGCACGCACGCGCGACCTCTCCGAGGCGCTGCAGCAGCAGACGGCCACCGCCGACGTGCTGAAGGTGATCAGCCGCTCGGCGTTCGATCTGCAAACGGTGCTGGACACGCTGGTCGAGTCGGCCGCGCGGCTATGCAGCGCCGAGCGCGGCGTGATCTTCCAGAAGGATGGCGACGTATACCGCCTGGTGGCCAACTGCGGCATGTCGGATGACTTCATGGCCTATGCCATGGAGAATCCGATCTTGGTCGATCGCAGCTCGACGACAGGCCGCGTGGCGTTGGAGGGCAAGACCGTCCACATCCCGGACGTGATGAACGATCCGGACTACACGACTGGATACGCGCAGTTCGGTGAATATCGTACCGTGCTCGGGGTGCCCCTGCTTCGCGAGGGATCGCCGATCGGTTCGTTCTCCCTGACCCGCTTGGTGCCCCAACCGTTTTCCGAACGGCAGATCGAGCTGGTGCAGACCTTTGCCGATCAGGCCGTTATCGCAATCGAGAACGTACGCCTGTTCGACGAGGTGCAGGCGCGTACGAAAGAGCTTGCAGCTTCGCTCGAAGATCTTCGCACCGCGCAGGATCGGCTGGTGCAGACCGAAAAACTCGCTTCACTTGGCCAACTCACCGCCGGCATCGCCCATGAGATCAAGAACCCGCTCAATTTCGTCAACAATTTTTCGGCTTTGTCGGCGGAATTGACCGATGAACTGAACGATCTGCTGGCGCGCGCCTCGCTGACCGGGAAGATGCGAGAGGAGGTCGGTGAGCTGACCAAACTGCTGCAGGACAATTTGCAGAAGGTCGTGCAGCACGGCAAGCGCGCCGATTCCATCGTCAAGAACATGCTGCTGCATTCGCGCGAGGGGGCGGGCGAGCAGCGGGCCGCTGACATCAATGCGCTGGTGGATGAAAGCCTCAACCTCGCCTATCACGGCGCGCGCGCCGAAAAATTGGGTTTCAACATCACCCTGCAGCGCGACTTCGACGCCGGTGCCGGCACGGCCGAGCTGTTTCCGCAGGAAATCACCCGCGCATTGCTCAATCTGATCTCCAACGGTTTCTATGCCGCAACCAGGCGCAGCGCCGAAAACGGTGAAGCCGGCTTCGAGCCGACGCTGCGGGCCGCGACGAAGAATCTAGGCAGCGCCGTGGAAATCCGCATCCGCGACAACGGCACCGGCATTCCGCCTGAGGTGAAGGAGAAGATCTTCAATCCTTTCTTCACCACCAAGCCGGCCGGCGAGGGCACGGGGCTTGGTCTGTCGATGACACACGACATCATCGTAAAGCAGCATGGCGGGCGCATCGACGTCGAGACCAGGCCCGGCGAGTACACGGAATTCATCATCGTGCTGCCGCGCGCCGGCAGCCCGCGGCCCGCCAAGGCCTAGCCCAGCCATTCGCGAACGAATTCGCTCGCCCCGGCAAGCGCGAGCCTTCCGTCCTCGAGCGCGGCATTCCACACCGGCCAGGCATGGATCATGTGCGGCCAGATCTCCAGCCGCACGGCGACGTCGGCGATCCCGGCGGCCTCGGCAAGCCGCGTGGCATCCGACATCAAGGTTTCGTCCGAGCCGACCTGGATCAGCATGGGCGGGAAGCCACGGAGGTCAGCGAATAGCGGCGAGATGAGCGGATCGCGGCGATCGAGCGGCACCGGCGCGTAGGCGTCCGCTAGCTCTTCCAGATAGGCCTTGTGGATCAGCGGATCGACCGCGTCCTTGGTCGCAAGCGTCGCGCCCGACATGGTGAGATCCGTCCATGGCGAAACCAGCCAGGCGCAGGCGGCAAGCTGCTCACGCGCTGCGCGCAGGCGATTGATCAAAGAGAGCGAGAGATTGCCACCGGCGCTGTCGCCGCCGACCACGATGTGGCCGGCCGCAATGCCTTGCCGCCGCAGGAAACGCCAGGCGGTGAGTGCGTCTTCGTGCTGCGCGGGAAAGGGATGTTCGGGTGCGCGGCGATAGTCGATCGCCAGTGTCCGCACGCCCATCGCGCGCCCGGCCTCCGTCACCATGCGGCGGTGGCTCAGAATCGATCCCGAGCAGTAGCCGCCGCCGTGGAAGAACAGCAGCACTTTCGATGCGTCGCTGCCCGGCGCCATCGACCATTCCCCGGCGACCCCATCGCAATCGACGCTTTCGCATCTGATGTCTGTTGCCACCGGCCAGGTCGACCCAACCTCGTCGAGCCGCGCGCGGCGTTCGGCCCAGCCGACCGGCCGCGGCTTCGACGTCAGCAATTTCCGGATAGCATCGATCTCGCTTTCGGCCATGACGCGTCTCTCACAGCAGCCCGCGATAGACGCCGGGCTCGGAGCCCTCGATCGGAATGGCGCCGACGGCCTTGGTATAGAATTCCGCGGGTCCGACGCCGCCGATGATGGCGTAGCCATATCCCTGGGCCTTCATCGCCTCCAGGCAGTTGAACAGCAGCGCCTTGCCGATGCCGTGCGTTCGCTCCTTTTCATCAACGCCGGTCGGGCCGAAGAAATTCGGACAGGTCGCATCGTGGCAGGCAAAACCGAGAATGCTCTTTTGCCTGATCGCGATGAAGCAGGAGACCGGCTGGCGCGCGAACGCCACCTCGGCTTCGCTGGCCCACGCGTCGCTGAAATTCTGCCTGATCCACGCGATGATCTTGTGCTTTTCCGGCGCCAGCGCCCGCCGCGTGGTGATCCCGGCCTTGGCGAGGCGCTCAATCGTCTCGCGGGAGTCGGGCAGGGCATAGAGCTTGACCAGCATGTCCATCGGCGGCGGTGTCCTTTCCAAGCAAGTGGCATGGGTATTATCATGTCCAGGTGTTTGCCCGTAAGCCCTGCGGTACAATTGCGCGGCGGCCCGGATTTGACGGAAGTATTTGCGGTAGGAGCAATGCGGAGAATCCTGTCCAGGACAGCGTACGGACTGGGGGTCGCGCTGTTCGTGGCAGTCGGGGTCGAAATCCTGTTCCGGATTTTCGCTCCCGATCCCTTCTACTACTGGCCGTACCGCTTCCAGTACGTCTCGCCAAACGCATTTGAAAATCGCGACGAGGGTGTCTGGACCTACCGTCGCAACGCCGCCATCCGCGAAGTCTCCGTTTACGGCCTGCCGTCGCTGGTGAGCACGCGGCCGAGCCTGTCGGTCGGCTTCGATTGCCGGATGCGGTCCAACAATCTCGGGTTGCTGCAGGACAACGATGTGGCGCCGGGAACAGGCGTGACGCTCGTGGTTGGCGACAGCTTTACGTCGGGGCAGGGGGGCTGTCCCTGGTTTCACAAGCTGCAGGCCCGGCGGCCGCAAGATCGCCTGCTCAATGCCGGATTGCTCGGCACCGGCTTCGACCAGTGGTGGCGTCTGCTCGAATATCTCAGGAAGCAGGGCGTGGTGGTCGAGCGCGTACTGCTCATTTCGATCAGCAACGATCTGAAGCGCAAAACGTGGAACTGGCTGGGCGCCGATCTCGAATGCATCAACCACAACGTTTGTACGATCGAGGGGCCGTATTCCTGGCAGGCGGTTCGCGACGACGAAACGCAGAACGAGCTGTTTGCGCGCACGCGCGAGCGCTATGCGAAGCGATTCTCGAAATATAATGCTGTGAGCATGTGGTTTTTCTCCCTCCTCAATCATTCCCTGCTGCTGAAGTTCACCCACATCGCCGTCGAAAATGTCGCCAATGTCGTGAAACCCGGAAAGGTCGGCGTGCTTCCGCAGGCCGAGAACGCGTTGCAAAAATTCAAGTCGCTCGGCGTTCCCGTCAAGGTGCTGATGGTCACCCAGCGCAACGAAACGGGCATGCTGGGCAACGAGGTCGATGCAACGGCTGCGGTTGCGGCCCTCAAGGCTCACGGATTGCCGCATGAAGGGTGCCGCCTGAGCCATGGCGATTTTCTCGCCATCGACGGCCATCCCAATGCGGATGGTTACGACAAGCTGATGGCTTGCGCGGACAGGGCATTGAGTACGGAGTGACCGGCATGCTGTCGGGCCTAGGCCACCTCGCCGGTGGCGCGATCAACCGCCGCCTTCTCCGGAGATGAGGAAGGACGGTCCGACAGCAGACTACACCAGCGCCGCGGATCGATCATCAGGCCGAGCAAGCCGGCCCAGATCAGCAGCATCCAGCCGGGATAGAGCCACGCGCCGGCCCGCGTTCCGTTGCCCCAGCTGAACTGCACCAGGAACGCCAGCGCGATCCAGAGCCAGCCGCGCCAGTCCCCTACGTTTCTTTGCAGATAGACCATGGCCAGCGCGGCAACGCCGGGCGCGACGACGATGAAGGAGACATTCTCTTGCCGCGGGTTGAACAGACCGATGTAGCAGGTGGCAAGGATCAGCAGCGCGAATGCCGTCGCGCGCGCCACGCCCATCGCGGCGATCCGCCACGCCAGGACCAGCACGCCGATCGCCGCCGCAATCCTGATCGCAAGGCGCGCGCCTGGGCCGAGATCCAGCCCGATGGCCTTCAGCAGCGTCGATATTTCCGTCTGGGCGTACCAGTGCCCCGGCGCGGCATGGGTAATCGTCGCGAGCTGTCCGGCGTAATCGGCGTATTGCGCGAGCAGATAATTCCAGTCCTGAAAGGCGAAGGGAACGAGCAGCAGCACAGCGAACCCTGCCACCAAGGGCCTTCGCGTTTGCGGCACTGTCACGAAGGCGAGCATCGCCATCACGATCGCCAGCGGCTTGATGGCGCTGGCGAACACCAGCCACAACGCCAGCGCCCGCCAGCGTCCCGCCATCCCGCAGGCGGCAGCGCAGATCATGGCCGCGGTCATCGGCGTCTGCATCTGCAGCAGCACCACCGAATTGGTCGCGGCCACCACGCCCGCAAGCAGGATGGAGCCGGTCGTGGTGACCGGATGTTTCGGCGAGATCGCTTCGGCGAGACGCCAGACGCTGTAGGCAAGGAAGCCGGTCGACAGCACGCCGAAAATCGCGCCGGCCACCGATATGCTGACCCAGTCGAGCGGTGTGCCGATGATCAGCATCACCGGCAGATAGTGAAATCCGTGCAGGCCGTTCAGCACATAGAGCGGCTTGCCAGCCCGGAAATTCTCGATGAACAGCAGGTACTCGCAAAGCGCGACGCCACACTTGCCTCCGGCGATCCAGTTGACGGTGTAGATCAGGCCACAGGTCACCGCCGCGAGCCAGATGCCCCAGCTCACAACGGTCAGCAGGGTGCGAGACCGCTCGTTGAGGTCCCAGACTTCCCGTCCGTCCGGATTTACGGATTTCTCCGCGAGCGCCGTGAGAGTGTGAAGCAAGGGCCGTTCCCTGGCGGAGGCTTTTTGCAGCCGGTCGAGACGCTTGCATGAGCCGACAGCGGAAACGGTTTTTATAGTGGTTGATCGCCAGTCATGAAATGATCGGAGCAACTGCAGAAGGTCGAAAAAATCGAAGATATAGCGCGATGAAGCCTAGCCGGGGCGTTCACGGCCGGCAAGTTTGAGTCGCCTCGGGGCGGTACTTCGCACTGCTCAAAAAGGTCGCGGCCAGGCTTTGGGTAAGGCCTGGCCGCGTGCAGCGGTCTTGGAAATTGTGGAATGGCGGGGTCGTCCCGGCCGGCACTCAGGCAGCGCTCGCGAGAGCCGTGCCGTTGACGCGGATCTCACCCTTCAAATTGTCGACGGTGACGTGGGTGTCGTACCAGGTGAGCCGCGGCCGCGCGCCGAAGCGCGCGGTCAGCTCGGCGATGCGCTCCTCGGTGAACCAGGCTTCCGCATCCGCACGGCTCTCCCAGAGATAGACGCCGCCGGTGCCGGCATCGCCGTTGAGGTAGTCCTTGCGGATCAGGCCCTTCTTGCCGAGGTCGCGGTAGGTCGGCGCAGACGCCGTACCGCCTTGATGGCCTGATCCTCGGTGCGTTTCGGCAGGTCGAACTGAACGACGACGATGCAGTTACCCATGATTGGCCTCTTCTGTTTGACGTTGCTGGAGGACGCTTCGGATGGGGCGATGTTACGTCCGCCGATGCGGGCAGGGCAATGCAATTGACAGGCCCGGCGCTGGCTTGGTCAATCCGTCAGTTCGCCCGCATGAACGCCTTCACCCGCCGCACGCCGTAGGCAAAGCCGATCAGACCGACGATCATCTGCGCAAGCGCCGCGACATAGCGGAGCGGATTGTCGCGGATCAAACCCGGCTTCCATTCGGATGGCTGACTGTGGTTGCACAGGACGGCGACCCAGGACAGGTCGATCGTTCCGGGACATCGCGCGGCGGCATCCGCAACCGGCATCACGCTGAAGGTCCAGGGTGCAACGACGGCAAAGCCGAAGAACGCAAACATCATGCACGCGGCTGTCGCCAGCCACATCAATGCACCGATATCGTTCCGACTGAGACGCATGGGCGATCCCATCGTGCCGCCGCGGCAGCTCGCGGGATCATACACCTGCTGCGTTACCCAAAAAAGTTGCGGCCAGGCTTTGGGGGAAGCCTGGCCGCGCGCGAACCGGTCTGGGACGGGGAGGGGTGGGGATGTGACCGGGTCGCGTGTCCTCAAAATCCTTCTTCAGCGTGCGCTGGCGGTCGAGACCGCCGGGCGTCCGTCACCGAGCGCAACCCAGACATTGGGATCGCTCTGCGACTGGCGCTTGACGAAGCGGTATCCGGTCTCGGTCCAGGCCAGGACGTTTTCGTTCTGGTTGTCGAGAACGAACTCGCCGTTGTCCGACTTCACCGTGAGCACCGCGTGCCCCTCGCCCTTCTTGTCGCGCACGACGGTGATGAGGAGGGCCTCGCGCGGCCATCCGGCATCGATCAGCATCTTGCGCTTCAACAGCACATAGTCCTCGCAGTCGCCGTAACCGTCCGTCGGCAGCGACCACTTCTCGATCACGCCCCAATGATCCATGTCGGTCATCGGCTTGACGGTCTCGTTGACCCATTTGTTGACGCGCACGAGATCGCGCCACGCCGTCTGCGACATCACGATGTCGCGTGGTTGAGTTGCGCCGCCGCGGCAATCGCCGGCGTTCTCGGCGCAGAATTCCACCCAGCCGATCGGCGCGCGCGTGGCGTCGCCAAGGCTGGCGTAAAGCACGTCGCCGGCTTTCGCCTGGCTACACATCCCCAAGAGAATGGCGATAACGGCCAATCCCTTTCCCTGTCCCTTGAACATTGCGGCCCCCGTTTTTCTTGTTGGGACCACGTTTCGCACAAAGGATTTTCGGTGCCGCTAAGTCGGCCAAGTAGATTTGAAGCGAATGCAAGTAGAGGCACGCTCAAATTGGAAACTATACTTGGGTCGAATTCGACTAAAATTTGAGACAACTGCAATTGATTCAAATTTTATGCATTAACCGGCGGGGTGCTGCGATCGCTGGCGGAATCCGGCGCAGGAAACGCGGCATTAACTGCGCCGCGGGCAGGGCAAAATGCGAAAGGCGGTACCCGGAGCTGCGGATACCGCCCAAAATGCCTTGAAAGCGAGGGGTTTGGAGCGCGGAACTCTTTACCGCATGGTAACGCTCTCTTCGAGCGTCTCCGGATCCTGCGGGTGGGTGAACTCCAGCGCGAAGCCGTCCTCGAGGTAGCGCACGACCCGCGCCGGCACGCAGCCGAGCCGCACCATGGATTTCAGCGGCGGGCGGGTTTCGGAGGCAACGGCCGAGCCTGACAGCGACAGGTCCATGATACGGCAGCTCATGCGCTGGCCGTCTTCCATGGTCAGCACGGCAATCGGGTTGCGCGGCACGATACGGTCGTGGCGGCGGTCTTCCGGCAGGTTCAGGATATCGCGGTTGGCGAGCCAGGTGAGCTGGGCAGCGAGCTTGTCGCGCTTCCTCGCCGTCGCGCTCACCGTCATGGCAAAGCCGTTGTCGATGATGCGGGTGATCTTGCCCTCGACCCGGCCGATATGGTCGAGATAGGCGATGACGCGGTCGCCGACATTGCCGATGCCGGGTGCCAGCAAAGCGAGGCCTCCCGGCGACATGTTGATGATCTGGCAGGGATATTCGCGGCGGTCGGGCAGCATATAGCGGCCGAGCAGATGCACCTTCACCCGCTGGAAGCGTCGCCGCTCCTGCGCCGAGGGGACAGTGGATTTCTTTTGCGCAAACGACATCGTGGCCACCCGACGCCGGATTTCGGCGCCATCCCGACCCTAAGGCCGATAGGGTTAACGAGGCGTTAGCGGCGGTTGCATCAGGGGCTGACCGCCTGCGGACGGGCCGCCGGTGTGACAATCCGGTTGAAGGCGAGCAGCAGGGGCAGGCAGAGCAGGGCCGCGACTGCGCCGAAGTCGAAGGCGGCCGCCGCCGTGCCGTAGCGTTTGGCGCAGGCGCCGCCGATGACGGGCCCCAGCATCATGACGGCATAGTAGACGGTGTAGAAAATCCCCATGCCGATCGCGCGCGTGGCAGGCAGCAGCACCGTGGCTGGAAGACTCATGATCGGGCCGGCCGGCAGGCCGCCGACGAGGCCGAGCGCGATCACCAGTGCGATGACGGCATCGCCGCGCGGCAGGCCGAGCATCAGCGCCGCAACGATGAGGAATCCGGCGGTCATGATCGCATGCGGCCGTTTGAAGCGATCGGCGAGGAGGCCGCCGGCGGGCACGCTGACGACCGAAAGCCACAGCACGATGCTGATGGCCGAGCCTGCTGCGGTGATCGACCAGCCGCGCTCGGTCAGCAAAGTCGGGCCGAAGCTGAAGATGATGGCAAAGCCGGTATTGAACAGGCCCCAGATCAGTCCGGCCGCGACCACTGCCAGAATGGCGCGTCCGTCCGGCCAGGCAGAGGCAACAGCTGCCGTGGTAACGCCGGGCGCTGCCTGATAGCCGGCAAGGAGCAAAGCGATGCCGATCGCGATCAGTGCAGCGACGGTGAGATAAACCGCGGCGACCCCCTGAGCGATGCCGATCGCGGGCAGCATCAGCAGCGAAATCGCGATGCCGGCGGGCCAGGAGTTGACGAAGATCGCGAGCGCGGTTGCGATCTCCTTGCCGGCAAACCAGTCTGTGATCATCTTGGTCATGAGCACGTTGAGCAATACGCCGCCGCCGCCGGCGACCAGCCTTCCGGCGATCTGCCATCCCCATTGCTCGGAGGCGGCCATCGCAAGCTCGCCGATCAGCATCAGCACAAGCGCAAACGTGACCGTTGCCTTGTCGCCGAACTTCTGGCTGATCGCGCCGCCCGGCAGCGCCAGCGCAATGCCCGGCGTGAAATAGAGCCCGATCAGGATGCCGATATCGGCGAGGCTGACGCCGAACTTCGTTCCAAGCAGGGGCGCAACCGCCGCAACGCTCTGAAACTGGAACGCCATCGTCAGGCGCACGGTGAAAAGGACGGCCAGAATGGCCCAACGATTTCGCAACGCAAAAACCCTTCCGAACATTCACGAACGATGCTGCGAGCAATAACCGCCGCGCTGTCCGTGTCAATCTATGGGTGCAGATTGGCACCGCCGTTGCCTTCCCGTAGGCTGCTCGTGACCATGCCTTCAAGGCTGACCGGATCTGGCAGGAGCTGACAGGATGATGAAGATGCAGCGCCGGCGTTTCCTGCAACTGGCCGGTCTTGCCGCCGCGCTGCCGGCCATGCCGCGCGCCGCATTCGCATTGGATTATCCGAC
This sequence comes from Bradyrhizobium sp., assembly GCA_021732175.1. Lineage (GTDB taxonomy): Bacteria > Pseudomonadota > Alphaproteobacteria > Rhizobiales > Xanthobacteraceae > Bradyrhizobium. The sequence goes on from JAKFVP010000186.1 coordinate 12,474, forward strand.
CCGGCCGGTGCGCATCGTCGCCGGTTTTGCCGCGGGCGGTGGTGTCGACATCACGGCGCGGCTGATCGGCCAATGGTTCACCGAGCACCTCGGGCAATCCTTTGTCACCGAGAACCGCCCCGGTGCCGGCGGCAACATCGGCACCGAGACCGTCGTCAATGCGCCCGCTGACGGCTACATGCTGCTCCTCGCCACCGTGCCGAACGCCGTCAATGCCTCGCTCTACCCAAAGCTCAACTTCAACTTCATCCGCGACATCGCAGCCATCGGCGGCATCATCCGCGTGCCCATGATCATCATGGTGCACCCCGATGTGCCCTACAAAACCGTGCCGGAGTTGATCGCCTACGCAAAAGCCAATCCCGGCAAGATCAGCATGGCCTCCGCCGGCAATGGCAGCGCGCCGCACATGGCGGGCGAATTGTTCAAGATGATGACGGGCGTGGACATGCTGCATGTGCCGTATCGGGGGCAGGGGCCGGCGATGACGGATCTGCTCACCGGCCAGGTGCATCTCCTGTTCGCCACCGCGCCCGGCACCATCGATTATGTGAAGACCGGAAAGCTGCGCGCGCTTGCCGTCACCACGGCGACGCGCGCCGAAGTGATGCCGGAATTGCCACCGATCGCGGATTTCGTGCCTGATTACGACACCAGCCAGTGGTACGGCCTCTGCGCGCCGAAGGCAGTGCCCGAGACTGTTGTCACCACGCTCAACAGGGAGATCAACGCCGCCATCGCCGATCCCGCGTTAGGGAAGCGGCTGGAAGCGCTCGGCGGCGAACCGCTCCCGGGCACGCCGGCGGATTTTGCCAGGCTGATCGCGGAGGAGACGGAGAAGTGGGCGAAGGTCGTGGCGGCCGCGGGACTAAAGCCGGAATGACTTCCCCCTTTCCCCGTTCTTACGGGGAGAGGGTAGGGGCGCGAGGGGTTGATGCAATCCGACATATCTCCCTGCAAGCGGGGCGAGGTGGAGTTGAGCGCGTCGCGCTAAGCCTCCCGCGTCACCGCCGTCAAATTCATCGTCAGCAGCACCTCGGGCTTCGGCAGGTCGCGCACGGCAAACGCAGTGCGCGCCGGGCGGTGCTCGCCCATCATCTCGACATAAGCCGCGTTCATGGCGTCAAAGTCCTTCATGTCGCGCAGGAACACGTTGACATGGACGACGTGGTTGAGATCGGAGCCGACCGACTCCAGCATGACCTTGAAAGATTGCAGGATGCGCAGCGTCTGCGAGCGGATATCGGGGCCGGCCATCTGCCCGGTGGCGGGATCGAAGCCCGCGGTTCCCCCGATCGTGATGTTCTGGCCGACCTTGGCGATATGGCTGTAGGGGCCGATGGGTTTCGGCGTATTCGGCGGCGTCAGCGTTTCCACGCGCGTCTTCATCGGCGGACCCCTTCATGTTTGTGTCATTTTGCCTTGGGTTATGGCGCGGTGCGGCGATCTGTCAAACCGGGCGAGGGAAGGCTGCCCATTCTCGGAGCAAGGGCGCGTCTGCGCATGGGAAGCATGCCGATTGCACCGAACGCGGAGGCTGTTCCAAACCGCTGTCACCGTGTAGGCTTAGAACCAATCAAAACAATGGGTTCGGGCGTGATCCCGAACGACAAGGGGAGGCGTTCCAGTTCAATGGCCGATATCCGATACCTCGCCCCGCAGTCGCTTGATGAAGCGATCGGAGCATTTGCGGCCGCAGGCAGCGCGGCGCGCATCCTGGCAGGCGGCACCGATCTCCTGGTGCAAATGCGTTCCGGCGTGGTCAAGCCGGGCGTCATCGTCGACATCAAGAAGATCGCGGAGATGACGGCCATCAAGGAAGGCGCCGATGGCAGCTTCGTGATTGGCGCCGCCGCATCCGGCATGGCGCTGTACGAGCATCCGCGCTTCGGCAAGGTCTGGCCGGGCGTGCTCGAGGGCATCAACCTGATCGGCTCCAAGCAGGTGCAGGGCCGCGCTTCCCCGGGCGGCAACCTCATGAACGGCTCGCCCGCCGGCGACAGCGTGCCGGCGATGATCGCGGCTGGCGCCATCGTCACCGTGCAGGGCCCGAATGGCCGCCGCGAGCTGAAGGTGGAGGACGTGCCCGCCGGTCCCGGCCGCACCAATCTCAAGCCGGGCGAGATTCTCGTCAGCTTCAAGCTGCCGTCGCGGCCATCAGGTTCGAGCGATGCTTATCTGCGCATGATCCCGCGCACCGAGATGGACATCGCCGTCGTCGGCATCGGCGTCAGCCTGACCATCAAGGACGGCGTCTGCACCGCGGCCCGGGTCGGCCTTGGCGCCGTCGCGCCGACCGCGCTGCTGGTCGAGGCCGCGGGCAAGGCGCTGGTCGGCTCGAAGCTCGACGATGCCGCGCTGGAGAAGGCCGCCGAAGCCTGCCGCGCCGCCTGCCGTCCGATCGACGACAAGCGCGGCACCATCGCCTACCGCATCAAGACCGCGGGCGTGCTGCTCAAGCGCACGACTGCGATTGCCGCCAAACGCGCGACAGGAAAGTAAGTTCATGGCCAAGATCCACGTCACCACCACGATCAACGGCGAGCCGATGGAATATCTGTGCGAGCCCAACGACACGATGCTTGACGCGCTGCGCGGCCCGCTGGGGCTGACCGGCTCGAAGGAAGGCTGCTCGTCCGGCGACTGCGGCGCCTGCAGCATCACCGTCGACGACCGGCTGGTCTGCTCCTGCCTGATGCTCGCGGCCGAAGCTGAGGGCCATGAGCTCCGCACCATCGAGGGCCTCGCCGACGGCGAGAAGCTGCATCCGCTGCAGCAGAAATTCCTCGAGCAGGCCGCGCTCCAGTGCGGCATCTGCACCTCGGGCATGCTGATCGCCTCCGATGCGCTGCTGCGCAGGAATCCGAACCCGTCGGAAGAGGAAGTCCGCTTCTGGCTCGCCGGCAATCTGTGCCGCTGCACCGGCTACGACAAGATCGTCCGCGCGGTCATGGAGACCGCGGCTGAAATGCGCGACGGCATCAAGGAGGCCGCCCAATGAACCTCGTCACCAACAACAAGTGGATCGGCCAGCGCACCATCCGTCCCGACGGCATGGACAAGGTCACCGGCCGCGCACAGTTCGCCGCCGACACCACCATGCCCGGCATGATCTGGGGCAAGGTGCTGCGCAGCCCGCATCCGCATGCGCGTATCAGGTCGATCGACACCTCCAAGGCCGAGAAGCTGCCGGGCGTGAAGGCGGTCGTCACGTCAAAGGACATCGTCGACTTCCCGATCGACAAGGGCGCCGTGATGCTGGGCATCCAGGACATGCGCTGGATGTGCCGCAACGTGATGGCGCGCGACAAGGCGCTGTTCCCCGGACACCCCGTCGCGGCCGTGGCCGCAACCACCGAGGCGATCGCCGCAGAAGCCTGCAAGCTGATCGAGGTCGATTATGAGGTGCTGCCCTGGTCGATCGAGATCGAGGACGCGATCAAGCCGGATGCGTCCGTCCTGCACGAGTTCAACAAGTGGGAAGGCAAGCCTTCCAACATCGCCGGGCGACTGGAGCACAAGAAGGGCGATATCGCCGAAGGCTTCAAGCAGGCCGATGTCGTCATCGAGCGCACCTTCACGACGCGCCCGGTGCATCAGGGCTATATCGAGCCGCATGCCTGCCTGATCTCGGTTGCGCCCGACGGCAAGACCACGATCTGGAGCTCCAGCCAGGGCCAGTTCATGGTTCGCGCCATGACCTCGATGCTGACCGGCATCCCACAGAGCGACATCCGCGCCATCCCCGCCGAGATCGGCGGTGGCTTCGGCGGCAAGACCATCGTCTATCTCGAGCCGGTCGCCACCATGCTTGCGAAGAAGTCCGGCCGTCCGGTCAAGATGGTGATGACGCGCGAGGAGGTGATGCGCGCGACCGGACCCACGTCAGGCTCGCGCAGCACCGTGAAGATCGGCGCGAAAAAGGACGGCACGATCGTTGCCGCCCACGGCACCTTCTATCTGCAGGCCGGCGCCTTCCCGGGCTCGCCGATCCGCGGCGCGGCCGGCTGCAGCTTCACGCCCTATGACATCCCGAACCTTTTGTCCGAAGGCTTTGACGTCTGCTCCAACCGCTCCAAGGTCGCGGCCTATCGCGCGCCCGGCGCGCCGATCGGCGCTTACGCCGTGGAATGCGTGATGGACGAGGTTGCGGAAGCCCTGAAGATGGACCCGCTCGACTTCCGCCTGAAGAACGCCGCCAAGGAAGGAACGAAAGCCGCGCACGGCCCGACCTTCCCGCGCATCGGCTATATCGAGACGGTGGAAGCTGCGAAGAATTCGCCGCACTACGCCGCACCGCTCGGCAAGGGACCGGCCGGCACGCTCAGGGGCAGGGGCGTCGCCTCCGGCTTCTGGTTCAATGCGGGCGGTGAATCCTCCGCGCAGGTCAACATCACCGAGGACGGCAACGTCGTCGTCACCACGGGTCACCCTGACATCGGCGGCTCGCGCGCCGGCATCGCCAACATCTGCGCCGAGCTGCTCGGCATCGACTACAAGCGCGTCTCCGTCATCATCGGCGACACCCAGACCATCGGTTTCTCCAACCTCACCGGCGGCAGCCGCGTGCTGTTCGCCTCCGCAATGGTGGTGACGCAGTCGGCGGAAAAGGTGATCCAGACGCTGCGCGAACGCGCCGCAAAAATCTGGAACATCGATCCCGAAGCGGTGAAGTGGGACCAGGGCGCGGCGCATCCGGTCAGCCCCAACGCCGGCCAGTTCGAGCCGCTGACCTTGAAGGAACTCGCCGAGAAGGCCCCTGCGATGGGCGGGCCGATCGGCGCGGGCGTGCAGCTCAACACCGCCGGCGCCGACGGTGGTTTCGGCACGCATGTCTGCGACGTCGAGATCGACACGGATTTGGGCATCGCCCGTGTGATCCGCTACACCGCGGTGCAGGACGTCGGCCGCGCCATCCATCCCGGCTATGTCGAAGGACAGTTGCAGGGTGGCGTCGCGCAGGGCATCGGCTGGGCGCTGAACGAGGAGTACATCTACAACAAGGACGGCAAGGTCGATAATCCCGGTTTCCTCGACTATCGCATGCCCGTCTGCTCCGACCTGCCGATGATCGATTGCATCATGGTGGAAGTGCCGAACCCCAAGCATCCGCAGGGCGTCAAGGGCGTCGGCGAAGTGCCGCTGGTGCCCGTGATGGCGGCGGTCGCCAGCGCCATCTACAACGCGCTCGGCATCCGTTTCTACAGCCTGCCGATGTCGCCGCCGAAAATCAGCGCGGCGCTCGACGCCAACGTGAAGCAGGCGGCGGAATGAGTGCGTAGGGCGGATTGGCCTTCAGGCGTAATCCGCCCTTCCTTCCGCGCTCGCGGTCCGTCCGTGATCGCCATCACGATTTTTCGTTCACCGAAATGCTATTGATCCGCTGGCAATACGCATGGAAGTGGCCGGCAATTTTCACCATGCACGTCGAACGCGGTCACACCCCCGGAGGTTCATGAGCGACGAGGTGCGAGATTCGGCGGGTAGCTCCAGGCCGAGCCCGACGATCACCGTGATCTCGACCGTGTTCAATCACGGGCGCTACGTCGAGGAAGCCCTGGAGTCCCTGCGGCGCCAGACATTCAGGGATTTCGAACTCATCATCACCGATGATGCGTCCACGGATGGCTGCGCCGACGTGATCCAGGCCTGGCTCGACCGTACCGGCTTTCCCGCGCAATTCATCCGCAACAAGGTCAATCGCGGCATCTGCGCCTGCCGCAACACGGCGCTGGCACGGGCTTCGGGGACTTTCCTCTGTGCGCTTCCGGGCGACGATGCCTATGAGCCCGATTATCTGGAGCATCAGCTGCGCTGCATGCTCGCCCAGCCGGAGGACGTCTGCGCCATTTATAGCGATGCGCTTGTGGTCAACGCCGAGGGTGAGCCGTTCGGCGCATCCTTTCTTCAGGGCCAGCTCAACGGCACAGAGCCTCCGCAAGGAAACATCTTCGCCGATCTGCTCCGGCAGAATTTCGTGCCCGGGCCGTGCGTGATGCTGCGTCGAAGCTCGATCGATGCAGTCGGCGGCTATGACGAGAGCCTGTTCTACGAAGACCTCGATATGTGGCTGCGCCTGAGCTCCCGCTATCGTTTCGTCTATTCCGGCGGCTTGCCGGTGCGAATCCGCCGGCATTCGCAATCGATGTCGAGCCGGCCGCAGAACTGGCACGCGATGTGCCGGAGCTGCACGACGATCCTTGCGAAATGGCTGAACGCGAAGCTCGATGCGGTCGCACGGAAGAGGCTGCTGGACACGCTGTTCTGGAACGGGGCGTTGCAACTTCGCTACGACGACCCCGGCGGCGCGCGCATCACCTTGGCTCACGTCATCGCGGACGACGACCGCTTCGTCCGGCGCCTGCTGGCGCATGCGGGGCGCCTGCCCGGCGCGCACGTGATGCTCAGACTGCTCCTGCCGTTCTACCGGCTGCGACGCGCAATCGGTCCGCGATCCGGCGGGTAGCCTAGTGTGGTGGTTCAGAAGTTCTCATCACCGTCGCCGCGAGTCCGCCATGAGAACTTCTGAACCACCACACTGGAAAACATAATGATTCTAGTGTCCCTGATAAATCCGAAGTTCGCAAAGTGACCGCCGCGAAAGCGTGCGAACTTCGGATTTGGGACACTAGAGGCCGTTCACATCGGATCTGGAGACTTTGGCAGGAAGGCCCACGACCATGTCGTTCGGCTGTACATCGGTGCGTACCAGGGCGCCGGCGCCGACGACGGCGCCTTTGCCGATCCGGATGCCTTCGAGAATAACCGCGCCCTGCGCGATAAAGGCGCCGTCTCCGATCTCGACATTGCCAGCGATATTCGCACCGGGACCGACCGTGCAGCCGTATCCGATCGCCACGTCATGGCCGATCAGCGCACCGCGGTTGACGATGGTGTGATCGCCGAGCACGGCATTGGACCCCACCACCGTGCCCGCATTGACGATGCATCCAGTGCCGATGCGCGCGCGCTTCGAGACATTGGTGGAGGGATGCACCAGCGACGCAAAGCGGTAGCCGCGCGAGGCCATCAGTTCGATGAAGGGCAGGCGCCGCGTCGTCACGATGGCGCACACGGCCTCGCAGGCCTCGGGCCCGGCGGGCAACTCGTCGACCCAGAAAACGGGAAGGCCTTCGAGCGTTACGCCCGTGTCCGGCCGGGTCAGGCTGTTGACGAAGCCGAGCGGCGCAAAGCCGGCAGCTTCCGCGATCTCGAGGGCTTCGACCGCAAAGCGGCCGTTGCCCAAGAGCAGGAGAGGTCGAGTTGGCATTCGTTGTCCGGCTGTCCTTGATGCCGGCTGTTTATCTTGTCGCGGCCCGCGATACTAGGGCTGGTCAAACCGGACGCGCGACTACACCTCAGGGCGTAGCCATCCGCAAACCGACGGCGTTTGCTGTGGAATGCTTGATATGAGGTGCCGGAGCGTCCATACCAGCAATGACGCCGTGGGAGAGTTGTGATTCGGGCGTGCCGGCAGGAACGCTTCGAGTCCTGCCTTCAGCGAGCTGCGCAAGAGCGAGCGGCCGGCATCGAGCTTACGGATATCAAAGCAAGGGTGCATCGATGAGCGGACGACTTGAAACATTGAACAAGGCACGCGACCGCATGATCGAGGACAGGGATGCTCATGCCAAGGTGCTGGCCGCGCCGTTCGATCGGGATACGGCCGAGCGGGCACGCGGCAAGTTCGTCGAACTACAGGTACTTATCGAGGCCCTCGACCGCGCGATAAGCGGCGAGCAACGCATCCCGGCGAGCTGATCGCCGGATTGCGCCGCGGCGCGATCTGCATTCAAAACGGTTCTTCCGTTGCATCACGGCGCTACCCGCGTTAGAGCATAGCTAGATTGAGGTGGACGCCATGTCACATACCTACAAGCTCAATGAAAACGTTCAACACCAGCGTCAGGGGCCGCAAGGCCGTGCCGAAACTGACCCGCCAATGATTTACACGATCGTTCAACGCATGCCGATTGAGGCAGATGGGCGTCTTCGATATCGGATCAGGAGCAAGTCCGACAATATCGAGCGCGTGGTTACGGAAGATCAGCTTTCGTATTGTCAGTGATTTGGTGAACTTCCGAGCGAGTTCCTCAAAAGGTCATCGTAACATTCCGCCGACCACGCCACCGATCAGAGCGCCGGGTCCGCTGCAATGATGGCGAGCGGTGCCGCCGCCGCTTGCATCGCCCTTGGCCCGAGTGTCAGACTACTGTTCCGAACAGCTTTCCAATACCGGCGGTGAGTGCCAGGGCGAATGCGCCCCAGAAAGTCACGCGAATGGTGGCTCGCAGCATGTTGGCGCCTCCCGCCTTTGCCCCGATCGCTCCGAGAACGGCAAGAAATGCCAGTGATGCTGTGGAAACAATCGGCACCAGCGCATTGGCCGGCGATGCGATGACCGTCACCAACGGCATGGCGGCGCCAACCGAAAACATTGCAGCCGACGCAAGCGCTGCCTGGACAGGACGCGCCGCGGTGTTTTCCGAGATTCCCAGTTCGTCGCGGGCGTGAGCCGTCAATGCATCCTTCGCCATCAACTGCTCGGCCACCTGCCGCGCCAGGGGCTTGTCGACACCTCGCGCGGCATAGATTTCGGTCAGCTCGTCCAGCTCGAAGGCGGGGTTTTCTTCCAACTCCTGGCGTTCCCGGGCAAGATCGGCCTGCTCGGTGTCCGACTGCGAACTGACGGAAACATATTCGCCCGCAGCCATCGACATCGCTCCGGCCACCAGGCCCGCGACGCCGGCGATCAGCACGTCGTTTCGCGTCGCTGCCGCTGATGCAACGCCGACGATCAGGCTCGCAGTCGAGATGATGCCGTCGTTGGCGCCGAGAACGGCGGCCCTGAGCCATCCGATCCGATCGACGAGATGGCTCTCGGGATGCATGTGAAGGCGGCTCATGGTGAAGAATATCCGCTATTTGTTTGAGTTGGGCAGCATTCGAGCAAGCGTACGATCCTGAAATATCCAGTGATGGATCAGCGCGGCGGCCGCATGCATGATCGCGAGGATGACGAGCATATGGGCCAGGACTTCATGCACTTCCTTGATGCTGCGAGCGAAGGCGCGATCCCTGAGCCAGGGTGACGGGATTTCGGCAAGACCAAACAGCGGCAAGGCATCGCCGCGCGCAAACTGAAGCAAAACTCCAATGACAGGAACTGCCACCAGCAAGACATAGAGACTTAAGTGCCCGAGCCGGGCGGCGCGATCCAGCCACGGTCCGATCCAGCCAGGTTCAGTTGGCTCCGGCGCCGGAGCCGGATCGACAAACCGCCACATGACGCGCGCGACAAGAAGGGCAAGGATCGCTATCCCCGCCGAAATGTGAACGAATAGCCCGAGATCGCGCGGTTGGCCTTTTGGCAGCACGTCATCGAAAACGCCGAGCGCCCAGGCGACAGCAACGAGAAATGCCGTCAGCCAATGCACCGCTTGCGGAATGGCGCCGTAGTTCCTGGTAGAATTGAGC
>JAKFVP010000269.1 GCA_021732175.1 Bradyrhizobium sp.
TTCTCGATTGCGCCGAGCGCCAGCGCGACCGCGTCCGTGTCTACTGGTCGCATTGCGCGACCTGGCGCATCAATCATCCCGATTGGTACAAGCCACCGATCACCAGCCTCGACGGCGTCAAGGCGATCGGCAAAGAGGTGCGCGAAAAGGGCTTTACCGCGCTGAAGACCAACATCTTCGTCTACACCGACGGCAAGCCGGCGGGCTGGCGTCCCGGCTTCGGCTCACCCTTCGAGCCCGAGATCAATGTCGACCGCAATGTGCTGCGCAATCTCTGCATGCACCTGGAGGCGATCCGCGACGGCGCCGGGCCCGATGTCGATTTGCTGCTCGACCTCAATTTCAACGCCAAGACCGAAGGCTATCTGAAGATCCTGCGTGCCATTGAAAAGATGGACATGTTCTGGGTCGAGATCGACACCTTCAACCCGGAAGCGCTCGGCTATATCCGCCGCCAGAGCCCGCACCCCATCTCATCCTGCGAGACCTTGCTGGGCCTGCGCGAATTCCTGCCCTATTTCCGCGAACAGGCGATGGACGTCGCCATCATCGATACGCCCTGGAACGGGGTGTGGCAGTCGATGAAGATCGCGGCCGCCGCCGAGCATTACGAGGTCAACGTCGCCCCGCATAATTTCTACGGCCATCTCTGCAGCATGATGAACGCGCATTTCTGCGCCGCGGTGCCGAACCTTCGCATCATGGAGACCGATATCGATCGGCTGGCGTGGGACCACGAGCTGTTCACCCATGTGCCTGAATTTGTCAACGGCCATCTCGTCATCCCGGATCGTCCGGGCTGGGGCACCGAGCCCAACGAAGAGGGCCTGCGCGCGCATCCGCCGAAGAGGCAAGGCGGGCTGCTGAATTACGGGCAGAAGAAGTAGCGGCGTACGAAGTCGCTTTACGCAGCAAAGTGACGCGATGGCCCATTCCAGACCCGTGCACCGCAGCAACTCGTATTAATCAATCACCTCAGTTGGATGAGCCGCTGTTTTGCGGAAGGGTGCGCCCCGAAATGTCTGCCCTCGGGGAGGCCAGACCAGACACCGCCCAATCGGAGTGGCTTGTCGGCGGAAGTTTCCAAATGCACAATGCACGCGGGGGTAGAGAACCTGAGGAGCATTCAATGAGCCGTATTGTGTTTGGATCGCTAACCCTCGCTAGCCTCGTTTTGTTTGCCTCAACTTTCGGATCGAGCAATGCATTCGCATGGGACTATTGCATCAAGCTAACTCGAGCCGAGTTCCCGCACAGCGCCTTGCGCAGAGGGCACGACAACACTTGCGGAGACAGCCGAGCCGCAGAGTTGGCCATGGACCGTTCACTCACTGCAGTTAAGCCGCAATGTGTGAATAACATTACTCTTGGGATAGCTGAACGTGCGTGCTCACGAGTAAACATGATTGTCAACACCTCGGCTATTAATGCATTTGCTGTTTGGCCTCCCCAACCGCAATCAAGCCAGGACAAAGTAGCGTATTTCGCCCATGGTATCGGTCCAGCGACGACCCTAAACCTGTGTGGCGTCTCGCGTGTAGTTTCATCCACCGTGCGTCGGGTCGTTGATGGCCGTTGCGATACGAATAGCGGCTTTACCCCACTACGAACTGATACGACAGTCCACGCGCGAGCACACTGCGGAATCGTTTGCAGCACGCCTTAGTTAGACGAGCCGACAGCAATCGTGGCCAGCGCGATCTGCTGGCCACCGCTGGATTCTTGCCGTGACCGACCTACCGAAAGCGCAGATAGGATCCTCGACATTCCTTGAAGGAAGCTCAGCGCAGCGTAATGTCGAGCCAGCCGAGCGCGTTGACGCTGACGCGGTCGCCGGTGTCGACGAGGACCGTCGTGGTCTCGGCCTCGATGATGGCGGGGCCTTCGAGCGAGTGGCCCGATTGCAGCTTGTCGAAGGCATAGACGGGGATATCGCGCCAGCCGCCGAAGTATGCCTTGCGCGTGCCGATCGGCTTGCAGGCCGAGGCCTGCGCCGCGGCCTTTGCGCCCTCGCCGCGCTGCGCGACTTCGCCGACGGCGGCGACGCGGGCGTTGACGAAGACGACTTCCTGGCCGGGGGATGAATAGGTGTAGAGCTCTTCGTGGCGGCGGTGGAAGCGTTGTTCGATTGTATCCACCAGCGACGGCGAACTCCAGTCGAGGCCGTCGAGGGAGACATCGATCTCGAAGATCTGCTCGCCGTAACGCATCTCCGCGGAGCGCTCGATGCGAACAGGGCCGTTGTACCAGGAGCGCAGGCGGCCCTCGGCCTGCTTCTCCAGTTCGCCGAACAGCGCGCGCACTTCGTCCGCCGTGATGCGTCCGCCGGCGCCGTAATGGGTGCGGCTCACTTCATAGCGGAGATCAGAGGTCAGCATGCCCCAGGCCGACAGCACGGAAGCCACCGTCGGCACGATGATGCGCTTGATCTCGAGCTCGCGCGCGACTTCTGCCGCATGCAGGCCGGCGGCGCCGCCGAAACTCAGCATCGCGAATTTGCGCGGGTCGACGCCGCGGCGCAGCGTCATCAGGCGGATGCCGTCGGCCATGTTCAGATTGATCATGCGGTAGATGCCAACAGCGGCTTCGAGACGCGAAAGGCCGAGCGCGGCCGCGATGCAGTCGACCGCGGCCTCTGCCGCCGCGCGATCGAGCGGACGCGCGCCGCCCATGAAGGCCTGGGCATCGAGATAGCCGAGCACGACATTGGCGTCGGTCACGGTCGCGGCGGTGCCGCCATTGCCGTAACAGGCAGGGCCCGGAACCGAGCCCGCGCTTTCCGGGCCGACGCGCAGGGTGCCGCTGCCGTCGACGCTGGCGATCGATCCGCCGCCGGCCGCAATGCTGGCGATGTCGAGGCTACGCAGCGCAATGCGCTGCCCCGCGAGCATGCCATCGGCGGAGAGCGAGGCCTGCCCTTCCGCGATCAGCGAGATGTCGGTCGAGGTGCCGCCCATGTCGAACGGCACGAGATCGGCGATGCCGACCAGATCGGCACAACGCCGCCCGCCCGACACGCCGCCGGCCGGGCCCGACAGCACCGTGCCCGCAGCAAGGCGCGCGGCCTCTTCCACCGGCGCCATGCCGCCGTGCGATAGCACGATAAAGAGGCTGCCCTTGAAGCCAGCCTCGATCAGCCGCTTCTCCAGATTGGTGAGATAGCGCCGCACGACAGGCTCGACATAGGCATTCACCACCGTGGTCGAGACGCGCTCATATTCCTTGATCTGCGGCAGCACGTCGCTGGAGCGCGACACGGTGATGTCGGGCATCGCCGCGCGCAACCGCTCGACAGCGGCGAGTTCATGCGCGGGGTTGAGATAGGCGTGCAGGAAGCACACCGCGATCGAATTGGCGCCGGATTTTTTCACGCTCGCGATCGCTGCATCCAGTGAGCCCGCATCGAGCGGGATCGCGGCACTGCCGTCGGCCTTCAGCCGCTCGCGCACGCCGAGCCGGCGTTCGCGCGGCACCAAGGGTTCCGGCGGCGGCGAGCGCAGATCGTAACGGTCGGGCTTCAGCCCCTCGCGCATTTCCAGAACATCGCGGTGGCCTTCAGTCGTCAGCAGCGCGACCTTGGCGCCCTTGCGTTCCAGCAGCGCATTGGTCGCGACCGTCGTGCCGTGCACAAGACGATCCGTCTTTGCCAGCATCTCTGCGCGCGTCACGCCGAGCCGCCGCGCCAGTTCTTCCAGCCCGGCCATCACGCCGAGCGACTGGTCCGCCGGCGTCGACGGTGATTTTGCGAATACCGTGCGCCCGCTGTCATCTGACGCGACGAGGTCCGTATAGGTGCCGCCGACGTCTACGCCGATCGTGTACATGGTCAGGCCTTCAACTCCGCCGATAGATCGGCCGTCAGGCCTTGTTCTTCATCATGCTTACGCGCCGCTGCGGTGCGCTTTTCCGGCGGACCCCACCCACCGCCGCCGGAGGACCGGATCTCCAGGCAATCGCCGGGCAAGAGGTCAATGCCGACTTCCTTGGTGCGCAGCTCGCGCGGCGCGCGCCCTTCCGACAACAGGCGATAGCGGTGCGGCGCGCCGTCCTTGCCGCCGAGCATGCCGCAGGGGCCATGGCGCACGCCCTCGCCCGCGGTGTTGCCGCGCGCGGGTTTCTCGGTCTCCAGCACCATGTCGAGGGAGACGCCGAGCCCGCCGCGGAACTGGCCGTCGCCGCCGGAGCCCGGCCGAAACTCGTGGTGGCGGAAGTGGAGCGGGAAGCGCGTCTCGGCGACCTCGATGCTGCCGAATTTCAGGCCGCCGACGCTGTGCCACTCGCCGATCGAGGAATAGCCATCGCCGCCTGACGACGCGCCGCCGCCGGGCCGGGCCTGGAACATGTGCCAGATGAAGTTGCGCCCATTGCGCGGGTTCTCGCCCTGGATGGCGATGCGGAAGCGTCGGCCCCATCCCGCCATGGCACGCTCGGGGCAGGACGCCGACAGCGCCTTCACGATGGCTTCGACGATTTCATTGGAGGGATGGCTGGTGCACAGCGTCACCGGCCGGCCCGGATCGGCCCATACGATAGTGCCCTGCTTCGCGATCACCTTCAGCGGCCGCAGCGCGCCGTCGTTCTTGGGAATGTCGGGGTCGATGAGATAGGCAAACGCCATGGCGACGGCCGCCTGCATGTTGGCGTGCGAGGAATTGACGAACGACGTGGACTGCGGATCGGACTCCGTAAGGTCGACTTCGACGTCGCTGCCCTTCTTCGTCACCTTTGCCGCGATGCGGATGTCGCTGCGGCCATGGCCGTCATCGTCGAGAAAGGCCTCGCCATGGAATACGCCGTCCTTCCAGGTGGAGACCACGGCGCGGGCCTGCTGCTCGGCGGCATCGAGGATGGCCTCGATCGCGGCTTCCACGACAGGTGCGCCGAACTCGGCAAGCAATTTCGACACCCGCCGCTCGCCGAGATGCGCCGCGCCCAGCATCGCGGCGAGATCGCCGCGGAATTCGCGGGGGTTGCGGATGTTGAGCGCGAGCAGATCGAGCAGATCCTCGCGCGGCTTGCCCGCCTCGTACAGCTTGATCGGCGGGACGCGGATGCCTTCCTGATAGATTTCGGTGGCGGCCGGATTATACGCGCCGTGGGTGGCGCCGCCGATGTCGCTCTGGTGCGCGCGCACGACCGTCCAGAGCAGGCGCTTGCCGCCGTCGAACACCGGCACGAAGGCGGTAAGGTCGGGCAGATGGCTGCCGCCGTGATAGGGATCGTTGAGCAGGATCACGTCGCCGGGCGCGATGTCCTTGAAACGCTCCTCCACCGCGCGCGTCGCCCAGGGCAGCGCGCCGACATGCACAGGAATGTGCTCAGCCTGCGCGATCAGGCGCCCACGCGTGTCGGTGATGGCAAGCGAGAAATCGCGGCTGGAATTGAGGATCTGGGAATAGGAGGTACGAAGCATCGCCTCGCCCATTTCCTTGACGATCGAGCCGAGCCGGTACTGGACGACGGAGCGCGTGATGGGATCGATCTTGAGAGACATTCTTTTCCTTGCGCTCAGAGCGACGCCGCAACTTCGGCCAGTGCGCCGTCAGCGGCTTCGACGATGGCGTTGATATCGCCATCCGTCATCGGCGTCGACAACGCCATCAGTCCGTACCCGGCGGCGAGCACGCCGCGATTGAGCAGACCGCGGGCGAAGATCGTCTGCCGCTGCGTTTCCTGCGGGGTGAGGTAGGCCGAGCGATAGTCGCGCACCGCGCGCTCAGTGAAATGAATCTTCAACAGCGAACCGAGCCCGACGGTGCCGCCGGGCACGCCATGGCGGCGGAAGGCACCGTTGATGCCGCCGCGCACCGCTTCGCCCATCGCTTCCAGCCGCGCGAACGCCGCGTGATCCAGAAGCTGCATGGCCGCAATTCCGGCGCGCATCGTCACCGGATTGGCCGAGAAGGTGCCGCCATGCGGCAGCGCCGGCTTGCCGGGCCGGGGATCGAACAGCGCCATCACGTCCTTGGCGCCGCCGACCGCACCGACCGGAAAGCCCCCGCCCATGATCTTGCCGAGCGTGGTCAAATCGGGATCGATGCCCCAGATGCCCTGTGCGCCGGAATAACCCAGGCGGAAGGTGATGACTTCGTCGAACACCAGGAGCGCGCCGACTTCGCGCGTGACCTCGCGCAATGCCTGCACATAGGCGGCGTCAGCCGGCGCGAGTCCCGCGCGGTTCGGCATGGGATCGACCAGCACGCAGGCAAGTTCCCTGCCATGCTCGCGGATCAGGCTGACCGCGGCCTCGGGATCGTTGAAGGGAATGGTGACGACGTCGGCCAGCACATTGTCTGGCGTGCCCTTCGCATAAGCCACCGACACCGGCGCGTTGCGACCCCACTGCTCCGGCGTCGGATCGAGGCTCACTTCGGCGTAGTCATAGGAGCCGTGATAGGCGCCTTCGCATTTGGCGATCTTGGGCCGGCCGGTGAAGGCGCGCGCGGCCTTCAGCGCCATCATCACCGCTTCGGTGCCGGAATTTGTGAAGCGCATCTGCTCCACTGCGGGCAGGCGCGACACCAGAAGCTCCGCCAGTTCCACTTCCGACTGCGTCGGCAGGCCGAACGCCGAGCCCAGCGCCAGCTGGTCGGTCGCCGCCTTGATCAGCACCGGATGCGCGTGGCCGTGGATCAGCGAGGTGAAATTGTTGATGCAATCGATGAACGCGTTGCCGTCGAGATCGTAGACCCTGCAGCCCTCGCCGCGCGCGGCGTAGATCGGATAGGGCTTCATGAACACGGTGGTGCGGGTATTGCCGCCAGGCAGGCTCGCCACGGCGCGGTCATACATCTGCTGCGAACGGGAATTCGGATCGGGGTACATCATGCCCTTATAGACGGTGCCGGGGTGGGATCAATTGTCTCCGGCCCCATGCGGAAGGCCCTCTCAACGACGTCGCTGGCGTTGCCGCCGAACTGCACCAGCCGCAACTGCTCGATCGACCGGTAATCGGTGGCACCCGTGCTGACCGCCTTTCAAGCGGCACGATGGAGATAATTTCGTTGCAGCGCGACATGAATAGAGCGGGCTGACACTCCCCGCCAATTTGTGGCAAAACCCGCCGCGACTTCCCGCCCCTCGCGAGACCCCTATGCCAGCACCCAAACCGCCCGCCTTTGAAACCCTGAGCCTGCATGCGGGCCAGCATCCCGATCCCACGACCGGCTCGCGCGCGGTGCCGATCTACCAGACCACGTCCTACGTGTTCCAGGACTCCGACCACGCCGCGGCGCTGTTCAACCTGGAACGCGCCGGGCACATCTATACCCGCATCTCCAACCCCACCACCGCCGTGCTCGAGGAGCGGTTGTCGGCGCTGGAGAACGGGGTCGGCGCGGTCTGCACCGCGAGCGGCATGGCCGCGCTGCATCTCGGCATCGCCACGCTGCTGAACGCCGGCGACCACATCGTCGCCTCGGCCTCGCTCTATGGCGGCACCATCAATCTGCTGGCGCACACCCTGCCCCGTTTCGGCATTACCACGACCTTCGTGAAGCCGCGCGCGCTGGACGAATTCCGCGCCGCGATCAAGCCGAACACGCGCCTGGTCATCGCCGAAACCATCGGCAATCCCGGGCTGGAGGTGCTGGACATCCCGGCGGTGGCGCAGATCGCGCATGACGCCAAGATCCCGCTCTTGATCGACAACACCTTTGCCACCCCTTACCTGAGCAAACCCATCGACTTCGGCGCCGATCTTGTCATGCATTCGGCGACCAAATGGATCGGCGGCCACGGCATCGCGATCGGTGGCGTCCTGATCGACGGGGGCCGCTTCGACTGGCACGCGTCAGGCAAGTTTCCGCAGCTGACCGAGCCCTATGCCGGTTATCACGGCATCGTCTTCGACGAGCAGTTCGGACAGGCCGCTTTCATCATGCGGGCGCGCACGGAAGGCCTGCGCGACTTCGGCGCGTGCCTGTCGCCGACCAATGCATTCCATCTGCTGCAGGGCGTCGAGACGCTCGGCGTGCGCATGGACCGCCACATGAGCAATACGCTGGCGGTGCTGCAATTCCTGAAGTCCAACAAGGGCGTCGAGTGGGTGCTGCATCCTGCGCTGGAGGATCACCCGGATCATCAGCTCGCCAAGAAGCTGCTGCCCAAAGGCGCCGGCTCGATCGTCAGCTTCGGCATCAAGGGCGGCCGCGCCGGCGGCAAGAAGTTCATCGAGTCCCTGCGCATGATCAGCCATCTCGCCAATGTCGGCGACGCCAAGACGCTGGTGATCCACCCCGCCTCTACCACGCATCAGCAGATGGATGCCTCACAGCTGAAGGCCGCCGGGATCGGCGAGGAGCTGGTCCGTCTGTCGGTCGGCATCGAAACCGCCCAGGACATCATCGACGATCTCGGACAGGCGCTGCGCGCCTCGCAAAGGACTTGAGCCCATGCAGCTTACCGTCAATGGATCCGATGTTTTCGTGGCGACCGGCGGCAGGCCGTTCGATCCGTCGCTGCCATCCGTGGTGATGATCCACGGCGCCGGCTTCGACCATTCGACCTGGGCGCTGCATAGCCGCTGGTTCGCCCATCACGGCTATTCCGTGCTGGCACCCGATCTTCCCGGCCACGGCCGCTCCGGCGGCAAGGCGCTGCCGACCATTGCCGACATGGCCGATTGGACCGCGGCCCTGCTCGATGCCGCCAAGGCACCAAAGGCGAGGCTCGTCGGGCATTCCATGGGCTCGCTGATCGCGCTGGAAACCGCGGCGCGGCATCCGGGCAAGGTTGCTGGCCTCAGACTGATCGGCACTGCCGCGACCATGACCGTCGGGCCCGACCTGCTGAAAGCCGCGGAAGCCAACGACCCCGCCGCCATCGACATGGTCTCGATCTGGGGCCTCGGCTTCAGCGCCGAGCTCGGCGGCAGCCTGGCGCCGGGGCTGTGGATGCACAGCGGCGCGCAGCGCGTGCTGCAGAACTGCCGTCCGGGCGTGCTCTACAACGACCTCGCCGCCTGCAATGCCTATCAGAACGCGCTGACCGCGGCAGCCGGAATCACGGTGCCCACCACCGTCATCCTCGGCGAACGCGACATGATGACCCCCGCCAAGGCCGGCAAGGCGCTGGCGGCCGCCGTGCCGAATGCGCGCACCGTAGTTCTACCCGGTGCCGGGCACATGATGATGGCGGAGCGGCCGGATGAACTGCTTGAGGCGCTCAAAAACTGATTTCAACCTGATCTAAACAAAAAGGATTCAAACATGCAGATCACGATGAAGGATCGCGTGGCCGTCGTCACCGGCGGCAGCAAGGGCATCGGCATCGCGGTGGCCCGCCGCTTCGCGGAGTCCGGCGCCAAGGTCGCGATCCTTGCCCGCGGCGCTGGTGACCTGAAGTCAGCGCGCGAGCAGCTCGCGAAAGACGGTCTTCAAGTTCATGATTATGTTTGCGACGTGTCGAAAGCGTCAGAGATTTCCGCGACCTACGACAAGATCGTGAAGGACCACGGCAAGGTCGATGTGCTCGTCAACAATGCCGGCACCTCGCGCGCGATGGCCTTCGAGACCGTCACCGATGCGATCTGGCAGGAAGATCTCGACCTGAAACTGTTTGCGGCGATCCGGCTGTCGCGGCTGGTCTGGCCGGGCATGAAAGAGCGCAAATGGGGGCGCATCATCAATGTGCTGAACATCGGCGCCAAGGCGCCGGCGGCGGCTTCCACGCCCACCTCGGTGTCGCGCGCGGCCGGCATGGCGCTGACCAAGGCCATGGCCAATGAGGGCGCGCCGCACAACATCCTCGTCAACGCGATGCTGGTCGGCCTGATCGTCAGCGATCAATGGGTGAAGCGGCACGCCAAGACGGCGCCCGACAGCGACTTCGATGCCTTCACGAAGGATCTTGCCAAGTCGGTCCCGATGGGACGCATGGGCACGGCGGAGGAGTTCGCCAACCTCGCCTGCTTCCTGGCATCGGACCAAGGGTCCTACATCACCGGCACCGCCATCAATGTCGATGGCGGCCGCTCGCCGGTGGTTTGAGCCGCGCCGGGCGGCGCGAACACAAAAGCAAAAAGGCCCCCGTTGCCGGGGGCCTTTTCGTTATCAGGCGACTGCGTCCTTGGCGGCCTTGACCGGGCGGGCGCGGACGATCTTCCGGGCCGGCTTGGCCTTGAACATCATTTCCTCGCCCGTGAAAGGGTTGGTGCCCTTGCGCGCCTTGGTCGCCGGCTTCTTGATCACGACGAACTTCGCAAAGCCCGGCACGAGGAAGGTGCCCGCCTTCTTCAGCTCCTTGTGACCGACGTCCACGAGCGCCTCCATCACGTTCTTGACGTCACGCTTGGCGAGTTCGGTGGAGGTCGCGATCTTCTCGATCAGCTGCGACTTAGACAGTTGGGTGGCCATGATTGCTCCATTGATTCAGGAAGCCGCACGATAGGGCTGAAAACGCCTTAAAATACAGGTGTTTTCGACATTCTACACAGCAATCTTCGCCGAAAAGCGCCGTCGCAGTGCAGAAAATGCCTTATTTTGCCGCGGATTTCGCGCAGCCGCTTGTTCCGCAGCCTCGCCTCCCTATCACGGGCCGAAGTGATTCGCTGAAAAAACCCTATAAAAAGGCCGCGCCCGGTGATTCCGGGCGCGGCCATCAAGCTGATCTCAGATGAATAGATGCCACCGCATCTTCCTTTCACCTCTCCCGATGGGAGAGGTGAAAGGAGACCGAGTCGTTCAGACTCCGGTTTGCGAGATGAACTTGGTGTTGAAATAGGCTTCCATGGCCTCGGTGCCGCCCTCCGAACCGTAGCCGGAATCCTTCATGCCACCGAACGGCACCTCGGGCAGCGCCAGCCCGAAATGGTTGATCGACATCATGCCGGCCTCGACCTGCGAGCCGATCGCGGTCGCGGTCTTGGCTGAACTGGTGAAGGCATAGGACGCCAGACCGAAGGGCAGGCGGTTCGCTTCCTCGACGACGTCATCGAGGCTCTTGAAGCGCGAGATCAGCGCCAGCGGCCCGAACGGCTCCTCGTTCATGGCCCGCGCATTCTTCGGCACGTCGCTGACCACGGTCGGCTCGAAGAAGTAGCCCTTGTTGCCGACACGCTTGCCGCCGGTCTCCAGCGTCGCGCCCTTGGCGACCGCATCCTGCACCATGCCTTCGATCGCGGTGACGCGGCGCGGATTGGCGAGCGACCCCATGGTGGAAGAGGCATCCATGCCGTTGCCGACCTTCACCGCCTTGGCGCCCTCGACGAACTTGTCGACGAATTCCTTGAACACGTCGTCCTGCACCAGCATGCGGGTCGGCGAGATGCAGACCTGACCGGCATTTCGGTACTTCGCCGCGACGAGGATTTTTGCCGCCGAAGCGACGTCGGCGTCCTTGAAGACCATCGCCGGCGCATGACCGCCGAGTTCCATGGTGGCGCGCTTCATGTGAAGGCCGGCGAGCGCATTGAGCTGCTTGCCGACGGAGGTCGAGCCGGTGAAGGAGATTTTGCGGATCACCTGATGCGGGATCAGATATTCGGAGATTTCCGCCGGCACGCCATAGACGAGGTTGATCACGCCGTCGGGCACGCCTGCATCGGCAAAGGCCTTGATCAACTGCGCGGGCGAAGCCGGCGTTTCCTCGGGCGCCTTGACGATGATCGAGCAGCCGGCGGCGAGCGCCGCGGAGAGCTTGCGCACCACCTGGTTGATCGGGAAATTCCACGGCGTGAATGCCGCCACGGGGCCGACCGGCTCCTTGATCGCGAGCTGATAGATGCCGGGGCCGCGCGCCGGGATGATGCGGCCATAGGAGCGCTTGGCCTCCTCGGCGAACCATTCGATCACATCGCCCGCCAGCATCGCCTCGATCCTGGCTTCGGCCAGCGTCTTGCCTTGCTCCATGGTCAGGAGCGGCGCGATCTCTTCGTTGCGCTCGCGCATGATCGCGGCGGCCTTGCGCATGATGCGGCAGCGCTCGAACGGGGCGACGGCACGCCAGACCTTGAAGCCGGCGGCAGCGGCAGCCAGCGCCTCGTCGAGGTCGGCCTGGCTGGCGTGGGCGACGGTGCCGATCACCTCTTCGGTGGCCGGGTTGACCACCTCGAGCACCCTGCCCGACTGGGCCGGCCGCCACTTGCCGTTGATGAACAATTGCGTGTTGGAATAGGCCAACGGAGCTCTCCCTGACTTGTTGATTTTTGCGTTGGAATAGAAGGTGGGACGGGCTTTCTTTTAGACTGCCGGCCGGGCCGAGGCTAGCCCGCGAAATTGCAGGTTACCCGCGCGGTACCACGTCACCCCGGACGGCCCATAACGGCCTCGGCAGCGCGTGTCATGTCGGGACCGAGATAGCTGCGGAAGCGCGGCTCGGCGACGAGTGCGGCAAAGTCGGTCTTCCGCGTCACGCCGCCATCGGCGACGAACAGAAACTGCTCGGCGATCTCGGCGAGGATTTCCAGATGCCAGACCGCCGTCGGGTGCATGCACAATACCACCAGCCTGCCTTCGGCCCGCAGCTTGCGGAAGAAGTCGAGCATGAAGCCGATATAGCCATCCTGCAGGTTGAATTGCGGTTCGTCGAACAGGTGAACCAGCGGTGTCCGGGTCGGAGACGGTGCGAGGAATACCGACGGCACCCGCTTGCGGAAGCGCCGCACCTGATAGGACTGGTGGTAATGGATCGCCAGGCGGTCCCGCTCGCGATACTTGACGCGGTGGATGTCCGTGCCGGCGACAAGGACGCGGCCGGACGTCGGCGCGTTGGAGCCGGTCATCATCTCGAACAGCGTCGTCTTGCCGGCGCCGTTTGGCCCGACGACGCCGACGATCCCGGCCTCCGCCAGCACCAGATCGGCCTCCAGCGTGAACGTCCGCCGGCGGATCACGCGGCCGCGCGTATAGACCTTGCGGATTCCTTCGAGAGCGAGCAGCGGCGCAGCCACTATTGCACTCCCAGCAGGCGCTGCCGCAGCGCGTGGTCGTTGCGGAGGGTCGCCGCCTCACCGGCCCAGACGATGCGGCCGCGGTCGATCACCGCGGCATGGTCGGCGACCGAAAGCGCAATCTCGGCATTCTGCTCGACGACGAGCGAGGCGATCCCCTCCTGCTTCATCCGCCGATGGTCGCGAGCACATCGCCGACGATCTTCGGCGCCAGTCCCTGGCTCGGCTCGTCGAACAGCACCAGTCCGGGCGAGCCGACCAGGGCCCGCGCGATCGCCACCATCTGCATCTCGCCGCCGGAGAGATTTTCGCATTCGCGCTCCATCAGATATTCGAGCGGCGAGAAGATCGCGCAGGCCTCCTTGACGCTCCAGTTGCGGAACCGCGTGCGCTTCTGGGCGATGCCGAGGTTGCGCGCCACAGTCAGCGTCGGGCACAGCCGGCGGTCGTCAGGCACCCAGCCGATGCCGCCGCGCGCGATTTCATGCGTCGGGCTGCGCGTCACGTCATGACCGTCGAAGCGGATCGCGCCGCGGCGCGGCCGCGTCAGACCGAGGATCGAGCGCAGCATGGTGGTCTTGCCGGCGCCATTCGGGCCGAGCAAGGCGAAGACCTTGGCCGGCTCGATCGCGAGCGATGCACCGAACAGCGCCTGCGTCTCGCCGTAGAAGGTATCGACCCCATCGACTTCGAGGATCATGCGAACCTCCCGAGATTGGAGCGCTTGACCCATTCATTCTGCTGCAGCTGATGTGGCGTTCCGCGCGCCACCACCTGGCCCCAATGGATCACCGAGATGCGGTCGGCCAGCGAGAACAGGAATTCCATGTCATGCTCGATGGCGACGATGGTGAGCTTGCCCTTGAGGCGCGCGACCAGCGCGGTCAGCCGCTGAATGCCGTCCGAACCGAGGCCGGACGTCGGCTCGTCCAGGCACAGCACGCGCGGCTCCTGCGCCAGCGCAACCGCAATCTCCAGTGCCCGGCGATCGCCGTACGAAAGATCCTTGGCGCGAAAATCGGCCTTTTCAGCGAGGCCCACCGCGGCGAGCGCCTCCGCTGCCTTGGTCGAGAAGGCCCGGTTGGCGGCGACAGCGTATCCGATATCCAGCCCGCGGGCACGAAACTCGGGCAATCCCATCATGACGTTGTCGAGCGCGGAGAACTCGTCGAACAGCGTCATGATCTGGAACGAGCGCGCTACTCCCTTGGCGGCGATGCGGTGCGGGCTCAGCCCCGTGACGTCCTCGCCGCCGAGCCGGACCGAGCCGCGGCTCGGTCTCACCCGGCCGGTCAGGACGTTGAAGAACGTCGTCTTGCCGGCACCGTTCGGTCCCATCACACCGTGAAACTCGCCCACGCCTACCGCGAGGTCGACGCATTCCAGCACGACGCGGTCGCCGAAGCGGACGTGCACACCGACGGATTCAATCATGGCGGCTTCGATCATGCTCATCGTCCGCCCCCGAGCAACAGGCGCATGGCCGAATTGCCGCGCGCCCGCAGGGCACTCAGCGAATGCTGCTGCAGCATCGCCGAGATTGCGCCGGCAATACCCTCCGGGCGGAACAGCACGATCGCAATGAACAGCAGGCCGAAATACAGCATCCAGGCATTGGTCAGCGCGCCGATCACGTCGCGCGCCGTCAGGAAGACAAACACGCCGATCACCGGTCCCCAGAAGCTGACGAGGCCGCCGCCGACCAGCGTCATCATCACGACATAGCCGGACTGGTGCAGGCTCATGACGTCGGGGAAGGCGGCGAGCTGCGCCATCGCGAACAGGCCGCCGGCGAAACCGGATATTGCCGCCGACAGCGTGAAGACCGACGCCTTGTAGAGCCAGACGTTGTAACCGAGATGGGCGGCGCGGGTTTCACTTTGCCGGATCGCGGCGACGATGCGGCCATAGGGCGAGTTCACCAGCCGCCAAAGCCCGGCGACGCCGATCGCGAACATCGCCAGCACGAAATAGTAGAAGGCGACATTGTCAGTGAGATCGAACGATACGAAGCCGAAATTCGCCGGCAGCCGCGCGATCTTCAGCAGGCCGTCCTCGCCGCCGGTGATCCGGTGCGACTTGATCGCCAGCGTCCAGAAGATCTGGCCGAAGGCGATGGTCATGAAGGCATAATAGATGCCGCGCCGGTGCGAGATGAACAGCGCGACGAATGCGCCGGCCAGACCGGCGATCACCGACGCGGCGGCAAGGCAAATCCAGAGATTGGCGACGAGGTCGAACTGGCACAGGCCAAAGGCGTAGGCGCCGATCCCGAAATAGGCGCCATGGCCGAATGACGGCAGCCCCGCCGTTCCCAGCACCAGGTTGAACGCCAGCGCATAGAGCGACCAGATCAGGATCTCGATGCCGAGATAGGGATAGAGGCCGATTCTTGCGATCCACAGCGGCACGGTCGCAAGCACAAGCCAGAGCACCAGCATCGTCGGCGTGACGAGGCGCGCGGCATCCGGCGAATTGGTGGGAGCAGCGATCATCGTCAGGCCTCGAGCACGCTCTTCTTGCCCCACAGGCCGCGCGCGCGGAACGTCACGACGGCGACCAGCAGGATATACATCGACAGCAGCGACCATTCCGATGCATAGGCGCCGGACAGGCCCACGCACAGACCGACCAGAAGGCCCGCCGCCACCGCGCCCCAGAAACTGCCGACACCGCCGAGCACGATCACGAGGAATGCGGGAATGACGGCGTCAACACCCATATGCGGGCGGATACCCCAGATGGGTGCAACGATGATGCCGGCAAGCGCCGCCAGGATGGTACCGAACACGAACACCAGCAGCCGCAGCCGCGACAGGTTGATGCCGAGCGCACGCACGATCTCGCTGTCATGCGCGCCCGCCTTCACTGTCGCGCCGAACGAGGTCTTCTCGATCAGAAGCCAGACCAATCCAATGATGGCTGCCGCGATGCCGGCCGCGTAGAAGCGGTAGGTCGACCAGATCAGCTCACCGAACAGGAAGCCGCCGCTCACGGCTTGCGGAACCTGCAGCACGTAGTCGCGGGTGCCCCACACGAGCCGGATCAGTTCCTCGATCACCATCGCTGCGCCGAAGGTCAGCAACAGCCCGTACAACGGATCCTTGCCGTAGGTCCGCCGCATGCAGAACTCGATGAGCATGCCCACGAAGCTGACGACGATGGGCGCGATGACAAGCGTCGCCGCATAGCGCCAGCCGAGCGGCAGCGCCAGCCACGCCTTTGCCATCTCGGCCGGAAGCGGCGGGCGCGATCCCATCATCTGCATGGCGACGTAGGCGCCGAGCGCGAACAGGGAGCCGTGCGCCAGGTTGATCTGTTCCATCAGCCCGACGATGAGCATGAAGCCGAGCGCGATCAGCGCAAACAGCAGGCCCAGCGTGAGGCCGTTGAGAAGGTGCGGGAGAAGATCGAACAAGCGGCAGTCTCGCGCTGGTATTGCAGGACAGCAGGCGCACGACCGGCGCCCGCTGCAGGCGGACGACCGTCATGCTCAGGAATCGACGGTCGGCACTTGCTCGTAGGGCGTGAGCTTGCATTTGCCCGCCGCAGCATCGTCCATGGCGGACTTCGGCTCGGTCCAGCTGATGAGCTCGTAGAGATCGGTATTGTCAGCCGGCTTGGCGTTGCGGCGCGCGAGATAAATCGTCTGCTGCAGCTGGTGTGTTACCGGGTCCATGTAGGCATCGAAATGCTGCATGCGATCCGTCGCCGACAGTTTCAGGTTCTCGAGCTCCTTGATGATCTTGACGTTGTTGGTCGAGCCCGCCCGCTCGATCGCGCGGAGCAGTTCGCGCGTCGCCATGTAGCCGTTGTAGGAGACGTTGCCGGGCACCGGGATCGGACCGTCCTTGTTGGCGGCCTGCCACTTCTTTACGAAGTCGGCAACCCCCGGCAATTGCAGTTTGTGATACCAGGTGGTGCCGAACACGCCGAACAGGCTGTCGGGCGCGCCCCACACGTCGGGCCAGTCCTGCTGGTTGTTGATCCAGGCCGGCTTGCCGTCCAGCTTGAGCTGGGAGACCTGCTCGCGCAGCGCCTTGATGTCGTCGCCGCCGATCGCGGTTGCCACCACATCGGGCTTGGCCTGCTGGATCTTCAGGAGATAGGCAGTGAAGTCGCGGGTGTTCTGCGGCACCAGCAGATTGTCGATGATCTTGCCGCCGGCGCCCTCGACCTGCGCCTTGGTCGCAGCCGCCGTGGTATGCCCCCAGACATAATCATTGGTCAGCAGCATCCAGTTCTTGCCGATGGAATCCACCGCATTTTTCACCGACGCCTTGGAGAAATTCGTTCCGTTGCCGTCCCAGACGAACTTGATGCGTGAGCAGTTCTCGCCCGCCTCGCTCGGCGCGGAAGAATTGGTGTTGAGATAGATCACGCCATACTTGGCTGCGACCTGGGTTATGGCGTTGGCGACGCCGGAATGGATGGCGCCGATCAGGATCGTGCAGTCCTCGCGGGTAATGAAGCGTTCCGCGATCCGGCTACCGGTGGCCGGCGTCGTCTCGGTGTCCGCCGTGGTCCAGACGATCTTGCGTCCGAGCACGCCGCCTTTGGCGTTGAACTCCTCGATCGCCATCTTGATGCCGCGCAGGTCGTCCTGGCCGCTATTGCCGTATTGGCCGCTGGCGTCGCAGGTCAGGCCGAGCTTGATCGGCTTGGCCTGTGCAAAGGCACGGTTTTCCTGCCACGGTCCGAAGAAGCTGCCGGTGCCGGCGATGGCACTCGCCATCAGACTACCCTTCAGCACGCTGCGCCGCGAAATCCGATGCTTGTTCATAGCTTCCTCCCGTCTCAAGGCTTCTTGGTTGAGGGTAGAATATCTATTCCATTTATTGTGTAAAGTGGAATATTTGATCCAGACGGTGGAATACCGCTAAAAGGGGTGACCGACCCGGAGAGACCTTCCCGATGAACAAGCCATCCGGCGCCATGAGCTATGACGAGTTGCGCGGCGCGATCGCGCAGAAGCACCGCGCGCTGTCCGGCCGCCTGCAACAGATCGCGGAATTCGTGCTCGACCATCCGACCGATGTTGCACTCGGTACCGTTGCCGAAGTGGCGGAGCGGTCGGGCGTGCCGCCCTCTGCGATCGTGCGCTTTGCGCATGCGATCGGCTTCGGCGGCTTCACCGAGATGCAGCAGGTGTTCCGCTCCCGCCTCGTCGCCGGCGTGGCGCCCAGCTACAAGGCCCGCCTCGCCCGCATGAAGAGCGAGGAGAAATCGGTGCTCGGCCGTAAGCCGGCGGCAGTGCTGTCGCGGTTCGTTTCGGAAGCGCAGTCGGCGCTAGTGACGTTGAGCCAATCCGTGCACACCCGTGAACTGGATGCCGCCACCGCCATCCTGATGAAAGCGCGCGACATCTATCTGCTCGGCCTCGGCGGCTCGTTCCCCGTTGCCACCCACCTCGCCTATGTCTTGCGCAAGCTCGGCCGGCGCGTCGTGCTGCTTGATGGTATCGGTGGCAGCATTCACGAACAGTCGCATGCCGCGACGCCGGAGGACGCGCTGGTCGCGATCAGCTTCCGCAACTACTACCCGGACACGGCTCGGCTGTTTCCCGAACTCGTCGCGCGCCGCGTGCCTGCCATTTCCATCACCGACAGCCTGCTGAGCCCGATCGTCCAGGGCGCGAGCGTCGTGTTCGAAATCCAGGACATGCCGGAGCCGGCGCTGCGTACGCTGGTGGCGCCGATGTGCCTGGTGCAGGCGCTCGCCATCGGCATGGACCTCGCCGCCGACTGACATTCAACCAAGGAGAACAAGAATCATGGCATCGCATGACACCAAGACACTTGCCGGCAAGGTGACGCTGGTTACTGGCGCGGGCCGCGGGCTCGGCCGCGCCTTTGCCGAGAAGCTGGCCGCCATGGGCGCCGATGTCGCCATCCACGGCATGCGCGAGAACGGCCCGGCCGAATATGGCGAGGGCACCACGCTGACGGCGGTGGCGCAGGAGATCGGCAAGCAGTACGGCGTGCGCACGCAGCGGGTGCTCGGCGACCTCACCAAGGGCGACGACATCGCCCGCGTGGTCGCCGAGGCCGAGAAGGCGCTCGGGCCGATCGACATCCTCGTGCATAACGCCGGCGGCGATATCGCAGCTGCCGGGGGCAAGCCGAATCCGAACGATGCGGTCACCATCAAGGAAGAGGACGTGCGCGCGGTGCTCGACCGCAATCTGCTCGCGACCATCCTGACCTGCCAGGCGGTGGCGCGCGGCATGATGGAGCGCAGGCGCGGCCGCATCGTCACCATCGGCTCGGTCGCCGCTTTCAAGGGCCGCACCAATTCTTCCATCTATGCCGTGGCGAAGGCCGGCATGACGCATTACACGCGCTGCCTCGCCGACCAGCTTCGTCCTTACGACATCGCCGTGAACTGCATCGCGCCCGGCGATACCCGCACCGGCCGTTTCCTCGGCACCCGCGCGGTGGATGAGAAACGCATGGTCGAGGACGGCACGCTTGACCGCATCGCCACCGTGGATGAGGTCGCCCGCGTCGTCGAGTTCTTCGCGGGGCCGCAAGGTGCCTTCGTCTCGGGACAGGTGCTGCGCGTCGACGGCGGCGGGCAGTGCTGGCCGGGCTGACGGATGCCAAAGAAAGCCGACCAGCCGAAGATCGATTTTGCCGGCGGCGCGGTCGGCTATCGCTTCCGCCGCGGCGGCGAGCGCGGCCATCCGCTGCTGCGCGCGGCCGGCATCAAAAAGGGCCATGTTCCCTCGATCGTCGATGCCACGGCAGGCCTTGGCCGCGATGCGTTCCTGCTGGCTTCCGCGGGTGCTGATGTCACCTTGATCGAGCGTTCCGCCGAGGTGCATGGGCTGCTGAAGGAGGCGCTCGCCCGCGCCGCAGCCGAATCGACAGACCTCGCCGAAGTGGTCAGCCGCATGACCCTGATCCATGGCGATGCTCGCGAGCTGCTGCTCGAGCTGAAGCCCGATGTCATCATCGTCGATCCCATGCACCCGTCGCGGCGCAACACCGCGCTGGTGAAAAAGGAGATGCGGCAGCTTTCCGCCATCGTCGGCGCCGACGAAGATGCGGATGAACTGATGGAGGTGGCCCTCGCCTCGGCCCGCGAACGCGTCGTCCTGAAGTGGCCGCTGCGCGCGGCGCCCTTGCTGGACGCCCCGAAACCGTCGCATCAATTAGCCGGCAAGACGGTGCGCTACGAGGTGTTCGTGTCAGCGCCAAAACCTCACGTGAAGTGACAGCGAAGGCGGGCAATCCCCGCACTATCAGGCCATTACGGGTTGACCATGCCACCGCTTCGGAGGATATTTTTCCTCGATCGACTGAGTGGCAACTAGGGTTCCGGACGGCGCGCCGTTGCTGGTCCGAGCGTTGCGGAGACCGCGGCGACAAATCCGCGGCTGCACCCGAGGGGCAAAATCCCAGAGGAGGAGACGTCGAGATCAACGCGCGGGCGCCACGCCCCGGAGGTCTCATGTCGCTTGTTCCCCTTGCCCTTGTCGTCATTGCCGCGCTGATCCATGCGAGCTGGAACCTGCTCGCCAAGCGCGCCGCCCCCGCCGGCGCCCCCTTCGTCTTCGCCTATAATGTGGTGGCCACGGTCGCCTACCTGCCCTGGGTGATCTGGCTGCTGGCAACCCGCGAGCAGACCTGGAACTGGCCGATTGCCTTCTGCTTCCTGGCCAGCGCGACCATCCATCTCGCCTACAGCCTCTGCCTGCAGCGCGGCTACCAAGTCGCCGACCTCAGCGTGGTCTACCCGATCGCGCGCGGCACCGGTCCGCTGTTCTCCTCGATCGGCGCTTTCATCCTGCTGCGGGAACCGCCGACCTGGCTCGGCGTGCTCGGCCTCGTCGCCGTGGTCGTGGGTATCGGCTGCATCTCGACGCAAGGCAACCTCGCCGCCTTCCGCCAGCCCAAGGGCCAGGAAGGCGTGCGTTGGGGCCTCGGCACGGGTGGCCTGATCGCGGCCTATACGGTGGTCGACGGCTATGGCGTCAAGGTGCTCGGCATCCACCCCGTCCTGATCGACTGGTTCTCCAACTTCCTGCGCCTGTTCATCCTGGGGCCGGTGATGCTGAAGAACCCGGCGCAGATGATGGCGCGCATGAAGGGGTACTGGTGGCTGGCCGTGGGTGTCGGTGTGTTCTCGCCGCTATCCTATATCCTCGTGCTCACTGCCGTGGACATGGGTGCCCCGCTCAGCCTGGTGGCGCCGGCCCGCGAAATGTCGATGATGATCGGCGCGATCTTCGGCATGATGATCCTGCGCGAACCGGTCAATGCCTGGCGGCTGGCGGGTTGCGCGACGATCATTACAGGCGTCGTGCTGCTGGGCGCGGCCTGACGGGAGGAAGCGATGGCGAGCGAAAGTTTGCGCGGGCATGTCGCGCTGGTCACCGGCGGCTCGCGCGGCATTGGTGCTGCGATCGTCAAGGCGCTCGGTGAGGCCGGCTGCGCCGTCGCCGTGAACTATCGCGAGCGCGTGACCGAGGCAAAGGCACTGGCCGGGGCCATCGTTGCGTCAGGCGGGAAAGCCCTCGCCATCGCCGCCGACGTCTCGAAGGCCGATGCGGTGGCCGCGATGGTGCAGCGCGCTTCGTCCGAACTCGGCCCCATCGACATCCTCGTCAACAATGCCGGCATCGCCATCATCAGAGGCGTCGACGATCTCACCGAGGCCGATTTCGACCAGACCCTGCTGGTGAACTTGAAATCCGCGTTCCTCTGCACCCAGGCCGTGCTGCCGGGCATGCGCGCCAAAAAATGGGGCCGCATCGTCAACATCTCCTCGGGCGCGGCGCGCGGCGCCGGCGCGATCGGCCCGCATTACAATGCGTCGAAAGCCGGCCTGGAGGGCCTGACCCGCGGCTATGCCGCCCGCCTCGTCAAGGAAGGCATCACCGTCAATGCGGTGGCGCCCTCGCTGAT
>JAKFVP010000364.1 GCA_021732175.1 Bradyrhizobium sp.
CAAGCCCGCGGCTGAACCCGCAAAGCCCACGGAAGCGGCTGCCGCAAAGCCGGCACCCGAGCCGGCAAAGCCCGCGACGGAAGCAGCGAAACCTTCGCCGCAGGCACCGGCACAGCAGGCAGCCGCGACCCAGGCCAAGCCCGCGGAGACCGCGCCGGTCACCACCGGCTCCACCGCGCCGGTTCAAGCCAAGCCCGCGCCTTCCATCCTGCCGACGCAGGACATGCCGAGCGCGCAAGGGCTGGAGTAACCGCCCACAAGAGGCAGCAAAAACGCCCCGGTTTCCCGGGGCGTTTTCGTTTCAGCCAATATCTGCTGAAAGGCTTTGCGCGTCAGGCGGCAACCTTGCTCGCCGAGCTGTCGACGACCTGCGGAGCCTGATCGCCGCCGGTGATCGCGATGTTGCGCGGCTTCTTGGCTTCGGGGATCTCGCGGACGAGATCGACGTGAAGCAGACCGTTCTCGAGCGAGGCGTTTTTCACCTGGACGAAATCGGCAAGCTGGAAGACGCGTTCGAAGGCACGCGAGGCGATCCCGCGATAGAGCACTTCGGACGGGTTCTTGCCGTTCTCGTTGGCGACTTTCTCGCCCTTGATCGTCAGCGTGTTTTCCTTCGCGACGATGGAAAGCTCGTTCTGTGCGAAGCCGGAGACGGCTACCGAGATGCGGTAGGTGTTCTCGCCGGTGCGCTCGATGTTGTAGGGGGGATAACCGGGGCTGCCGTCCGAAGTCACCTGGTCGAGCAGGTTGAAGAGGCGGTCAAAGCCAACGGTGGAACGATAAAACGGGGTGAGGTCGTAGGTTCGCATGGATAGTCCTCCATTGAGCGACTGTTGCAAATACCCGCCCGCCATCGGGCCGGGCTTCAGTTCTGTGTGCAGCCTGATGCCTGGGATTTCCCTTGGGTTTCCCAAAGCACTGGTAGCGGCCTGCACGAAGATGATATGGAGAGCGTCCTGCGGCGTTCAAGAGGGCGGGATTTGCCCGGGTTTTTGACGCCAAACCCCTTGATTTCAGGCCTTTCGGACCTATCGCGGTATTGACGCATGACGCTCGTCTCGATCCCTTCCAACCCGGTTCCGGAGGACGTCGTCTCGGGCACCATCAAGACATCGGATGGCGCCGAGTTGCGCTTTGCGCGCTGGGCGCCGCCTGCGGGGCGCAAGGGCACGGTCTGTGTCTTCACCGGGCGCAGCGAGCAGATCGAAAAATATTTCGAGACGGTGCGTGACCTGCGCGAGCGCGGATTTGCCGTCGCCATGATCGACTGGCGCGGGCAGGGGCACTCCTCGCGGCGGCTGCGCGATCCGCGCAAAGGCTACGTCCGCGACTTCTCCGACTTCGAGGTCGACGTCGAGACCTTCGTGCAGCAGGTGGTGTTGCCGGATTGTCCGCCGCCTTACTTTGCACTTGCCCATTCCATGGGCGGTGCGGTGATGCTGCGGATTGCACATGCCGGCAAACGCTGGTTCGACCGCATGGTGCTGTCGGCGCCGATGATCGACCTGCCGGGCAAGTCGACCTCGCTTCCGGTGCGCGCGCTGGTGAAGGCGATGCGCTGGGCCGGGCAGGGCGGCCGTTACGTGCCTGGTGGCAGCGACCAGATCACGGGCGCGGAATCCTTCGTCAACAACCCCCTGACCAGCGATCCCGTGCGCTACGCCCGCAACGCCGCGATCCTGGAGGAAGACCCGACCCTTGGGCTGGCGTCACCGACGATTGCCTGGGCCGACGCCGCTTTCTCGGCGATGCACGCCTTCCGCGGCATGAGCTATCCGTCGGATATCCGCCAGCCGATCCTGATGCTGGCGGCGAGCAACGACACCATCGTGTCGACTTCGGCGATCGAGGAGTTCGCCTATCATCTGCGCGCCGGCTCGCATCTGGTCATCGCCGGCTCCAAGCACGAGATCCTGCAGGAGCAGGACCGCTACCGCCAGCAGTTCTGGGCGGCGTTCGACGCCTTCGTGCCGGGCACGCCGCTGTTCAAGTAGGGCGGTGCGCAGGGCGCTGCGTATGCAGGGCTAGTCAATCGCAGGCGAGGATTGCACCTGATCCAGATGCGGGTCGTCCTTCGGCAGGATGTCACGGATGTAGGTGCGGCGCTTCCATTCCGGTGACGGCGGCGTGCTGTGGCCGGGCCGCGGAATGCTCGCCGATGGTTTGTAATCGCCGCCGGCGCCGAGCATGTCGGGCACATAGCGCGGGCAGTTCGGGTAGATTTCGCATTCCACGCGGACGACCAGCTTCGCGCCGTAATGCCGGCCGAGCGCTGCGGCATCATCCAGGATGGCGGCCCGGCCGTTGACGCGGATGCGCCGGCTCTTGCCGTCGAAGCGGACGAACAGCAATCCGACGTTCGGATTCCGCGCGATGTTGCCGATGGTGCGGTACATCGAATTGCCGTCGTACTCGGGAAATTCCAGGACATTGGCGCCGGTGATTTTGACAAAGCCGGGATCGCCGGAGCGGATGCTGCAATCGACGTAGTCCTGCCACGTGGTCGCGATGAAGAAGAACGGCGAGCTCTGGATCAGCTCTTTCTCGTCGTCCCAGAATTCGTAGTGCTTGCGCTTGGCCTCGATGGCTTCGGCGACGCGGCGTCCGTCGAAGCGATCCTGAAGCTCACGCATGCCCTCGTGAAAAAACGGTCGCTCCCACATGGTCCGGCTCCTTCTATCGGGATGGTGCCTGCGCCTTGTATCACGCCGCGCCGCGTCCGGCATATCGGCTCATCGCTTCAATGAAAATGGCGCGCCCGCGGAATCCGTGAGGCGCGCCATGTCGAAACGAAGCCGCGAGACTACAGCGTCTTCAGATACTCGATCAGATCGTAACGCTCTTCGTCGCTGAACTTGCGGCCGATCACGCCGTTCGGATAGGTCTTCTTGTCGGCATCGGCCGCCGCCTCAAAGGAATGGCCGAGAACGCTATTGCCCTTGATGTCCTTGCCCGCGCTATCCGTCGTCGAGAACACGGTCTGGCCCGTCTTGCACGACGACTCGCCGGACGCAGGCACGGCAAAGCCGACCTGTTTCGGATCGAAGTCGCGCGCGCCCAAGCAGAACTGCTTCGGGCGCTCGGCCTGCGGCGTCAGCATCCAGTACAGTGAAGGCACCGAGCCATTGTGAATGTAGGGCGCGGTCGCCCACACGCCATTCAGGGGCCGGGCGCGGTATTGCGGCTCCTTGGCGGGATTGGGACAGTTGCTGCGCTCGCCCCAGATCGCCTTGAGCTGTTGCGGATCGGTGATGCCGCGATCGTCCAGCCATTTGCGGCTGACCTTGTCGACCACGATCATCAGCGCGATCGCAAACGGCATCTCGGTCGAGGAATAAGCCGGCAGGTCCTTGCACTTCCATCGCGCGCCGAGATCGTCAGCGGGATTCATCTTGAGGAAAGCGGGCACCTGGACCTGCCGCGTCGCCAGCACGTTGGCCTGGGCCGGGTCGGTTCCCATGACCGCGGCACTCTTCTGGACTTCGTCCATGATCCAGCCGCCGTCCGGATCCTGCTTCCAGCGCGGGTTCGCCGTCCAGAAACTCTTGTCCGGAAATTGCGCGTCGAAAGCAGGATCCGCGACCGGCCCGAGGTGACACTCCGCGCAGATACCGGCGTAGAGCGCGCGCCCCTTCGCGACACGGTCCGGATTGATCTTCCAGTCGGGATCGTCAGGGAAGAGATGCGCAGGCCATTTCGGCGAGGTCAGCCCGCCAAACCCCTTTGGCGTGCGGCTGAAAGGATCGGCGCCGCGCAGCATCTTCTCGATGCGCACCAGGTTTTCCAGCGCCAGCGAGGAGCGGAAAAGCCGGTCGGGCGGAAAGTCGGGCGAGAGATTGAGCGAAGCGCGCACGCCGAGCGCCTCGCCGGCGTTACGAACGAGCGGCTGCTCGATCGACGCGTCGTATTGTGCCCACCACAGCCACGGCACGGTCCACACTGGCGGGTAGCTGACGGGCGCATCGTTGGCGTGGAGGTTGGCCTCATAGCCCTTCAGATTGCTCTTGAAGTAATCGACGTAGAAAACCTGATTGCCGATCCGGTTGAGCGCGTCGAGCCGGCCATAGCCTTCCGGGGTGTCGGCCTGTTTCTTGCTCTCCAGCGTCTTCTCCGTGATCTCGATCTGACCTTTCAGGAAATTCCAGACGTCGTTGAGCTCGTCCTTGAGCTTGTCGCGTTGCGCCTTGTCGGCGTCACGGCCAAGCACGCGATTGGCGAAACGGTCGAAGCGTCCCGGCACTTTCAGGGTGTAGAGAATGGCAAGGCCTGTCGCGAGCTCCAGCTTGCGCAGCTCCAGCATGGACGGCCCGCCATCGAAGCGAACGCTGGTCCCCTTGTAGTTGATGCTTCCGGTGTGGCAGCCGGCGCAGGTGAGGCCGATCCTGTCGGCTTCAACGCCGCCGGTTACGGGATTGACGACGCCTGTCATGCGCGCAAAGCCGACTGGCAGTCCGTCCATATTGTCTGCGGGCCGCGACTTCAGGCCGGCGACCGTGTCCGGCACCGGTTCGGGCTTGGCGTCGGTGCTCACAAAGCCGAAGCGGCGCAGGTAATCCGGGTCGGCGCGGACGGTTTTGGGGCTGGGAATGAATCCGAAGCGTTCGAGATAGGCGCTGTCGGTCAGCAGGCCGGGGCGGCTGAACAAGTGCAGGCCGGGCTGCTCGAGCGCGATGTACCAGGAGTAAGGCACCGGGAAAGTCGCAGTGCCCTGGCTTGCATGGTGAAACCAGAACCGGTCCTCGGTCGACCAGTTCTGGTCGAGCCAATAGGCCGCTTTCACCGGGACCCGGGCCGGAAGCGCCGGCGGCACCAGCTTCCCGATCACCGGGAGGGGCCGGAACAGTCCGGGAAATTCAGCGAACAGGAAGACCAGCCCCAGGGCCAGCACAGCGAGCACGGCGACGCCCTTGGCGAGTGTGCCGAAGAAGCCGCCGGAGCGCGCCGGATGCGCCGACAGGCGCGCATTGATCCGCTGCGGCAGCCGCCGTTCGGTGAAGAGCGTGCGGACCTCGGCGACGCTCAGATAGCGTTCATCGCCCGCGCCCTTGCCCATGATGTCGAGCAGCACCGGCCACTCGCCTTCCATCAGCTTGCGGTCGATGGCGCGGCGATGTCCCTTGGCGCGCTCGAAATTGGCGTTCATGTAGGTGACGATTTCGCTGGCGTTGAGGCCGATCTCGAGGCCGCCGCCCATCGGATCGCGGCGCTCCTTGCCGAAGGTGGCAAGACGGGCGATCTCGTCTTCATGGACATGCGCCTGCGCATCCAGGATGCGCGAGCCGACCCCGTGCTTGTCGAGCGGACCATTGCGCAGCTCATCGAGCGTGGCGCCGGACCACGCGCTCTTGATCAGACGGAAGGGATTGAGGCCGTTGGCGATGAGGGCGACCAGCCTTGTCTTGATGCCGGCGCTCACTTTCGCAAGTCCGGTCTTGCCGCTGGCGGCCTGCACGGTCTGGGCCAGCGTCGACAGCGGCACATTGTGGCCGCCGACATAACCTTCGGAGACCACCGCCCGCAGGAAGGGGCAGGGATTGTCGGGCGAGACCGCGATCGGCTGGCCGGGCGCGTTCGAATTCGGCGTGATGCGGTCCTGCATGATCCCGATCCCCCTGCAAAAGCAGACAATAAAGAAATGATTCGTGGCGCGAATGCAGCGGCGCGCAATGCCGCGATTCGAAATACTACCTGTGGATGCGTTGCGATCTTGGTGAAATAAATCACCGTGTCAACCAAACGTGAAGACGGACTATCTCAGGCGCGTCAGGAATTTGCCTTGCGCCAGCCGTTCTCCACCAGCGTCAGCCGGGTGGACGGCACGCCGGCCTTCAAAAGCCCTTCACGATAGTGGGCGACCTCGGTGAGCTCCCTCCAGCGGAAATTGCGCAGGTGCTTTTCGACGGTGAGCCCCGGATAGGCCTTCAGCAGAATTTGCGTGGCCTTGGCCGCTTCCTCGCTTCGCCCGAGCTGCGCCAATACGGCTGCCCGCAGCGCGAGTACCTGAAGATGGTTGGGATTGAAGTACAGCGCCTCGCGCGTCCATGACAGCGCGGCGTCATATTGTCCGAGCAGATAGTGGCTGAACGCGAGCATCGCCGCCCATTGATAGCGCGGGTCGCTGTTGCCGCGCTGCACGGCGGTCGAGAACAGCTCGATGGCCTGCTTGTGCTCGCCGATGGCGAGGTGACAGCAGCCGAGGACGCCGCGCGCCCCCATGTCATAGGGGTTGAGCTCGACCGCCCTGCGCCCGGCTTCCATCGCTGCGTCGTGGGCGCCGTCCATGGCGTGGATGAAGGCGAGGATTGAATAGGCAAAGGACGAGCGCGGATCGAGCCGGACGCTGCTTTCCGCCAGCTCCATCGCCTCGCCCCACAGCTCGTGCGTGCTCTTGATCCAGCCATACTGGATGCCCTGGATCATGATGGTGGCGAGATAGGCGCGAGCGATCGCCAGCGACGGATCGAGCGCGATTGCTTCCCGGAACAGCGCAATCGAGGCTTCGAAGTCCGGCTTGGTCTGCAAATAGTAGTGCGAGAGCCCGCGCAGGAAGCGGTCCCAGGCGGTGAGGTCGGTCGTTGCGGCGCGTCCGGGGGCCGATGCTTCGGCCCGGAAAATCTCCGGCGCGAGTGCTGCCGAAAGGCTGGTGGTGAGTTCGTCCTGCAGCGCGAACAGATCGTCCATGTCGCGGTCGTAGCGGCCGGTCCATAATTGCGCGCCGTTCTCGGGCGCGATCAGCTCGGCCACGACGCGCACCTTGGATCCGGCACGCCGCACCGAGCCCTGGATCAGATAGGTCGCGTCGATCTCGCGTGCGATCAGGCGCGCGCTGAGCTGCCTGCTCTTGAAGGCAAAGGTCGCGCTGCGGCTCAGCACACGGTAGAACGACTGCAGCGACAGCGCATGGATCAGGTCTTCGGTCAGCCCGTCCGCGAAATAATCATCCGCCCTGTCGGCAAGATTGACGAACGGCAGCACGCCGACGATGGCGGTCTTGTATTGCGGCGGCAGATCGGCGAGGTCCGCGCGGTCGGGCACATCGGGCTGCCAGGTCCAGACGTTGATGGGCTCGCCGATATTCTTCAGGTGTTGGCTGCCGGCACTGACCAGAACGGCGCTGACGTGTTTCCCGGCCTCCAGATAGGCTTTTTCGGATACCGCAACGCCGCCCTGGGGTGCCGCGGATTCGAGGCGAACGGCGATGTTGACGTCGTCGCCGAACACTTCGTCCTCGTCGGCGATCACGTCGCCCATGTGGACGCCCATCCGGAATTTCATGACCCGGTCGGCGGGGAGCTGGGCGTTGCGCTCCGCCATCAGTCGCTGCATCTCGACCGCGGCCTCGATCGCCCCGACCACGCTCGGGAATTCCAGCAGGAAGCCGTCGCCGGTGTTTTTGACGATGCGTCCGCCA
Source organism: Bradyrhizobium sp. (assembly GCA_021732175.1). GTDB lineage: Bacteria > Pseudomonadota > Alphaproteobacteria > Rhizobiales > Xanthobacteraceae > Bradyrhizobium. The sequence goes on from JAKFVP010000364.1 coordinate 7,412, forward strand.
TGGTTGAGGATAATGGGGAAAATGGCGGCGCGGTGGGCCTTGAAGGCGGCATGGGTGCCCGCCTCGTCGGCCCCCATCATGCGCGAGTAGCCGGCGACGTCAGCGCAGAGGATGGCGGCCAAGCGTCTGTGCATCAATCCCCAAACTCCAAACAGCGGGAATCACCATGTATTCCGCTTTGCCGGTTCCCATGCTTATAGACACGTTGTCGCGGACGGGAAGCCCCGATCCGGGCACGAGCCGCCCTTCACTGGCAATTGTTCCTGGGGACAGGTTGTCGGGAAGCCGTGATGGAACCGGTACATGGCGGATCGAGGGCGGTTGGAGGCGAAATGGACGATCATGCTCGGCATTCATGAAATCTGGCTGTTCGTGCTGTCCGGCCTGCTGCTCAATGTGACGCCGGGGCCGGACACCGCCTACATCATCGGCCGCAGCATCCAGCTCGGCTGGCGGGGCGGGGCGGCTGCCGCTGTTGGCATCAGTTGCGGCTGCCTGGTGCATGTGCTGGGCGCTGCGATCGGGCTGTCGGCCCTGCTGATGGCGTCTTCGACGGCGTTTACGCTGCTCAAGATCGCCGGCGCGGCCTATCTTGTGTTCACTGGTGTACAGATGCTGTTGTCGCGCGCGCGGCCTCTGACCGAAGTCGCGGTCGATAAGGAGACGACCTCGCTCGCCTCGGTATTCTGGCAGGGCGCGCTCACCAACGTGCTCAACCCGAAGGTCGCGCTGTTCTTCCTGGCGTTCCTTCCGCAATTCGTCGATGCGGCTTCCGAGCACAAGACGCTGGCGTTCCTGCTGCTCGGCGCGGTCTTCATCTTCAACGGCACGCTGTGGTGTCTCGCCATTGCGGCCTTCGCGGCAAAAGCGGCGATCCGCATCCGGCAGTCGGAGGGCGCGATCGCCTGGATCAACCGCGCGCTCGGCGGGCTGTTCGTCTATCTCGGCATTCGCGTAGCGATGCTGGAAGCGCGGTAACGCGATTCATCGCAGACTGCCGAACCAGTTGATTGCCTGCTTCGCCGCCGCAGATCGTAACAGCTGCGGCAAGCGGAGGGGTCTTTGCATGGATGGGTCGCCGGGACGGGTTCGGCCCGCTCGCGTCAGGCCTGTGTTCGACGCAGCGCCAGATCACGCCGAACGATCTCGCTATTTTCGCAGTGCGCGCCAGTAGATTTACGGGGCCCCATTAAGTTGGCTTAGTCGATCCTCATCATCTTGGCCCTGCACACAACGATGGAAACGGAAATATGCGGATCGGCCGGCTCTTTGCGCTATCGATGCTCTCTGTGACAGTTCTCGCGGTTGTCCTGGCGGCCCAGGTTCTTATTCCTCAGTATCGTACTTTCGCCAGCAAGACGGAGGCCATCAAGGCCGTCGAGGCTTACGGAACGGTGCTCGCGGTTGGCCAGCAGGTCGCCGGATTTAGAGCCCCGTACGTCACCCCGCTGTTCCAGGACGGTGCTGCCACGCCGGCGCAGCTGGAAGCCGTTGCAAAGGCGGCACAGGCTGCGGACGCCGCCTTTGCCAAGGCGCGTGTGGCAGTCGGCGCACTCGACGACAGCGCGGCAATCGTCGCGGGTCTGAACCAGGCAGCAACCGCGCTTGCCGAAGTCCGCGCATCAAGTGACCGCGCGATCGGCCAGTCGATGAGTGCGCGTGATCCGTCGACAGTGAAGGGCTTCCTGCCGGGCATTGCCCGGGTTGTCGCAATCATCGAGCCGTTGCTGAACCGCCTGGAAAATCAGGTTGCGATGGCCGACGCATCACTGACAGCGCTGTTGAACATCGCCCGTACGGCACAGGATCTTCGTATCTCGGCTGGAGGTCGCGCCGCCACTCTGTCGCTGCCCGTCAGCGTGCAAAGGTCGCTCACACCGGCAGAACTGTCCACCATCGACCGTGCGCAAGGACGCATCGATCTCGATCGCGAACGGATTGAGGCCGGCGTCGACCAGATCGGCAGCCCTCCGCGCCTTGCCAAGGCGCTTGCGGTTTCCACCGATTCCTATTTTGCAAAAGTGGCGCCATGGCTTGAGAAGGAGATTGCCGCCGGCCGGGGCGATGGAAAATACGGAATCAACTCGGATCAGCTTGCCGGTACGGTTGTGCCGGCGGTGCAGACATTCTTCGGCATTCGCGATGCCGCGCTTACCGAGGCTTTCGAGCGCGCCGGGGCCGCACGCGACGCAGCGATGATGATGCTCGCGCTGGCGGCGCTTGCGGCGTTCGTGCTGTTCGGCGTGCTTGCCGGCGTCACGGTAATGTTGCGTCGTCGCGTGATTTCGCCGCTTGGAACGCTGACGGAAGTGATTGGCGATCTCGCCGCCGGCCGGCATGATGTCGGCGTACCAGCCATTGACCGCGCCGATGAAATTGGCGCCATGGCTGGCTCCTTGCAGGTTCTCAGGCAGGCTCTGATCGACAAGAAGGCGGCTGACGAGGCCGCCGCAGTGGAAGCCGATGCCAAGATCCGGCGAGGCCAGCGCGTCGACAAGGTCACCGGCGAGTTCGAGACGATCATTGGCGAGATCGTGGAGATCGTGGCTTCGGCGTCGAGCAAACTCGAAGGCTCGGCGGGCACGTTGACTGCCACGGCGGGACGTTCGGAGGAGTTGGCCGCCAGAGTTGCGGCAGCGTCCGAACAGGCCTCCACCAACGTTCAGTCGGTTGCCTCTGCCACCGAGGAAATGTCGTCGTCGGTAAACGAAATCAGCCGCCAGGTTCAGGACTCGGCGCGGATAGCGGGCGAAGCCGTCGAACAGGCTGGAAGAACCAACGATCGAGTGGCAGAGCTCGCCAAGGCGGCGGCGCGGATCAGCGACGTGGTCGAACTGATCAACACCATCGCCGGGCAGACCAATCTGCTGGCTTTGAATGCGACGATCGAGGCGGCGCGGGCCGGCGAGGCAGGCCGAGGCTTTGCGGTGGTCGCCTCAGAAGTGAAGGCTCTGGCCGAGCAGACCGCAAAGGCGACCGGCGAAATCAGCCAGCAAATTTCCGGAATCCAGTCCGCGACGGAGGAATCGGTGGTCGCTATCAAGGAAATCGGAGAGACCATCGGTCGGATGTCGGAAATCGCCTCGACCATTGCGGCCGCTGTCGAGGAGCAGGGCGCGGCGACCCAGGAAATCTCGCGCAACGTACAGCACGCGGCTCAAGGCACAAGACAGGTATCGGCCAACATTGGCGACGTACAGCGCGGAGCCGGCGAAACCGGGTCGGCTTCCGCGCAGGTTCTCGCCGCCGCAAAGTCGCTCTCCGGAGAAAGCGAGCGGCTCAAGCGTGAAGTCGGCAGTTTCCTCAGTGCCGTACGGGCTGCCTGAACGTTCATCGGGTGACGCTCGAGCGGAGGGTGGCCACTTCTGTGGCTTCGCGCGCTAACGACCGCGACCGGCGGGCATCGGCCGGACTTACGCCGCCTGGCCGTGGATCTTGATCAGTGCGTTGACGCCGATGTAGATCCCGAGAAGGATCATCGCGATCAGGAACCAGCGGCGGAATGTTTCCGGCTCCATGCGCGAGCGCACGGCCTGGCCGATGAACATGCCGGCAAAGGACGCCGCCATTGCGATCGCGCCGGGAAGCGCCGTTGCCGCCGTCAGCAGGCCCGAGGCGGTGACGTTGAAGGCGAGCGCCACTGTCGCGACGGTGAAGAACACGCCGAGCGCCTGCACCAGTTCGTCCTTCTCCATGCCGATCGCCTGCATGTAAGGCATCGAAGGAAATACCTGCACGCCTGTACCTGCGGACACCACGCCGGTGATCAGGCCGACGATGCCGCCGGTCCATTTCTCGTTACGGGGGGCGACGGTGAACTGCAGCCTGGTCAGGCCCAGGATGGCGTTGATCACCAGCAACACGCCGAGGATCACGGCGCCATAGGGCGCGTAGGGACCCGTCAACAGCCCGGCGTTGAGCCAGATGCCGATCACGACGCCGGCCATCAATGGCCACAGCCGCCGCATGATGTCGCGCAGGTAGGGCCCGCTGAAGGTCTGCCAGATGTTAGTGACGATCGCGGGCACGATGACGATCGCGATCGCCTGGCCCGGCGCCATCGTGACCGCGAGCAGGCCCATCGACACCGTCGGCAGCCCGAGCCCGATCACGCCCTTGACGAAACCGGCGAGCAGGAATGCGGCGGTGATGAAGATGAGAAGCGAGTCTTGCATTGCTGCACATTGACCGATCGCCGCAACCGGCACAATCTGGACCTTACGGAGAATGCCTTCGGCCTTGCCGAAGGCAGATGGGAGTGCAAGGTGCCATGCGTTTCGATCTGGTCGATCTCCAGCTCTTCATCGCGGTGGCGGAGACCCGCAGCATCACCGGCGGTGCGTCCCGGGTGCACCTGGCGCTCGCATCTGCCAGCGAACGCATCAAGGGCCTGGAGGCGGCGCTCGCCGTGGAACTGCTCAAGCGCGGCCGCCGCGGCGTGGAGTTGACCGCGGCTGGCGAAAGCCTGCTCGATCATGCCCGCATCGTTCTTCACAATGTCGATGCGCTGCGCAGCGATCTCGCCTCCTTCGCCAGCGGCGCGCGCGCCAGCGTCCACCTGCTCGCCAATACTTCCGGAATCTCGGAATATCTGCCGAAGGCGCTCGCCGAATTCCTCGCCGAGCACCCGCGCCTGTCCGTCGACATCGAGGAGCGCGAAAGCGCCGAGATCGCGCGGGCCATCGCCTCTGGCGTTGCTGATCTTGGCCTCGCCGCCGAACACGCGCTGCCCGAGGGCATCGAGCGCATCCCGTTCAGCGAGGACCGGCTCGTGCTGGCGGTGTCGCAGAAGGACGAACTTGCAGGCCGCCGCCAGGTCGATTTCCGCGAAGTGGTGAGCCGCGATTTCGTCGGCCTCATCACCTCGAGCGCGCTGCATGCCCATGTCACCGGCCATGCGGCCAAGCTCGGCGCACGGCTGCGCTTCCGCGCGCGGATGAACAATTTCGACGCCATCGGCCAGATGGTGGCGGGCGGCATTGGGGTCGCCGTGATGCCGGAAGTCGCCGCCCGCCGCTGCGCGCGCTCGATGAAGATCGCCGTGGTCCGGATCAGGGATTCCTGGGCCGACCGGCGGCTGGTGATCTGCGCCCGCAGCTTCAAGGCGCTGCCGAAACCGGCGCAGCAACTGGTCGAGCATCTGCGGAAGGTGGCGCGGTAGCTCACTTCGTCGTCGCGACGCCTGCGTCCTTGATCACCTTGGCCCATTTCGCGGTTTCGCTGGCGATAAAGTCGCGGAACTGCTCCGGTGAATTGCCGACCGTGGTCAGGCCCTGCTCGGCGAGCTTTTCCTTCACAGCGGGATCGGCGAGCGCCGCGGTGGTGATCTTGTGAAGCGCGGCAACGATCGCCGGCGGCGTGGCTGCCGGCGCGATCATGCCGTACCAGTTCTCGATGCGCAGCTCCGGCATGCCGAGCTCGAACGTGGTCGGCACATCGGGCGCCGTCGGTGCGCGCGCGTCGGTGCCGAGCGCGATCGGCTTCAGCGTGCCGCTACGGATATGCGGCAGGATGGCGGGCAGGTCGAGGAAGGTCATCTGCACCTGCTGGCCGAGCAGATCGTTGATGGCAGGTGCGGCGCCCCGATAGGGCACATGCGCGATGTCGATCCTGGCCGTGAGCTTGAGCAATTCGCCGGCCAGATGCGGCAGGCTGCCGGGGCCGGTGGAAGCGAAATTGAGTTTTCCGGGCTGCGCCTTGGCCAGCGCCACCAGCTCGCTCATGTTCTTGGCCGGCACGTTGCTGGCCACGACGAGCATTTCCGGCACGGTGACGACCAGCGTGACCGGCGCGAGATCCTTCAAGGTCTCGTAGGGCACGTTCTCCATGCTCTGGTTGATGGCGAGTGCACCGCAATTGACGATGCCGATGGTGTAGCCGTCGGGCGCGGCCTTCGCGACCGCATCGGTGCCGAGTGCGCCGCCCGCACCGCCGCGATTGTCGATCACCACAGGCTGCTTGGTGAGCTCCGAGATGCGCTGGCCGACGATGCGCGCGATAATGTCGTTGGGCCCGCCCGCCGGGAACGGCACGATCAGCTTTATGGGCTTGGAGGGAAAATCCTGCGCGGCGGCAGCCACGGGCAGCAGCGAGAGCGTCAACACCGTCAGCAGCCTGCAAACCATTTTCATGCAAGCCCTCCTGACGGCCCTGCACTAACTGTTCAGTATCTTCATCGCCGCTTCGTGCACCCGCGGATCGCCGGCCGCGACGATGCGGCCGCCGTTCTGCGCCGGCTTGCCGTCCCAGGTGGTGACGACGCCGCCGGCCCCGGCGATGATCGGGATCAGGGCCGCGATATCGTAGGGCTTCAGCTCGGTCTCGACCACGAGATCGAGGTGACCGGCCGCCAGCATGCAGTAGGAATAGCAGTCGCCACCATAGCGCGCGAGCTTCACCGCCGTCTCGATCTTGGCGAACTGGGCGCGGTCGGCGGTGTTCATCAGCAGGGGGCTCGTGGTGTAGGCGGTCGCCTCCTTCAACGAGGCGCAGCGCCGCACGGTCAGCCTTCTCTCGCCGGTGGGGCCGGCATAATTCGCCGAGCCGTTGTCGCCGGAAAAGCGCTCGCCGATATAGGGCTGGTGCATCATGCCGAACACCGGGGTGCCCTTGTGCAGCAGCGCGATCAGCGTGCCCCAGATCGGGAAGCCCGCGATGAAGGATTTGGTGCCGTCGATGGGGTCGAGCACCCAGACATATTCGGCGTCCTCGCGCTCGTTGCCGAACTCCTCGCCGACAATGCCGTGCTGGGGGAAGTTGGCCTTGATCAGCCGCCGCATGACAGCCTCGGCGGCGCGGTCGGCCTCGGTGACGGGGTCGAAATCCTGCGCCACGCTCTTGTTGTCGATCGACAGCGAGGTACGGAAGAACGGCAGGATGGTCTCGCCGGAGGAGGTCGCAAGCCGGCCGATAAAGGCTTTGAAATCGATGACCGTCACAGCAGTCCTTGGGGGTGCGCGCAGGCGGGTAAGATAGATAGGGTCCGCCATTCCCCTAGCTCAAACCGCACGCTCGCGCACGGGTCACCGCAGGTTATTTCCACCCCGATGCGCGCTGTTCTTTCGAATCACCTTCGCCTTGCGCGCGTTTTCGCGCAGGCAAGCTCATCACGAAGTTGAGATTTGTGGGGATGGTGGCTATTTGGCAACGCCCGTACTTGGCCGGGATTTCGGTGTAAGCGATTGTTTCTTATATAGAAATTAGAATTTAACCAACCTGTTGCTTAAGCGCCATCCTGGCCGGGATTGCGCGAGAAATTAATCGAAACCACTTGCTTTTTGTGCAGCGCGGTCGCATATTGTTGCGGTGCGGTAGCGCCTCGCGCTATCGCTGCCCTCCTTGGGCGTTTCCTCCCTAGACTTGGGCCGCTTGTTCATTCAAGCGGCCCTTTTTTCTGTCTAGCGGGAGAGATGGCGAAGCCCTGCGGGGCTGCGCCGGAGGGCGATTACTTCAGGGACGTGTTGATGCTCGAGAACTTCTCGTTGAGGTTCGAGCCAAGGCCGTTCACCACGGCGATGATCGCGAGCGAAATGCCGGCGGCAATCAGACCGTATTCGATCGCGGTTGCACCGGATTCGTCGGAAATGAACTTTGCGAAGAGCTGCTTCAAGTTGGCCTCCAGGGTTTTTGTGATGCGCATATGCGGCTCCAGGTTCCGCTCCCGGGAACATGCGTTCCACCCTTGAAGATCGGTTAAAGGCAAAAGCTAAAATGCTTCGTAGCGCTCCGGATTGGCGGTATCGGATGCGCCCTACCGTGGGTAATCGTTAACGACTGGCTGTTCCCGGCGTGAAAAATTGTCGGAAGCTTTGAGGACAATTTGCGCGCAATAATGCGCTATTCGGCGGCCGCCTGGAACGGGCCGAGCTCGCCGAACGGCACTTCCGCCAGCCGGTCCGCCAGCGTGACGAAATCGGCCGCCACCTGCGCAAAACGGGGGCCGCGCTCGCGGCGCCGCTCGTCCATGTAGACGGCGCGGTTGAGCTCGAGCTGGACGGTGTGCAGCCCGCTTGCCGGATTGCCGTAATGCTCGGTGATGAAGCCGCCGGCGTAGGGCTTGTTGCGGCCGATCGAATAGCCGAGCCCGGCCAGCGTATCCTCTACCAGCTCCGGCAGCGTGGCGGCGCAGCTCGTGCCGTAGCGGTCGCCGATCACGACGTCGGGCCGGCGCGGCTCGTCGCGCGAGACGCCGACCGACGGCATGGAGTGGCAGTCCACCACGATCACGGTGCCGAAGGTCTGGTGCGCCTTGTTGATCAGCCGGCGCAGCGCGCGGTGATAGGGCTTGTACAATGTCTCGATGCGCCCGAGCGCGTCGTCGACCGCCAGCCGCTCGCGGTAGATCTCCTGGCCGTCGCCGACCACGCGCGGGATGGTGCCGAGGCCGCCGGCCACCCGCATCGAGCGCGTATTGGCAAAGCTCGGCAGCCGTCCGGTGAACATCCTGGGGTCGAGCTCGTAGGGCTCGCGGTTCACATCGACATAGGAGCGCGGGAAGTTCACGGTCACCACGGGGAAGCCGCGCTCGCTCAAATGCCCGATCAATTCGTCCATGAACGAATCCTCGGAGCGGCGCAGCGAGGCAAGGTCGATGCGCGAGGCGTTAATGAATTCCTCCGGATAGACCGATCCCGAATGGGGGGAATTGAAGATGATCGGCGCCCGCCAGCTCGCGGGCTCCACGATCTCGAACGGTGGCGAAAATTCGCCATCAAACTGGGTCATTCGCCGGGCGCCGTCCCTGAAGTCCGCGGGTCTTCTGTCAGGCTCATTTCTGCCAGAAAATCGCGTGTTTTGTGAGGCGATATTGTCGGAAATGATGGGCCCCTGCCAAGCGAAAAGAAGCCCGTTTACCCTGGAACGCTTCTTGCGGCGCGGCGAGGCCGATCCGGATTGCCTTCCGCCCCGCTCCTGATGCAGTAAGATCATTGTCTGCGGGCAGGGGGCCGGCGGCAGTCTTTCACCCGAAATTTACCGTCTGCAGGCTTAGTGAGTGGAGTGATCCAGTGACCCGGAAGCGACGACCAGAACCCATGCACAAGATTCTCCTCGCCGAAGACGACAACGACATGCGCCGCTTCCTCGTCAAGGCGCTGGAAAATGCCGGTTTCGAGGTGTCGCCCCACGACAACGGCATGTCGGCCTATCAGCGGCTGCGCGAGGAGCCGTTCGAGATGCTGCTCACCGACATCGTGATGCCTGAAATGGACGGCATTGAGCTGGCCCGCCGCGCCGCCGAGCTCGACCCCGACATCAAGATCATGTTCATCACCGGCTTTGCCGCGGTGGCCCTGAACTCCGATTCAGAGGCCCCCAAGAACGCCAAGGTTCTGGCCAAACCGGTCCATCTTCGCGAATTGGTCAGCGAAGTGAACAAGATGCTGGCGGCCTGATTCGGCCGCTTTTCGCTCCCGTCCGTGCTTGCGGCACCGGCCTGCAGCCGCTATACGGACCCCCGACCCAACCACCTTATTGCTGATCGGGCACGTAGCTCAGCGGGAGAGCACTACCTTGACATGGTAGGGGTCACAGGTTCGATCCCTGTCGTGCCCACCAGCCTTCGCTCGCTTCGCGAGCTACGGCTAGGCAAGCCAACTTGCCAACTCTCCAAGCGAAGCGTGCGAAGGCTGTCTCGCCGTAGCCTGAAAGGCGAAGGCGGACCGGCCCCGCGCGCTCTAATTTCACGCCGCCTTCTTCCTCTTCTTCGCGCCCTTCTTGGCCGCCTTCTGGTGCTTCAGATAGGCCTCGACCTTCTTCGAGGAGTGCCCGGCGGCCGCGACGGCCGATTTCAGCTTCGCCGGCGTGATCTTGAACTTCTTCGACCAATAGCGGACTTCGTAGGGCTGGCTGAGCGCAATGCGCGATTTGTCGGCAGCCCTGTGCTTCTGCTCCTGGATATAGGCTTCCACTTTCTTCGCGGAGTGGCCGACCTTCTTGACGGCGTATTTGAGCTTGGCCGGCGTCACCTTGAATTTCTTCGACCAGTAGGCGACCTCGTATTTCTCGCCCACCGCAATCAGCGCGCGGTCGGCGCCGCCACGCTTCTTCTTGTTGTCAGCCATCGCTTCCTCCCTGCCATGAGACCCAGTGAGGGTGAGCCTAGCACCGTCTCATGCCGGATGCAGCGGCTATGAATAGAGCGATGCGTATTCCTTTTCATACGGCGCATAGGACTGCTTGATGCTCGCAAGGTTCAGCAGCATCGTCGCGACCACGGCGCCGTCGCCGCCGAACACGGTCGTCTTCACCCACATGCTCTCGGTGCGGCGGCTGCCGCTGAGGAAGACCACCTCGCGCTCGGTCGTGTAGCTCTCGCCAACGAATACCGGGCCGCGCAGCAGGCGGATTTCCTGGTCGGCGAACAGCCCCACCGCCGGGCCGCGCACCGGCAGGCGGTCCTCGCGGGCGCGATACTGAAACAGCACGCTCAGCATCTCGAACGGCACGATCGGCCGGCCCCACGGGTTGTCGCGGCCGGAATAGTAAGGCGAGGGCTCGGTGATCACCTTCAGCTTGCCGGCGAGCGAAAACGGATAGAGGTCGCCCATGTGCTGGTCGGGATCCATCTTCACCTCTTGCCGGGACGTCTTCATGCCGACCTTGATGTCGTGCAGGATCACGGGATCGGTCAGCGGCTTCAACTCCTTCAGCCGCTGCGACAGCGCGGTCTCCGCGACGTCGCCGACGGAAGCGGTGCCGCGCAAAATCTCGGTGCCGTCCTTCCGCGTCATGCCGATCGTGCAGATGCGCGCGCCAGGCTTCGGCAGCTCGATGCTCGCCTGCACTTCCTCGCCCTCGAAGACGGGATTGCGGTAATGCGCGGAGAGGCAGCCGGTCTCGAACCATGCCTTGCCCCAGATGCGCTCGCAGAGCGGCGCGAACTGGCTGAAATGCGTCGGACCCTCGATGGTGCCGCCCTGGAAGCCGAGCTTTTGCGCCGTCGCATCGTCATGAATGGACGCATGCGAGTCGTAGGTCTGTGCATGCAGCATCTGCTGCGGCTTGCGCCACGGCCCGGTCAGCACGCCATTGCTCTCGGCGATCTCGGTATCGAAGGCTGTTGTCATCGGCGTCTCCCGCAAACCGTGTCGGACACTGTTCGTGTCGCAGGTAGGGCTGTGGAATCAAGCAAAATGCACGCCTGATATGCCGCGGCGCGGCAAATAGGGGGCTGTGCATGCATGGCCAAACCGGTGCATGCTGGCGCCCAATGAAAATCAGGTCCGAATGGACCGCAGGGAGCGCAGGCAAGGTTCATCATGGCATTGCTGGAAGTGGGGCTGGACGACAAGTACCGGCTGGATGCGAAGCGTATCTTCCTCTCGGGAACACAGGCCCTGGTCCGGCTGCCGATGCTGCAGCGAGAGCGCGATCGCGCTGCGGGGCTGAACACCGCGGGTTTCATCTCCGGCTATCGCGGCTCGCCGCTCGGCATGTACGACCACGCGCTGTGGCGCGCCAAATCCTTCCTGCAGCAGCACGACATCGCCTTCGTCCCCGGTCTCAACGAGGACCTCGCCGCGACCGCCGTTTGGGGTAGCCAGCAGGTCGGCATGTTCCCGGGATCGAAGGTCGATGGCGTGTTCGGCATCTGGTACGGCAAGGGCCCCGGCGTCGACCGCTCGCTCGATGCGCTGAAGCACGCCAACTCTGCCGGCACCTCGCTGTACGGCGGCGTCATTGCGCTCGCCGGCGACGACCATGGTTGCCAGTCCTCGACCCTGGCGCATCAGAGCGAGCAGGTGTTCGCCGCGGCGCTGATGCCGGTGGTCAATCCGGCGACGCTGCAGGACTATCTCGACCTCGGCATTCTCGGCTTTGCGCTGTCGCGCTTCTCCGGCTGCTGGGTCGGCTTCAAGGCGATTTCGGAAACCGTCGAAAGCTCGGCCTCGATCGTCTCTGACATCGATCGCATCAGGATCATCACGCCCGACGATTTCGAAATGCCGCCGGGCGGCCTGTCGATCCGCTGGCCCGATCCGCCACTGGAGGCGGAGAAGCGGCTGCATGGCCCGAAGATGGAGGCGGTCGCGGCCTTCGCCCGCGCCAACCGGTTCGACCGCATTGTGCTCGATTCAAAGCCCGCGCGGCTCGGCATCATGGCGACCGGCAAGGCCTATCTCGATCTGCGCCAGGCGCTCGCCGATCTCGGCATCACCGACGCCGAGGCACAGTCGCTGGGCCTGCGCATCTACAAGGTCGCGCTGACCTGGCCGCTGGAAGTGCGCGGCGCGCTTGCCTTTGCCGAAGGCTTGCAGGACGTGCTGGTCGTCGAGGAGAAGCGCGGCTTCATCGAGGACCAGCTTATCCGCATCCTCTACAACATGGACGCCTCCAGGCGTCCGTCGGTGGTCGGCAAGCGCGACGAGAGCGGCGCGGTGCTGTTGCAAAGCGAAGGCGAACTGACGCCGACCATGGTGGCGGCGGCCGTGGTGGCGCGTCTGCGCAAGCTCGGCCACCGCAGTCCCGCGCTGGAACAACGCCTCGCCAAGCTCGAAGCGTTCGACCGCCCGGCCGACGGCATTGGCGCTGCAAAGCTGCAGCGCACGCCGTATTTCTGTTCGGGCTGTCCGCACAATTCGTCGACCAAGATTCCGGAGGGCAGCCGCGCCATGGCCGGCATCGGCTGTCACGGCATGGCGCTCTATATCCCCGCCCGCCGCACCACGACCATTTCGCATATGGGCGCCGAGGGCGTGGCCTGGATCGGCCAGGCGCCGTTCACCAATGAAAAGCACGTCTTCCAGAATCTCGGCGACGGCACCTACACCCATTCCGGCCTTCTGGCGCTGCGCGCCGCCGCGGCGGCCGGCGTCAACATCACCTACAAGATCCTCTACAACGATGCGGTGGCGATGACCGGCGGCCAGCCTGCCGAAGGCGGCTTCAACGTCTCGCAGATCGCCCATCAGGTCGCGGCCGAAGGCGCCAAGCGCCTCGCCATCGTCACCGACGATCCCGAGAAATATCCGAGCAACTATTTCCCGCCGCTCGCCACCATTCATCACCGCCGCGAGCTCGACGCCGTGCAGCGTGAGCTGCGCGATGTCACCGGTCTCACCGTATTGATTTACGACCAGACCTGCGCCGCCGAAAAGCGCCGCCGCCGCAAGCGCGGGCTCTATCCCGATCCGCCCAAGCGCGTCTTCATCAACGAGCGCGTCTGCGAAGGCTGCGGCGACTGCTCGCAGGTCTCGAACTGCGTCTCGGTGCAGCCGCTGGAAACCGAGCTCGGCCGCAAGCGCCGCATCGACCAGTCCAACTGCAACAAGGACTTTTCCTGCATCGAAGGTTTCTGCCCGAGCTTCGTCACCGTGCATGGCGGCAGGCTGCGCAAGGCCGACCGCACTGCGGCCGACCCGTCGGCGCTGTTCGCCGACCTGCCGCAGCCCGCGACGCCGCAGCTCGACGGTCCCTTCAACATCCTCGTGACAGGCATCGGCGGTACCGGTGTCATCACCATCGGCGCACTGCTCGGCATGGCCGCCCATGTCGACGGCAAGGCCTGCTCGACGCTCGACTTCACCGGCTTGTCGCAGAAGAACGGCGCGGTCATGAGCCATGTCCGCATTGCTAACTCGTCCGACGATCTATCCAGCGTCCGTATTGCGCCTGGTAACGCCAATCTCATCCTCGGCTGTGACATCGTGGTGGCGACGTCTGCCTCCGCGTTGAACACCGCCGACCGCGGCGTCACCCGTGCGGTGGTCAACGCCGATCTCCTGCCGACGGCGAGCTTCGTCATCAATCCCGACATCGATTTCGAAATGGGTGCGATGCGCGACGCGCTCAATGGCGCGATCACATCTGACCATCTCGATGTCCTCGATGCGACCGGGCTTGCCTCGGCGCTGATGGGCGACAGCATCGCCACCAACGCCTTCATGCTCGGCTTTGCCTTCCAGCGCGGCGCGATCCCGCTGTCGCTGGAAGCGATCCAGAAGGCGATCGAGCTCAATGGCGCCGCCATCGAGATGAACCGCATGGCGTTCGCCTGGGGCCGGCTCGCCGCGCATGATCTGCCGCGTGTCGTCTCGGCTGCGCGCTTCAAATCGGGTGGCGCGGCAGGACCTGCGAAGAAGTCGCTGGACGAGACCATCGCCTTCCGCGCCAAATTCCTGGCCGATTATCAGGACGATGCCTATGCGAAGCGCTATCTCGCCGACGTCGAGCGCGTCCGCGCAGCTGGCTCAAGCGAGTTGACAGAGGCCTTTGCAAAGGGCCTGTTCAAGCTGATGGCCTACAAGGACGAATACGAAGTCGCCCGTCTCTACAGCGACGGCGAGTTCGCAAAAGCCTTGCAGGCGCAGTTCGACGGCGATCCCGGCCTGAAGGTGTTGATGGCGCCGCCGCTGCTCGCCCGCCGCGACAAGCTCACGGGGCATTTCT
>JAKFVP010000365.1 GCA_021732175.1 Bradyrhizobium sp.
ATGTCTCGAAGCGTTCTGCCGGCAGCGCGGCATCACCCGCGCGCGGCTGCGTGGTGGCGTCGGCAGCACGATCGGCGCACGCTTTACCAATGGCGCTGATGTTGTCCCGTTTGCAACCGAGCTTGCGATCGGCATGGGCGAGATCGGCCCCGGGGCCGGTGGCGCGCTCGAAGCGCAGCTCGATGTCGCGATGGTCGACTACCTGGGCGGGCTCGCCGAGGGGCGGCTGGTGCGCGGCGACAACCCCGTGCTGATGACGATGGAACTCGTGCTCGAGCCACTGGAAGCTGCGCGCATTTGAAGCAATACGGCTGTTTGCAGCAGGATTTACCAAGGTTAGAATGGTTCCAGCCGCCGCGGTTTGACGGTTCGTTGCGCCGCGTTCTAATGAAGCCCATCGATTTTGTAGCGTTGTTGGTACATGACGAGACGCGCGCCCCGCCTCGCTGTCATCGCGATCGACGGCACCGATCCGCAGAGTATCGCGCGATACGCGGATGCGGGTTGGCTGCCGCAGCTCGCGGGCCGGTTCGCCCGGGCGCGGCGCGTTGAATTGCAGAGCCTCGCCGATCTCTTCCTCAACTCTCCCTGGGCCTGCGCGGTGAGCGGTGTTGCCGTGGAGAATCACGGCATCCATGTTTTCCGCCCGATCAAGAGCGGCACGCTCGACATCGCGGACGGGGCAGGACGGCGGATACCGACGCCGTTCTGGGAGACCGCGGTGAGGGCGGGCCTGCGGGCAACCGTTCTCGATGCGCCCAATTGCGGGCCGCCGCCTTACGAGCCCGCATTGGACGGTTTGCGCCTTCTGGAATGGGGCGCGCATCCGGCGATCCGCCCCGCGGGATCGTTTCCGCCTTCGCTGATCGCCGACGTTCAAAGCCGCCACGGCGCGCATCCGTATCACGACGATGATCCTTCCCTGACGACATCTGACGAACTGACGGCGGCCCAGGAACGGATTTGCGAGGGTGTCCGGGCCCGTGAGCGGATCATCATCGATATGCTCGATCGCGATCCGCCCGATCTCCTCCTGGCGACGTTCATCGAAGCGCATGTCGCCGGTCATCAGTTCGTCAATCTTACGGCGCCAAGCCATGCCCGTTACGATCAGGCCGTCAGCGCTGCACTCGGCGACAAGCTGATGCGCCGCGTCGTCGAGTCCGTCGATACCGCCGTGAGCAACATCGTTCGCCGCCTGCCGCCGGAGACGACGGTCCTGGTCATCTGCATGGGCGGGGTGCGCGTTACTTACGGCGGGTCGCTGCTCCTCGACGACGTGCTTCGCAAGGCCGGTATCACCGCATCTCGCCGGTCGGGGCCAAGTCTGGCACAACGCCTGTGGCACCTGATTCCGGCGCGGCAACGCCAGGTCATCAGGCAGCGGGCGCCCGATTTCCTGCGTCGGCAGTCCGACGCCCAATTCCTGAGTTCGGTGGACTGGACCGCGACGCGGGCGTTCGCTCTGCCGTGGGCCTATGACGGATACCTTCGCATCAATCAGCGTGGCCGCGAGCCCCACGGCATTGTCGCTGACGGCGCCGAGCGCGCGGCGCTGCTCGGCGAGGTCGAAGCCATCGTGAGCGAACTGCGGATCGCGGGGACCGGCAAGCCCGCCGTGCGCCGGGTCGTGCGAACCCAGGATGAATATCGCGGCAGGGCTTCCGCCGAACTGCCTGACCTCCGCGTGCTCTGGAAGGACGATGAGCCCTTCGACGCCGTCGAGTCGCCACGCCTCGGCCGCATCCCCAATCGCGATATCGGGCCGCGCGGCGCTCACACCGATCCGGGCGTGATATTTGCGTGGGGGCCGGCCATTGCGGCGGGGCCGAAGATTGCTGGTATTCGCGACATCGACTTCGCGCCGACCGCGCTTGCGCTGCTCGGCATCGATCCTCCCGAGGCGATGGATGGCCGCGTTGTCGGCGATCTCTTGCGGGGGACCACAATGACCGAGCCTGCGCCTGCGCGACGCGCCATGCGCTGAAGCGAACGCAGCTTCGCATTCCCGCGGCGCATTCTCGTCCGGGTCTTGCAATCACATTGGCCCTCAGTGAACAGAGGGCGCAGGGAAGGCCGGGCGCCGGCTGGCACCCGCTACTCCGTGTGCAAATAGAAAGAAACGCACACGGCTTCACGAGTACAGCCAGGACATCCCGGCCTTCCCCGCGCAATGGCTTTACGGCTTATACGTGATCTCCCCGGTGAGCGGCGTTGTTTGCCACCGTCATCGGCGCTGCTTCACGCCGACTTAAGCGCCACGGTCGCGGCGCCAGAACCACACGACTTCGCCGTACGCTGCAGCGTTTCGTCGGCACGATTGCTCGCGCTGACGCCGCACGCGTCCATCGCAACCCGCACCACGCTTCGTGACGATCGCGAAACGCCCCTCATGGCGGCACGGGCTGAACTCGATATAGTTCTGCTTTACGGAATTGTCAAGCGCATATTCTGATTATTGGAATATAACTTTGATCGGACTCCCGACAGGCATTTGAAATTGCTCGCAAATTCCCATCGATAACATGTTCTTGTTGTGTTCCAGAAGGTATGCAATGCTGGATTTCGTCGGCGAGGCGACCCCTTGCCGCCGGGAGACTGGACCAATGGCTCGAAGAAATCGTCCGATCAATTTGCCAGCCCCGTATCTGCGGCGCGTTTGGCTTGATCCTTCGCAGATTGAAGACCGCAAGGCTTATCCTTACTGCCTGCCGTTCCTCAGAGATGAATTCGAAATCAGCTTCGACAGGCCAATCACGATCATCGTCGGCGAGAATGGCGTCGGCAAATCGACCCTGCTTGAGGGCATCGCCGTGCTCGCCGGTTACGACGAGGCAGGCGGCGGCAACGGATATCGCGCGGTGGATCACTCCAATGCGCGTGAGGAAAATGGCGGAGAGCTATCGAATGCGCTGCGGGCGAGTTGGCTGCCGAGGGTCACGAGAGGCTGGTTCTTTCGCGCGGAGAGTTTCTTCTCGGTCGCGCGATATCTGGATGAAGTGGGAAGTGATGCGGATTTCCTTTCATACTCTCACGGCGAAGGGTTCATGCGCTTCTTCGAGGAGCGCTGCCAGCGGCAGGGCATCTACTTCTTTGACGAACCGGAGGCCGCGCTGTCGCCCGGGCGCCAGATCGAATTTCTGAAGCTCCTGCACCGGATAGAGCGCTCGGAAATCTGCCAGGTGGTGATGGCCACGCATTCGCCGATGCTGATGGCTTATCCCACCGCGCGGCTGCTTCGGCTGACGAAGTATGCGCTGGAGCCGGTGAAGGTGGAGCAGACCGACCATTTCAGGGTGATGCGGGAGTTCTGCCAGGATCCGACCGGGTTTGTGGAGGGCGCAATCGCAGGCGCGTGAACCGGCGAGGGCGCTGGCGCGACCATGAGAGGCACCGGCGCGAATGCTGGCGTTCGCATCGCTTTGGAAGATCGCATGGCCGACAATTTGACGAACCTGCTCCTTGACGCCCTGGGCAGGCGCATCGACGAGCCGCAGGCCGTGGCGCTGGCCGAGGCGCTCGGCAAGACCGCTTTCAAGAGCGCGACGCCGAACAATCAGCCCGGGATCGGTTCGGCAAAGCTCGGCCTCGAGGTCGGCACCGATATGGTCGTCAAGAACCGCGCATTCTGGCCGCCGCGCAAGCAGGGCCGGCGCTGGGTCACCTGGCTCACGCATGCTTTCATCGGTCCGAACTATCCGGGCCCGCTGCCGGCGGATTTCGGCTGGCAGATGGACGATGCGGCGCTGAGCGCGCGCTTCGAACGCCGCGTGGAAGGCGCCATCGAAGCGATCCGCTTCATGGTGCCGCCGCCGCGCGAGGGCCTGAAGGCGACCATCCAGCTCGGCAACGACGGCCGGCCGCGGCGTCTTTATCTGGCTGTCGCCAGCGAGCGCGACTATGCGACGGTTTATCCCGACGACAAGCCCGAGAACACGATCGAGGCCGGCTTCTTCGCAGCCTGGTGCGCGCTGGAAGGCGTGCTCCGGCAGGGAAGGCTCGACCAGCAACAGGAGGAGGCGCTGGAGACGCGCCTGATCACGCCGCATGCTTTCCTGAGAGGCCCGCTTGGCGGGCTGCTGTGGGAGGCGGACGTGAAAGGCGAGTTCAATTCGTTCTGCCACGCCTACATGAACGAGCTGATGGAGCCGCGGGAAGCGGCGGCACTGGCCGACATCAGGGAAATCTTCGGGCAGAGCAATTATTGGCGAACGCCGGGCGAGCCCATGACGCGGGACAGCTGGGCAAACTACGACCGCATCGCGCCACGCTTTGCACAAAGGCTTGCACAGTGGCAGCGCGGCGAGCTCGCCTCTGTCGTCGACAGGCGCTGAAGCGCTGGCAGAAATAAGACGGCCGCCGGACTCCCAGGGAATCCAGCGGCCTGCCCGGGATCTCGCAATCAGATCGCGATATAGTGCCCCCAGCCCGGGTTGAGACAACCCTACGACGACTGCGCGTCCGCGCGATATTACAAATACCGTTCCTGTGCGAGGAACATGGCGCATGTGACCTTGCGGCAACGGAAAGCAGTAAGCGGCCCCGGATTCTTGCGGGCACTAGGGCCGCCAAAATCCGACTGCAGCGGCGTCGGCACTGTGGTCCCTCTCCCGCTTGCGGGGGTCCGAGGCGAGCGAAGCTCGCTCTCAAGGCAGGGGTGGGGATGTTTCCGCATCGGGATTCCCTGCGTGGAGAGAGCCCCCACCCGCCGCGCTCTCCGAGCGCGTCGGCCTCCCCCGCAAGCGGGAGAGGCGAAGCGCGTGCAAAAGTGTTCCTGAGTTTTACGCCGGGGGTGCACGAATGGACAACGCGCCGCGCGGCTGCCGCAATGAAGTTTGATCCCGGTCAAAGACAGCGGCGCCTTCCCGCGATCTCTTCGCATTAGTGAGCAGGAAAGCGCGATGGACGTCCTGAGCAATGAGCTGAACAGCGCCCGGATCGAGGCGGACTGCGGCGAGCCGTGCATCGGTTGCCCGTCCGGCGACTGCCAGGAGCTGCTGCGCGATGCAGGCCTGCGTCCGACGCGTCAGCGCATGATGCTGGGCCAGTTGCTGTTTGCCGGAAAGCACCGGCATTTCACGGCGGAATCGCTGTACGCCGAGGTGGCCGCGGCCGGCATGCGGCTGTCGCTCGCCACCGTCTACAACACGCTGAACCATTTCACCGACGCGGGCCTGTTGCGCCGCATCGGCCCTGACGGCTCGCGCTGCTTCTTCGACACCGACACCAGCGTGCACCCGCATTTCTATCTCGAAGGCGAGG
This sequence comes from Bradyrhizobium sp., assembly GCA_021732175.1. Lineage (GTDB taxonomy): Bacteria > Pseudomonadota > Alphaproteobacteria > Rhizobiales > Xanthobacteraceae > Bradyrhizobium. Next base: position 5,263 of record JAKFVP010000365.1, read on the forward strand.
ACCGGCTGATCGACGTGCCGGAGCAGCTCGGCGTGACGCGGATGCCGGATATACTGCCTGACCATGAGCTGTCGCGGCTTGATATTGTTATCCGCATCCGGCGCAAGGATGCCGGGGTGCGTAGGGCGGGTCAGGCCAACGGGTCCGCGCACGGCGCGGTCCGATGACAGGCTCCGCCGTAACCCGCCGAACCTGTCGGCGGATTACGCTGACGCCAATCTGCGCTGCCAACCGACCAGCCTGGCCGCCACATCGTCCATCCGCTCGAACACCACATCCGGGCCAAGCGCGCGCAGCGCGTTCGGCGCGGCATAGCCCCACATCACGGCGGCGCAGCCGATGCCGGCGGCGCGCGCCGCCTCGATGTCGCGGACTTCGTCGCCGACAGAGATGACCTGTTGGGGCGAGGCGCCCGTGCGCTTCACGAGGCGGCGGAATTTTGTGGCCTTGCCGAACGGCGAGGCGCCGCAATCGAAATGCGCGAACAGGCTTTGCGCTTCGCCGAGCTGGCGGCGGGCATTGGCCTCGTTGTCGGAGCTGACCAGCGCAAGCGATAGCCCGCCGTCCCGGAGCGAACGCAGCATCGCTTCCGCGCCCGGGAAGAGGGGAATGCCGTCGAGATCGGCGGACTTCATCCGCCGCATGTGCCGGGCGATGCCGGGGAGCTTCCACAAGGGCACTTCGAGCCGCCGGAGGATTTCGCGCGAACCGGCATGGCGCAGGGACTCGACATCGCCGTCCGCAATGCGGCGGAAGCCGAAGCGGTCGGCGACATCGTTCACGTTGCGCAGGAACCACGGAAAGCTGTCGGCCAAGGTGCCGTCGAGGTCGAAGATGACGAGGGAGTAGGGCATTGCGTCAAAAAACACAACAGAACCCGGAGGGCAAGTAACCGCAGCGGTCTTTCAGTTCACCGAGTCTCGTAGTATGTTGCTGCCATGATCCGGTCATGGCGGAATTCGGCAAGCCGCAAGCTCTGGGAGGGCGATCGGCCGAACCAGTTTCGCGGGCTGGATTTCGAGGCCGCCGTCGACTTGTTGTTGGCCCTGAACGTCGCCAAATCGCTGGGCGATCTCAGTCCGCTGAAGAGCGTTGGGTTGCACAAGCTGAAAGGTGACCGCAAAGGGCAATGGGCGATGACGGTCAATGACCGTTGGCGAATTTGCTTCGAATTCCGAAAGGGCGACGCTTACGAGGTAGAAGTCGTCGACTACCACAGAGGTTGAAAGATATGGCTCCCGTTGTACATCCCGGACGCTTTCTCAAGCGCGAAATGGAAGCGCGCAAGCTCAGTGCCAACCGGCTTTCGCTGGATATCGGCGTGCCGTCCGGTCGAATTACGGACATTCTCAATTTTCGCCGGGCGATCACGGCCGATACGGCAGTCCGTCTCGGGCGCTATTTCGGCAATCGTGCACAGTTCTGGCTTGATCTGCAGGGCCAGTACGACATCGGCATGGTCGAGCGCGAAAAGGGCGCCGAGATCGCCAGGCGGGTCCGCCCTGCGGACGCGGCCTGAGGTGATTGCAGGTGACTACACTTACTGCTTCTTGCTTGCAGCCGCCTTCAGCCGCTTGATCGCGGCGAGGATCGGAGCGAACGGGCCGTATTTGTGCTGCTTCTCGCTGAACCCATCCGCGTAAGGCCCGTAGGCTGCGTCCACGGGCTTGTCGAGCAGATCGGGAAAATCCTTTTCCAGCCCCGCGCGGTGCGGCCGCTTCTGCGACAGCACATAGGCCGCGACGTCCCAGGCCTGCTCGTCCGTCAGCTGCGGGTTCAGATAGTCGGCGCCGTGCGGCATGTTGAAGTGCACGAAATTGGCGAAGTTCATCAGGCGCGCCATGCCGGCGCCGTCATTGTAGCTGTCCGGCCCCCACAGCGGCGGCAGCATGTAGCCGAGCTGCGGCGCCCCGCGATCCCGGAGCACGCCGGCGCCGTCGGGCTTGTGGCAGGCGGCGCAGGAGCGCGCGTAGACCGTGCTGCCCCGCACGGGATCGGCGGGGCGCGACAGCTCCTTCATCTTGCCGGCGCCAAGACCCGGCACCTGCTCGCCCTTGGGCACGCCGGTCGACAGGAATTCGACATAGGCCACCAGCGCGCGCATCTCCGGCGCATCGTTGGGCAGCGCGCGTCCGTTCATGCTGCGGGTCATGCAGGAATTGATGCGGTCCTCGATCGTGATCGGCCCGCCCGTGCGCGCGCTGTAGGCGGGAAAGTCATTGTAGATGCCGAACAGCGGCAGGCCGAATTTCGTCGTACCGCCCGACAGGTGACAATTGGTGCAGGCAAGGTTGTTGCCGGCGAAGCGTTTTGCGGGATCGTCCACGTTCGGGCCGATGAAGGCGTAGGTCGCCAGCATGATGTCACGGCCGTCGCGGATCAGCTGTCCGCGCGCGTCGCGCGGGAGGGCGCTGACCTCGGGCATGGTCCAGGGGGTGGGGGATTGCTGGGCTGGAGCCGAGCCGGGGACGGCAATCAGCATGAAGATGGCAGAGCAAAAACAGCGAATGTACATGACGGCCTCGCAAAAGCGCACGGAGATGGCGACGCAGGGAGCGAAGGTTACATGCGAAGATGAACGTCTCGCAAATTTCGCGACTGATTTCCACTCCAAGAAGATGGTTGGAAAAGCGGAGTGGATTTTTCGCCGCTGGCAAAGCCGTCGCGCATTGTCTCGGTGCCGAAATGGAGGCGGCTGACTTACTCCGCCGCTTCACTCGCCCCGCCGCTCTTCCGCGGCTTGCCGTCCGCCTTCTTCAGCACCGGCGCCAGAAACTTGCCCGTGTAGCTGCGCGGCGCTTTCACGATATCCTCGGGCGCGCCCCAGGCGACGATTTCGCCGCCGCCGTCGCCGCCTTCGGGGCCGAGGTCGATGACCCAGTCGGCGGTCTTGATGACTTCGAGATTGTGCTCGATCACCACGACCGTGTTGCCCTGGGCGACCAGCTCGTGCAGCACTTCCAGCAGCTTCTTGACGTCGTGGAAGTGCAGGCCCGTGGTCGGCTCGTCCAGGATGTAGAGCGTGCGGCCGGTGGCGCGCTTCGACAGCTCCTTGGCCAGCTTGACGCGCTGGGCTTCGCCGCCGGAGAGCGTGGTGGCCTGCTGGCCGACATGGATATAGTCCAGGCCGACGCGGTGCAGGGTCTGGAAGGTGTCGCGCACGCGCGGCACCGCCTTGAAGAACTCGGCGGCCTCTTCCACGGTCATGTCGAGCACGTCGGCGATGCTCTTGCCCTTGAACAGCACTTCCAGCGTCTCGCGGTTGTAGCGCTTGCCCTTGCAGGTGTCGCAGGTGACGTAGACGTCCGGCAAAAAGTGCATCTCGATCTTGATGACGCCGTCGCCCTGGCAGGCCTCGCAGCGGCCGCCCTTGACGTTGAAGGAGAAGCGCCCGGGCTCGTAGCCGCGCGCCTTGGCTTCCGGCAAGCCGGCGAACCACTCGCGGATCGGTGTGAAGGCGCCGGTATAGGTCGCGGGGTTGGAACGGGGTGTGCGGCCGATCGGCGACTGGTCGATGTCGATGATCTTGTCGATATGCTCGAGGCCCTCGATGCGGTCGTGCGGCGCGGCGCCTTCGCTGGCGTTGTTCAGCTTGCGGGCAATCGCGCGGTAGAGCGTGTCGATCAGAAGCGTCGACTTGCCGCCGCCGGAGACGCCGGTCACGCAGGTGAACAGGCCAAGCGGAATTTCCGCCGTGACGTTCTTCAGATTATTACCGCGTGCGTTCACCACCTTGATGGTGCGGCGATGGTTCGGCGGCCGCCGCTCCGGGATTTCGACCGCGAGCTCGCCGGTGAGATATTTGCCGGTCAGCGACTTCGCATTGCGCATGATATCTGATGGCGTGCCCTGGGCCACGATGTGGCCGCCATGCATGCCGGCGCCGGGGCCGATGTCGAGCACGTAATCGGCGAGGCGGATGGCGTCCTCGTCATGCTCGACCACGATAACGGTATTGCCGAGGTCGCGCAGGCGCTTCAGCGTGTCGAGCAGGCGCGCGTTGTCGCGCTGGTGCAGGCCGATCGACGGCTCGTCGAGCACGTAGAGCACGCCGGTCAGTCCCGAGCCGATCTGTGACGCCAGGCGGATGCGCTGGCTCTCGCCACCGGACAGCGTGCCCGAGGAGCGTGCCAGGGTCAGATAATTGAGGCCGACGTCGAGCAGGAAGGTCAGGCGCTCGCGGATTTCCTTGAGCACGCGGCCGGCGATCTCGTTCTGCTGATCGTTCAGCGCTTTCGGCACCTCGGCGAACCACTCGCCGGCGCGCTTGACCGAGAGTTCGGAGATTTCACCGATATGCTTGCCGCCGATCTTGACGCACAGCGCCTCCGGCTTGAGCCGATAGCCGTGACAGCCGGCGCAGGGCACGTCGGAGAAATACTTTGCCAGTTCCTCGCGCGCCCACTCGCTTTCGGTCTCGCGGTAGCGCCGCTCCAGATTGGTGATCACCCCCTCGAACGGTTTCTTGGTGTCGTAGGAGCGGACGCCGTCCTCATAGGAGAACTTGATGGCTTCCTCGCCGGAGCCGGTCAGCAGCACGGCCTGCACCTTCTTCGGCAGGTCCTTCCACTGCGTATCAAGCGTGAACTTGTAGTGCTTGCCCAGCGCGGTGAGCGTCTGCAGATAATAGGGCGAGGACGATTTGGCCCAGGGCGCGATCGCACCCTTGCGCAGGGTCATCTCCTTGTCGGGGATGACGAGATCCTCGTCGATATGCTGCTCGACGCCGAGGCCGCCGCATTCCGGGCAGGCGCCATAGGGGTTGTTGAAAGAGAACAGCCGCGGCTCGATCTCGGGGATGGTGAAGCCCGATACGGGGCAGGCGAATTTTTCCGAGAACAGGATGCGCTCGGGCCCGCTCTTGTCGTGGATTTTTGCCGTTTTCTTCTTGCTGTCCTCGGCGGCCGCCGAGGGCGCATCGGCGTATTCGATGACGGCGAGGCCTTCGGCGAGCTTCAGCGCGGTCTCGAAGCTTTCGGAGAGGCGCTGGCCGATATCGGCGCGCACCACGATGCGGTCGACGACGACGTCGATGTCGTGGGGGAATTTCTTGTCCAGCGTGGGCGCGCTCGCAAGCTCATGGAAGGTGCCGTCGATCTTGACGCGCTGGAATCCCTTCTTGAGGTATTCGGCGAGCTCCTTCTTGTACTCGCCCTTGCGGCCGCGCACGACCGGCGCCAGCAGGTAGAGGCGGGTGCCCTCGGGCAGCGCCAGCACGCGGTCGACCATCTGCGAGACCACCTGGCTCTCGATCGGCAGGCCGGTGGCCGGCGAATAGGGAATGCCGACGCGGGCCCAGAGCAGGCGCATGTAGTCGTAGATTTCGGTGACGGTGCCGACGGTGGAGCGCGGGTTCTTCGAGGTCGTCTTCTGCTCGATCGAGATCGCCGGCGACAGGCCGTCGATCTGGTCGACATCCGGCTTCTGCATCATTTCCAGGAACTGGCGCGCATAGGCCGACAGCGACTCGACGTAGCGGCGCTGTCCCTCGGCATAGATGGTGTCGAAGGCGAGCGAGGATTTGCCGGAGCCCGACAGGCCCGTGAACACCACAAGCTTGTCGCGGGGGATTTCGACGTCGATGTTCTTCAGATTGTGCTCGCGCGCGCCACGGATGGTGATGGCGCGCGAGGAAGACGCGTTCTGTTGGCGCTTGGCGCGGAGCACTTCATCCATATCGGCATTCCCCGGCGCTGCAGCGCCGTTCTTGTTTGTGCATGATCTGGATCGGAAAACCGGTGGCCACTTTTCCGGATCATGCATTTGAGGGCGCAGCCGCAAATAGGGCTCTGACGCCAAAGGTTATGCTGGAACGTAGGAAGAACGGGGCACATTTTCCAGTGCCGCGCGCGAATCATCAACGGTTGTTTTGCGCCTTGGCGGCAGGCGTCAGCAGAAGCCTGCGGCTGAAGTCAGCAAGCGCTGGTGGTTCCGCGGGGGAAACTGCGCGGCGCAAAAAAGGCCGGCGCGAGGCCGGCCTTTTCAGAAGAGAGTGTGGTGCGTCGCTCAGTACTTGGCGACGACCGGGCCGCCCCAGCGATAGTTGACGCGCACTGTGACGAGATCGACGTCCTGCTTGATGCGCTCGTTGAACTGAATGCCAGCAGGAGCGAGCAGGCCGTTGGTCGTGAAAGTGTGGGTGCGATTGCCCATGAACAGGTGATCGTATTCGACGGCAGCCGACCAGTTCGGCGTGAAGCCGAATTCGAGGCCCGCGCCGACGGTGCCGCCCCAGCGGGTGTCGCTAACGATGCTCGAGGCAAGAACGCCGGAGCCCGTCGCGAAGGTACGGAAGCTATCGTCGGTAACGGCGCCGCCGCCCTTCACATAGAGCAACACATTGTTGAAAGCGTAGCCAATCTGGCCGGTGAACAGTCCAAACGCATTGATGCGCGACTGGTTGTCGGCGGTCGGGAAGAACAGGCTCCGATTGCGGCCCTTCAGGTCCGCCCAGTCGCCCTGGCCTTCGACACCGAACACCCAGCTGCCGGTCTGCCAGCGATAGCCGATCTGGCCGCCGGCGACGCCGCCGGTCGCATCGTGACAGCCTTCGTTGGCGACGAACACGCCGGCCGCGTTGACGTTGTCCCAGCACTTGCGGCTCGAACCCCAGCCGCCATTGACGCCGATGTAGAAACCGCTCCAGTCGTACACGGCCGCGATCATCGCGGGCGCCTTCGCATACGGGCGCGCAGCGAGATCCGCAGCAGACGCCGGTGCAGCCAGCGCGATGACGCCAGCGATACCCAGCAGAAGCTTCTTCATTGCTCTCTCCGGTTTCTTATCCGCTTCCGTTGGTCCCGAAGCGGTTTTGGCGCGAGCGCCTAGTCCATCCAGTTGGAAATTTACAGGATTCCCCCCGGCAAAGCCGTCTCCCAAATGCAACACTCGGCAACGAAGTGAAGCGGCAAGCAAGTTAATGATTTACTTGGGAATTCCGGACGTTTTTGCGAGGGGTGGCCGGTTTCCCGTAGTTGCCCGGATCGGCGCGCCGTCCAAGGGCCGAAGGTTCTGGAACAAAACTGGAACATTCCCGGGCGCAGTGCTATATATGTGGATAGCCGGGACGCCTCGGGCTGGACCTTAGGGAAAGCCGCGCCGTTGAGCGTATAGGTCGGCGGACGGAGCGGCGAGGCGGCCTTTAGCGGCTGGCCCGGTTTGATCAGCGATTTGCAGCGGAGAGTGGCGATGGCGGGAAGTGTGAACAAGGTGATCCTGGTCGGGAATCTGGGCAAGGATCCGGAAATCCGGCGCACCCAGGACGGGCGGCCGATTGCCAATCTGAGCATTGCGACCTCGGAGACCTGGCGCGACAAGAACACCGGCGAGCGCAAGGAAAAGACCGAGTGGCACCGCGTCGTGATCTTCAACGAGAATCTCTGCAAGATCGTCGAGCAGTACCTGAAGAAGGGCGCCAAGGTGTACCTTGAAGGTGCGCTGCAGACCCGCAAGTACACCGACCAGAGCGGCGTCGAGAAGTACTCGACCGAGGTCGTGCTGCAGGGCTTCAATTCTACCCTGACCATGCTCGATGGCCGCAGCGGCGGCGGTGGCGGTGGTTATGCCGACGAGGGCGCTGGCGATTTCGGCAGTTCCAGCCCGGCGCCGCGCCGCGTGGCCGCTGCCGGCGGCGGGCGTGGCAACGCCGACATGAACGACGATATCCCGTTCTGAACGGGATCGGTGCGCCGGCCTGAATCGCGCGGCCGGAAGTTCATGCAAATGGACGGGCGTTTACGGTTTGTAGACGCCTGATCCAAGGTCTCAGCTTTACGAGCTAGCCGAATGGTCAGCCGCCCGAAGGCCAAAGCGGTTCCGGGCGGGGAACTGCTTTGACCAATCCCGATGTTAATGATATTTACATTAGGAGTTTGGCCTAACTGTTTCCGCTTGGAAATGACCGCCTGGAGCCATCCATGAGCCTTGCCCCGCTGCTCGATGCCGCTCCGCAAATTCCCGTCCATGCCTTCGCGGCGATGGCAGCTTTCGTGCTCGGCGCGGTGCAGATTGCCGCGCCCAAGGGCACGCTGCCGCACCGGACGCTGGGCTGGATCTGGGTCGCACTGATGGCGGTCGTCGCGGTCTCCTCGCTGTGGATCCACGAAATCCGTCTGGTCGGTCCGTTCAGCCCGATCCACCTGCTGTCGATCTGGGTGCCGGTCATGCTGGTGGTCGCCGTGGTGGCGGCGCGGCGGCACAATGTGCGCCGGCACAAGATCACGATGCTCTGGCTGTTTGCCGGCGCGCTCATCATCGCCGGCCTGTTCACCTTCATGCCCGGACGGATCATGCATGCGGTGGTTTTCGGGTCCTGAAATTGGCCCCGATTTGGCCCGCCCGGGGGGCGCCTTCCGGGCCGCGGTTCCGGGGTGTCCAGGGGTCCCGTAAGTCCATGAAAAAACGAGGGGAAAAAGCGCTTTCCATGGACTTCAAAAAGTGGTCATAGAGCCCCAAATGGGCTATATGATTCTCGACTGAAAACGCACGGAATCCCCTTTGTCCGAACCCGAAGATGACAAGCCCGGCGAGCCGCCGGTGCCATCAGATATTCGTCCCGTATCCATCCTCGACGAGATGAAGCGCAGCTACCTCGATTACGCCATGAGCGTGATCGTGGCGCGTGCGCTGCCGGATGCGCGCGACGGCCTCAAGCCCGTGCACCGGCGCATCCTCTATGCGATGCACGAGAATGGCTTCGAGTGGAACAAGACCTACCGGAAGTCGGCGCGCACCGTCGGCGACGTCATCGGTAAGTATCATCCGCACGGCGACCAGTCGGTCTATGACGCCCTGGTGCGTATGGCGCAGGACTTCTCCATGCGCGTGCCGTTGATCGACGGTCAGGGCAATTTCGGCTCCGTCGACGGCGATATGCCGGCGGCGATGCGCTACACGGAATCGCGCCTCACCAAGATCGCGCAGCACCTGCTCGACGACATCGACAAGGACACCGTCGACTTCCAGCCGAACTATGACGGCCAGGAGAAGGAGCCGTCGGTCCTGCCGGCGAAGTTCCCGAACCTGCTGGTCAACGGCGCCGGCGGCATCGCGGTCGGCATGGCCACCAACATCCCGCCGCACAATCTGGGCGAGACCATCGACGCCTGCATCGCGCTGATCGACAACCCGGCGCTCGGAATCGACGACCTCATCAAGATCATGCCGGGCCCGGATTTCCCGACCGGCGGCATCATCCTCGGCCATCAGGGCATCCGCGCCGCCTATCATCTCGGCCGCGGCTCGATCATGATGCGCGGCAAGGTGACGATCGACACCATCCGCAAGGATCGCGAGGCGATCATCATCACCGAGATTCCCTACCAGGTGAACAAGGCCACCATGGTGGAGCGCATTGCCGAACTGGTGCGGGAGAAGAAGATCGAGGGTATCGCCGACCTGCGCGATGAATCCGACCGCGACGGTTTCCGCGTGGTCGTCGAGCTCAAGCGGGACGCCGTGCCCGATGTGGTGCTGAACCAGCTCTACCGGTTCACGCCGCTGCAGACCAGCTTTGGCGCCAACATGGTGGCGCTCGACGGCGGCCGGCCGCAGCTGATGAACCTGCGCGACCTGCTGACGCTCTTCATCGCCTTCCGCGAACAGGTCGTCACCCGCCGCACCAAGTTCCTGCTCAACAAGGCACGTGACCGCGCCCACATCCTCGTGGGTCTTGCGATTGCGGTTGCCAATATCGATGAGATCATCCAGGTCATCCGCACCTCGCCCGACCCGACCACCGCGCGCGATCGCCTGATGGAGCGCGACTGGGCGGCCAGGGATGTCGAGGCCATGATCACGCTGATCGACGATCCCCGTCACCGCATCAATGCCGACGGCACCATTCGCCTGTCGATGGAGCAGGCGAGGGCCATCCTCGACCTGCGACTGCAGCGCCTGACTGCGCTGGGTCGCGACGAAATCTCCGAGGAGCTCGAGAAGCTCAAGCTCGAGATCGCCGACTATCTGGAAATCCTGCGTTCGCGCGCTCGCGTGCAGGAGATCGTCAAGAAAGAACTGTCCGACGTCAAGGCCGAGTTCGCGACGCCTCGCAAGACCGTGATCGTCGAGCAGGAAGGCGAAGTCGAGGACGAGGATCTGATCCAGCGCGAGGACATGGTCGTCACCGTATCCCACGCCGGCTATGTCAAGCGCGTGCCGCTGTCGACCTATCGCGCGCAGCGCCGCGGCGGCAAGGGCCGCGCCGGCATGCAGACCCGCGACGAGGATTTCGTCAGCCGCCTGTTCGTGGCTTCCACGCACACGCCGGTGCTGTTCTTCTCCTCGCGCGGCCAGGTCTACAAGGAAAAGGTCTGGCGGCTGCCGATGGCCGCGCCCAACGCGCGCGGCAAGGCGCTGATCAACATCCTGCCGCTGGAGCAGGGCGAGCGCATCACCACGATCATGCCGCTGCCGGAGGATGAATCCTCCTGGGCCAATCTCGACGTGATGTTCGCCACCACCAGCGGCACCGTTCGCCGCAACAAGCTCTCCGACTTCGTCGATGTCCGCCGCTCCGGCATCATCGCCATGAAGCTGGAGGAGGGCGAGGCCATCGTCGACGTGCAGATCTGCACCGAGCGCGACGACGTGCTGCTCACCGCCGCCGGCGGCCAGTGCATCCGCTTCCCCGTGACCGACGTGCGCGTGTTCACCGGCCGTACCTCGATGGGCGTGCGCGGCATTGCGCTGGCGGAAGGCGACAAGCTGATTTCGCTCGCCATCCTCAGACATGTCGAGGCGACCTCGGACGAGCGCTCGGCGTACCAGAAGATGCGCCGCGCCGTGGCCGGCGAAGGCGCAGCCGAGGAAGGTGCCGAGGCGGAGGCCGAGGAGACGTCGAACGCGATCCAGCTCTCGCAGGAGCGCTATGCCGAAATGTCGGCGGCGGAGCAGGTGGTGCTGACCGTCTCCGTCAACGGCTACGGCAAGCGCACCTCGTCCTACGAGTACCGCACGACGGGGCGCGGCGGCAAAGGCATCGTCGCCATGAGCGTCAACAACCGCAACGGCAAGCTGGTCGCCTCGTTCCCCGTCGAGGACAGCGACCAGATCATGCTGGTCACCGACAAGGGCCAGTTGATCCGCTGCCCCGTCGAGGACATCCGCGTCGCCGGCCGCTCCACCCAGGGCGTGATCGTGTTCGACACCGCCGACGACGAGCATGTCGTCTCGGTCGAGCACATCCCGGAAGAAGAGAGCAACGGCGAGAACGGGAACGGCGAATAAGCCGAAGCCTGCCCCAGCTGAACTCGCTGGGGTCTATCGCCGGGCTTGTCGCGCGAGCACGCGGGCAATCGAAGTGTCGATCATGCGGCCGTATCCACTACGGCCATTCACCGCTGCTGGATATCGGACGATCATTGAGTAGATCGGATGTCATGCGGGTGAATACCTCGGTTCGAGGCAAAATAGTCGATCTCGCTGCGCGTGATACCGATATCCATTAGCTCCTTGTCATTCAGGCCGTACAATTCGTTTCGCATTCTGTCGCGCTTGCGCCATTGCTGAAACGCTCCCCACCAATTCCCGAGAAGGTTGGATAAACGCTGCGTCGGTCTCGTCGCCTGTTTGGGTTTTGCTAAGCCAAGAGCCGTGTACATGACGGTATCTCCTCGTTTTCCAGTTCGAGGAGAGTGCCAAGGCACCAGCGGGCCCGCTTGACAGGCGGCTTACATTTCCCTTACCGGCGGCTTATTCTTCGCTGGAGCCGATGCGAGTGCCCCGACAATCGAGCCACCTAAGGGAATGGCTAGCTTGCGCTATATCTTCGAGGAGTACACATTCGACACCGATCGGCGCGAATTGCATCGCGGGGCTGATGTCGTCGCCGTCACGCCACAGGTATTCGACCTCCTCGATTATTTGATCCGCAACCGGGAGCGCGTCGTCAGCAAGGACGACCTCATCAGCGCCATCTGGAAGGGGCGCAGCGTGTCCGATGCGGCACTGACGACCCGCCTAAATGCCGCGCGGAACGCAATCGACGATTCCGGTGAGGAACAGCGCCTCATCAAAACCTTGCCGCGCAAGGGCTTCCGTTTCGTCGGACCAGTGCGGGAAGCACGGGCAGCCGCAGGCGCGGCAATCGCCGATAACCTGATGGAAACGCCGAGGCAAACCCTCACGCTGCCAGACAAGCCCTCGATCGCTATTCTCCCGTTCACGAACTTGAGCTCCGATCCAGAACAGGATTACTTTGCCGATGGAATGGTCGAGGAGATCACTACGGCCCTATCTCATTTCAAGCCGCTGTTTGTCATCGCCCGCAGCTCCAGCTTTACGTACAAGGGACGCGCTGTCGACGTGAAGCAGGTCGGGCGCGAGCTTGGGGTGCGCTACGTGTTGGAGGGCAGCGTACGCAAAGCGGCAAACCGGGTGCGCATCACCGGGCAGCTTGCCGATACCGCCACCGGGGCACATCTTTGGGCAGGACGGTTTGATGGTGGTCTCGGCGACATCTTCGATCTGCAAGACCAGGTGACCGAGAGCGTTGTCGGGGCGATCGCGCCGGCGGTGGAAAGAGCCGAGATCGAGCGTGCCAAGCGCAAGCCGACCGAGAGTCTCGACGCCTATGCTCTCTATTTACGCGGTTTGGCCAGTTATTATCAGTTTGGTAGCCAGCAAGCGAACGACGAGGCATTGCGCCTGTTCAACAGCGCGATCGAACTCGATCCGGATTTTGCGTCAGCCTACGCCTTTGCTGCCTTGTGCTGGGTCTGGGCCAAGATTAATGGCTGGTTTTCAAACTCAGCGAACGACATTGCTGAAGTGACGAGGCTCTCCCAGCGAGCGGTTGAGTTGGGCAAGGATGACGCGATCGCGCTTGCCGCTGGCGGGAATGCGCTAGTGTATGTTGTTCGCGATCTTGGGGTAGGCGCCGCCTTAATCGATCGAGCGCTTTTGCTCAATTCCAATTTGGCCGAGGCATGGTTTTACGGTGGTTGGGCCAAAAACTGGCTTCGCGAGCCGGAAGCGGCGATCGAGCGCTTCGCGCGTGCCATGCGCCTAAACCCACTTGATCCGCGAATGAGCGGGATGCGAGCCGGGACCGCGGCTGCACATTTCTTCCTGGGCCGCTATGATGGGGCCGCATCGTGGGCTGCAACGGCATTGCAGGACAATCCGGACTATCAACCCGGACTACGTATGGCCGCCGCAAGCAACGCAATGGCGGGACGGTCGGAGCAAGCACACAAGGCAGTGGCTCGGCTGCGGCAACTCAATCCCATGCTGCGTGTCTCCGCTCTCAAAGACGCGCTGGGCCCCTGGCACGCTGATGACCTCGCGCGATACGAAGAAGGATTGCGACGAGCCGGACTGCCCGAATAACGCCGGGTTTATAGGAAGACGGCCTAGCCCCGGCTGGTGGGCTGGGCTATCGCCTGTCTTGTCGGGCGAGGACGCGGTCGACCATCGCGCCCGCGGTGCCGAGATAGTTCGACGGCTCGCATAGCGCAGCGAGCTGATCGCGCGGCAGCGCCGACGCGACCGCCGGCCGCTTCAGCAAGGCATCCAGAAGTGCTGCGCCGCTCGTAGCCGCATCGCGGCAGGCGGCATAGACCTCGTCATGGGCGCGCTGGCGGCCGAGCGCGGGGGCAAGCCCCATCATGACCGCTTCAGCCACGATCAGGCCGCGGGTCGACCCGAGATTTCGCTTCATCGCCTCGGGATCGACGATCAACCCCGAAAGCATGAACTGCGCCTGCGCGAGCGATCCGGCTGTGAGCAGGCAGGCCTGCGGCAGCGCGAACCACTCGCCATGCCACGGCCCGGTGGCGCGCTCGAGATCCTGGACCATGCAGTCGAGCATCAGCGTGGCGGCGTCGCGCGACATCTTGGCATTCGCCAGCATGATCTCCGACGAGATCGGATTGCGCTTCTGCGGCATGGTCGAGGAGGCGCCGCGATGCGAGGAGAACGGCTCGAACACCTCGCCGATCTCGTTCGCCATCAGGATCATGACGTCGTAACCGATCTTGCCGAGCGCGCCGCAGATGGTGGCGAGCGCCTGCACCATCTCGACCAGCCCGTCGCGCGCGACATGCCAGGTGATGTCAGGCTCGGCCAGATCAAGCGCGCGGGCATAGGCCGCGCGCACATCGAGGCCGCGGTCGCCGAGGGAAGCCAGCGTTCCCGCCGCGCCGCCGAGCTGCGCCTGTAGGGCGCGCGGCTTGGCTTGCTGCAGTCGTTCGGCCAAACGCTGCAGCGACGACAGCCAGATAGCGGCCTTGTGCCCGAAGGTGATCGGCAGCGCCTGCTGTAGATGGGTTCGCCCCGCCATTGGGGTGTCGCGATGCAGGCGCGCGAGCCGCGCCAGCTCCGTCATGACATCCGCGAGCTGGACTTCGATCAACGCAACGGCCTCGCGCAGCTGCAGCACCGCCGCCGTGTCCATGATGTCCTGGGTGGTCGCGCCCCAATGCACATAGCGCCCGGCCTCGCCGAGCGATTGCGAAAGCTGGCGAACGAGGCCGACGATGGGATAACCGACGTTCTCGGTGTCATGCTTCAGTTGCTCGCGGTCGAGTGCAATTGTAGGAGCCTGCCGTGCGATCGCCTCTGCGGCCTCACGCGGAATGACGCCGGTTTCGCCCTGAGTGACGGCAAGCGCCACCTCAGCCTTCACAAAGGCGGCAAGCTGGGCGTCGTCGGAAAAGACCGCCCGCATCGCCGGCGTCGTGAAGACGTCGCGAAAAAGAGCGCTGTCGAATAGGGTGCTGGCCACCGCGCATTCACTCCGTGTCGGAATTGGTCGGGCACATATGCGTGAAACCGGCGGACCGGAGCAAGGGCAGGGTTGCGCGGCGGGTCTGCGCAGAGACGATGGCGTTAGATCTCGATCTCCGTGCCGAACTCCACGACCTGCCGCGGCGGCACGCCGAAGAACGCGGCCGAGTGTTCGGCATTGCGCTGCAGGAAGGCGAATATCGCCTCACGCCACACCCACATGCCCGGGATATCCTCGCGCGGGATGATGGTTTCGCGGCCGACGAAGTAGGTGACGTTGGAGAGGTCGATGCCCGGCAGCTTGCCCTGCTCGCAGGCGAGGGCGAGGCCGTCATAGATGACAGGATACTGCATGAAGCCGTAATGCAGGACCGCGCGGGTAATGCCGGGAGTAACTTCGATCACCTCGACCCGTTCCTCATCCGGGAGATGCGGAGATTCCTCGATCTGCACCGTCACCAGCAGCACGCGTTCATGCAGCACGCGATTGTGCTTCATGAACTGCGTCAATGCGAGCGGCACGCCGCGGCGCGACGAAGTGAGAAACACCGCTGTCCCGGGCAAGCGCCCTCGGCAATGGTTGACGGCGGTGTCGATCAATTCTTCCTCCGGCTGGCGCAGCCGGCCGCGGGCGCTCTCGACGAGTTTTACGCCGCCGCGCCACGTCAGCATCAGGAAAGCGATAACGCCGGCGAGCAGCAGCGGAAACCAGCCGCCCTCATGCAGCTTGACGGAGTTGGCGGCGAAGAAGATGCAGTCGATTGCAAAGAAGAAGCCGTTCACCGCGACCACCAGGACCGGCGAATAACCCCACCGCAGCGCCACCAGCGCCGCCAGCAGCGTGGTGATGGCCATCAGCAGCGAGACCGCAACGCCGTAAGCGCCGGCCAGCGCCTCGGACGAGCCGAAGCCGATCACCGCCCCGAGTGTCGCGGCCGCCAGCAACCAGTTCACGACGGGCACGTAGATCTGGCCCCTCGAATGGCTGGTGGTGTGCTGGATGTACATACGCGGCAGGAAGTCGAGCTGGATTGCCTGCTGCGTCAGCGAGTAGACGCCGGAGATGATCGCCTGCGAGGCGATGACGGTCGCGAGGGCCGACAGCGCGACCAGCGGATAGTGCGCCCAGTCCGGCGCGAGCTGGAAGAAGGGGTGATCGATCGCCGTGGGATCGGTGATCAGCAGCGCCGCCTGTCCGAAATAGTTCAGCACGAGGCCGGGTAGCGCCACGGTGAACCAGGCGAGGCGGATCGGGATTTTTCCGAAATGACCCATGTCGGCATACATCGCTTCGCCGCCGGTGACCGCGAGGAAGGCCGCGCCCAGCACGGCAAAGCCGATGTGGAAGTTGTTGCTGACGAGGAAGTTGAAGGCATAGAGCGGATTGAGCGCCGCGAGCACCGAGGGCGCCATGACGATGCCGCGGATGCCGAGCAGTCCGATCACGACGAACCAGCCCAGCATCACGGGCCCGAAGATGCCGCCGATGAACTCGGTTCCCCGCTTCTGGATGGCGAACAGGCCGAGCAGGATGGCAACGGTTATGGGCACCACCGCCGGCGCCAGCGCAGGCGCATCGACTTTCAATCCC